>JAEUMJ010000149.1 GCA_016792865.1 Hyphomicrobiales bacterium | reverse complement strand
GTGAAGAAGGGTGGGCGTCTGGCCTATTTCACCTGCTCGGTGCTGCCGGAAGAGAATGTCGATCAGGTGATGTGGTTCCTCTCCCGTAACACGGATTTCAGGATCATTCCCACGGCGAAGGCATGGGCGGCATCGACGCTTGCGGGTGATGCGCCTCCTTCCGCCGACGGGAACACCGACACCCTGCTTCTCACGCCGCGCCGGCACCAGACCGACGGCTTCTTCGTGGCCTTGTTGCAGCGGGTGTGAGTCAGGCGGGGCATTTCTGCCGTTGGCGCAGCGCGTCCTTGGCTGTTGTTTCCTCCAGGGCCGGGTTTTTCTCGTAGGCCGGGCCGATCACCAGTGGTGCGGGCGGCAGGATGGATTGATCCAGCGTCGAGGTGATTTCGGATTTCACGGTCTGCAATTCCTTGCCCGCCGCATCGAACAGCGTGACGCTGAAATGGTAGGTCCGCCCCTTCCTGACGCATTGCAGCGGCTCGCTTTCGAAATCGATCCGCGCCTGGCCGTCGCGCACCTTCTGTTCTGACCTGAGCGGTTCGCCACCGGCAGGGTTGTCGAAGGTCGCAACCGCCTTTGAACCGGCAGGCGGAGCCTTGCGCACGGCCAGCGTCACAACATAGGTTGCCGTCGCAAGCCGGGGATTGAAGATGAAGACGCGGCCCTGAAGATCGAGATAGCTGATGCGGTTTTCGTCGGTGCAGGCCGCCAGCGTGACGAGGGTGGCACACAGGACTGCAAAGCTCGTGAGGAAGCGCATGATTGGATTTACATCCCGATTCCGTTAATGGGCAAGGGCAGGGGCAACTGACAGCGTGGACTATCTTTACCAGATCGTGGCGGGTGGTTTGCACAACGGAATGGTCTATGCCCTTCTGGCCTACAGCTATGTGCTGCTCTTCCAGGTTGTTCCCCGTCCCAACCTCGCGCATGGGTCATTGTTCGCCTTTTCCGGGCAGGTGATGGTTCTGGGCACCAACCTTGCCTACAACGGGCTGATCTTCACCTTCGTCTCCTCGGTTTCCTTCGGGCTTGCCGCTGCGCTTCTGCTCTCGGCAGCGGTGCTGGCCGCCTTCTCGTTTGTCGTCGTGCCGCGCTTTGCGCAACGCTCGCCCAACGCCATGATCGTCACCACGCTGGCGATTGCCATCGTTCTCATGGAGGGGGTTCACATCGGTGCGGAAGGCCGCGACATGTGGCTGCCGCCGCTGACCACCACCACCTTCAGTCTTGGCATGGGCGCACAGATCTCACTTGTGCAGGTGATCAACATTCCCGCCATGCTGCTGTTGCTCGGCGTCTGCGAATATGTGCTCACATCCACGTCGGCGGGGCGCTGCATCCGGGCCGTGGCGGAAGAGCCGGTGGCCGCTGCACTGCTGGGCACCGATGTTGCGAAGGTCGTGTCATTCACCGCCCTCGCTTCCGGTCTCATTGCCATGGCTGGCGGACTGCTGACGCTTCTCTATATCGGCAACATGAGCTTCGGCGCCGGGCTGAGCTACGGCATCAAGGTGCTGTTCATTGCTGCTGCGGGTGGCTTCACCTCGCCGCGCAATGCGGCCGTGACGGCATTCCTGTTCGGTGAGGCGGAATCACTCTGGGACGGTTACCTGCCGATCATGTGGCGGGAAACCTTCATGTATTCCGTCCTTGCCCTCATGCTGGTGCTGAACGGCAAGCCGGACCGCAAGTGATCAGAGGCCGCCGGGGCCGCTCTTCAGGCAGCTTGCATAAACGGTAAAGCTCGCGAAGCCGGAGTCGCCGGAATAGTTGCGGGCTTCTGCCACGCACTCTTCCTTGCGCCCGGCGTCGGCAGTTGCTTCCAGTGTGGCCACATCCTGCTGGGCGGCTTTTTCCATCGCGGTGCATTCGGCAACATCCATCGAATTGTTTTCGTGCTGCCAGGCGCACAACTTGCCGATGTTGAAATTCAGCGCCGCGTCCTGTGCCAGGGCAGGGGTGGCGGCAAGCAGGGTGGCGATCAAAAGGAACTTGCGCATTTCAATACTCTTCTTTCAGGAAATCTGGCGCGCCAGAAAGCGGCCCATGGCCCGCAGGGTTTCGTCGCTGACATGGTGTTCGATACCCTCGGAATCGATCCGTGCGGTTTCCTCCCCGACGCCAAGCGCGAGCAGGAAGCGTTCCACGATCTGGTGTTTCTTGCGGCCTGTTTCGGCCATTTCCCATCCCTCACCGGTCAGCGCGATGGGGCGGTAAGGTTCCTGCGTGACGAGGCCCATGTCCTGCAGGCGTTTCAGCATTTTCACGACGGTTGCATTGGCGACGCCAAGGCGAAGCGCCACGTCGGTTCCGCGCGCAGAGCCACGCTCGTCAATCAGGTCGGCGATCAACTCCACGTAGTCCGCCGCCAGTTCCTTCGAGTGATCGGAACGGGTTCGCCGGAATGCTGCGGATTGCAACTTTGCTTTGCTTTGTCGGGTCTTGCCAGCCATCGGAAATCAACACGTCAGCTATTCGGCCAATCTAGACCATTGACAGAGGTTTAGCCAATGCTAAATTCGACTTTTAGCAAAGGCTAAACCCATGACGGACGCAACCGAGAACGGACTCTCGAAGGGCTGGCAACACCGGCGCGGTGAACCCTCGCTTTCGGACGTATTCCGCAGCATCCCGGTCCGGAATTCCGGCAACTGGTTCCGCCGCGCCCTGGCCTTCGTGGGGCCGGGCTATCTCGTGTCCGTGGGCTACATGGACCCGGGCAACTGGGCCACCTCCATCGCAGGCGGCGCCAGCTTCGGTTACACCCTGCTGGTCGTCGCGCTCATGTCGAATATCATGGCGATCATCCTGCAATCGTTGTGCGCCCGTCTTGCAGTGGCATCGGGGCGTGACCTTGCGCAGGCCTGCCGCGACGCCTTCTCGAAGCCCGTGTCCTTCGTGCTGTGGATTTTCGCTGAGATCGCCATCATTGCCACCGACATCGCGGAGGTGGTCGGCACAGCCATCGGCCTCAACCTTCTTTTTGGCATTCCGCTTGAACTGGGCGTCATCATCACGGCGCTGGATGTTTTCCTGGTCCTGCTGCTTCAACGCTTCGGCTTCCGCTACGTGGAAGCCTTCATCGTGGGGCTGCTCGCGGTCATCTTCGCCTGCTTCTTTGCCCAGATTGCCCTCGCTGATCCCGAATGGGGCGCGGTCATCCGCGGCTTTGCGCCGACAACGGAAATCGTCCGCAATCCGGACATGCTCTACCTTGCGCTGGGCATCATCGGCGCCACCGTCATGCCGCATAATCTCTATCTCCATTCCGGCATCGTTCAGACCCGTGCCTTCGGCAAGAGCGACGCGGAAAAGCGCCAGGCCCTGACTTTCGCCACCGTGGATTCCACCGTGGCACTGATGCTGGCCCTTCTGGTCAATGCTTCGATCCTCATTCTGGCCGCGGCCACCTTCCACAAGGCAGGGCATGTGAACGTGAGTGACCTCACGCAAGCCCATGGCATGCTGGAGCCGCTGGTCGGGTCGCTTCTTGCGCCGAAGCTCTTTGCCATTGCGCTGCTCTGCTGCGGCCTCAGTTCCACCGTCACGGCAACCCTGGCCGGCCAGATCGTGATGGAAGGCTTCCTCAATTTCCGGCTTCCGGCCTGGCTCCGCCGCCTCATCACCCGCATGGTCGCCATCGTTCCGGCGGCGGGCGTGACGCTCTATTACGGTGCGGAAGGAACCGGGATGCTGCTCATTCTCAGCCAGGTGATCCTCGCCTTCCAGCTTCCCTTTGCCATCGTGCCGCTCGTCATGTTCACCCGCGACCGGGCGAAAATGGGTGCTCTCGTGGCTCCCCTTTGGCTCACGGCGGTGTCGGGGGTGATCGGGGCCATCATCATCGCCCTGAACGTCAAACTCCTGTGGGATGTCGCGACGGGCCTGTGAGAGTGGACTTGCAGACTCCGGCGGCTTGCCTTATCCGCCCCGCATGACAGCCCACCACGACCAGATCCTCATCATCGACTTCGGTTCCCAGGTTACCCAGCTCATCGGCAGGCGGGTGCGTGAAATGGGTGTCTATTCCGAGATCATCCCTTTCCAGAGCGCCGAGGCAGCCTTCCATCGCATGAAGCCCAAGGCGGTGATCCTGTCGGGCGGACCGGACTCGGTGACGCGGGACGGCTCGCCCCGCGCCCCCAAGGTGGTTTTCGAGTCGGGCCTGCCTGTTCTCGCCATCTGTTACGGCCAGCAAACCACAGCCGTGCAGTTGGGGGGCATTGTCGAAGGCGGCCACGCGGCCGAGTTCGGGCGCGCCGATATCGAGGTGAAGGCTCCCAGTGCCCTGTTCGATGGCTTGTGGAAGGTGGGCGAGCGCCACCCGGTGTGGATGAGCCATGGCGACCGGGTGACGAAGCTGCCGGAGGGCTTCACCGTGAAGGCGGTTTCGGAAAACGCGCCCTTCGCCATTGCCTCGGACGAGGCACGGCGCATCTACACCACCATGTTCCATCCGGAAGTGGTTCACACCCCGGACGGTGCGAAGCTCATCCGCAATTTCGTCATGAACATCGCAGGCTGCAAGGGTGACTGGACCATGGCAGCCTTCCGGCAGGAGGCGATCGAGCGCATTCGTGCGCAGGTGGGGAAGGGCAGGGTGCTTTGCGGCCTGTCCGGCGGCGTGGATTCTTCCGTCGCCGCCTTGCTCATCCATGAGGCGGTGGGCGACCAACTGACCTGCGTTCTCGTCGATCACGGCCTCATGCGCCAGAACGAGGCCGCCGATGTCGTGTCGATGTTCCGCGAGCACTACAACCTCCAGCTCGTGCATGTGGATGCGAGTGACGAATTCATATCCGCCCTGGACGGAGAGATGGACCCGGAAAAGAAGCGCAAGACCATCGGCAAGCTCTTCATCGATGTTTTCGAGCGGGAAGCGAAGAAGCTGGGTGGCGCTGATTTCCTGGCGCAGGGAACGCTCTATCCTGATGTGATCGAAAGCGTCTCGTTCACCGGCGGGCCGTCCGTCACCATTAAGTCGCATCACAATGTCGGCGGGCTGCCCGCACGCATGAACATGAAGCTCGTGGAACCGCTCCGCGAACTCTTCAAGGATGAGGTGCGGAAACTTGGTTACGAGCTTGGCCTGCCTCAGAAATTTGTCGGCCGTCATCCCTTCCCCGGTCCCGGCCTTGCCATCCGGCTGCCCGGTGGCGTCACGCGCGAGAAGCTCGACATCCTTCGCAAGGCTGACGCGATTTATCTCGACGAGATCAGGAAGGCCGGACTCTACGATGTCATCTGGCAGGCCTTTGCTGTCCTGCTTCCGGTGCAGACCGTCGGTGTGATGGGCGATGGCAGAACCTATGATCGCGTGCTGGCCCTGCGTGCCGTGACATCGGTGGATGGCATGACGGCGGATTTCTATCCCTTCGACATGGGCTTCCTGGGCCGGACGGCGACCCGCATCATCAACGAGGTGAAGGGTGTTTCCCGTGTGGTCTATGATGTGACCTCGAAGCCTCCCGGCACCATCGAATGGGAGTGAGCGACCGGCCTTGCGTTGCCAAGCCGGTGAAAAGGCCATAGTCTGTATGGGAGGGGCGATCACGTAACCGCTGGTTTCGCAGAGGTGACTATGCGCCTGTCCTTTTCCCCATTCCTTGCCACATGTCTTGCCGCTGCCGGACTGTCGTTGCTTGTGGCGGCGTCGCCCGCGCGGGCGCAATCCGATGAAGCCGATGCCGCCATCGGCAGGAAACTGGAAGCGGCGATTGCCTGCATCAATCGCCTGTCAGACCGTGCCTATGATTCACGCGCCCGCTATGTGGATTGGGCCGGCGACAAGGCAAAGATGAAAGCCAAGCCGCGCAATGTGCTGGGCCTCTACACGATTTATGAAACGGACGACTGCGCCAAGGGAGTCGCGGAAGCGAAGGCCGTGGCCCCGGCACATGCGGAACTGGAGCGTGCCAGCGAGGCATATGTGAAGGCGGTGCAGACCCTGGAGCCGATGCTGAAGGACGCGGACGATTATTACGAGCAGGAAAACTACAAGGACGACAAGTTTGCCAAGGGGCGGGAGATGCATTCCGCGCTGCTGGCGGCATGGGACAGCTTCGGCAAGGCCGATGGCGACTTGCGGGCCATTGTCGGAAGGATCGGCGACGAGCGGCAGCTTGTGGAACTGGCCAAGGTCGAGAAGCAGGAGGGGCGGAAGGCGCGCTACCACATCATGAACACGTTCCTTCAGGCCAAGTCGCTGGTGCGTCTCGAAACCGATGTCGAGATGAGCAAGATGGACTTGCCCAAGGTGCAGGATCAGGTGGCGGTTTACGAGAAGGCGGTGAAAGACCTGGAGGCCTTCAATGCGGGTGAGGGTGACGGCAAGATCGACAGCTTCTACATCAGCAGTGCCAAGGAAGTGCTGGTGACGGCCAAGGGCCTGATGCGTCGTGTCCGCGACAAGGAGGGCTTCAGCGAGGGCGACCGGATGATGTTGAGCCAGCCGGGGGCGGGCTGGATGGTGGACGGATCGCAGCCGCGCCTCATCCGCGACTACAACCAGTTGGTGGATCATTACAACAGGATGTGAGCCGGTTCGTTCACCTTTGCCGCAGTGCGGCGTGAGGGACTTCCGGCGCAGGTCATTCTCTGTTAGCGTTTACGTGGGGGCCTTGGTCCGGAGGGCTAGAGGCATGATTGGGGTCGTCGGGCGTGCGCTGATGCGGTCAGCGCAGTTTCTGTTCCTGTTAACAAGCTTGTGGCTGGTGCTTGACCTCACGCTCCAGCCCGTGACTCCCGCTTTTGCCGAAGACGCAAAGATGTGCTTCCAGCAAAGCCAGTCCTGCGGCTGTCCGACGTGCGGCTGTTGCGGTGGCTCATGCGGGAGCAGTCAGCCGACGTGTCCGGCAGGCTTCCGCCTTTACGACGATTATTGCCTCCCCGATTGTCCGTCCGGTTTCATCCGCTACCCCGGCATTCCCGGATTGTGCCTGCCTCCATGCCAGCATGGCTGCCCTGAGGGCTATGATCAGGTTCCCCTGCCGGAATGCCCGGAAAACTATGTGCGCGACCTGCGCAATCCTGATCGCTGCATTCCCGACTATGACCAGATGCGCAACAAC
This sequence comes from Hyphomicrobiales bacterium, assembly GCA_016792865.1. Taxonomy (GTDB): domain Bacteria; phylum Pseudomonadota; class Alphaproteobacteria; order Rhizobiales; family Aestuariivirgaceae; genus Aestuariivirga. The sequence continues at coordinate 4,274 of JAEUMJ010000149.1, read as the reverse complement.
GGCAACTGCCCTGACGGCATGGAGTATTCATCCGAAACGGGTCGCTGCGAATTCCAATGCCCGGACAATTTCTATCGTGACGAGAATGGTCGCTGCACCTTCGCCTATGGCCGCGAATGCCAGCAGGGCTACACGCGCGACCTGCGCACCGGAAAGTGCGTGCCGCAAGGTGATTGGCCAACCACTTACCGCTGGGTGTGCCTGCCGCAGTGTCCCCCCGGAACCTATCGCGACATTCGCTACCCCACCCGTTGCGTGCCGCCGCCGCCAACCTGCGAAGAGGGCTTCACCAATGACAACGGCCGTTGTGTTCCGGTTTGCGAGCCGGGAACCCAGCGTGACCGCTATGGCTATTGCGTGCCGCAACTCTGCCCTGATGGTCAGTACCCGGACATTCGCGGTCGCTGCCGTGATCCGGAGTGCCCTTATGATTACAAGCGCGATGACAATGGCAATTGCCAGCCGCCGGACAACAAGTGCCCGGACAATCAGGTTCGCGTGCGTGGGCAGTGCGTGCCGCCTTGTGGCGCCAATGAAGAGCGCGACGAGAATGGCCGCTGCATGCCAGTTGATGAAGGCTGCCGCCAGGGCCAGGAGGAGGTCAACGGACAGTGCGTGGACATCTGCAAGCAGGGCCTGAAGCGCGATGCGAATGGCCGCTGCGTGCCGGAGCGCCAAGGCTGCGCCAGGGGCCTGGAGCCGTTCAAGGGCCGCTGCGTGGAAATCTGCAAGCAGGGCACGCGGCGCAATGCCGATGGACGCTGCGTCACCATCCAGCGCCAATGCCCCGAAGGCTTCGTGCGCACCAAGAAGGGCGATTGCATCCGTCTGCCGGATGAGCCGCTCTGCCCGAAGGGCTTCCGCCCCGACGGCGATGGTGGCTGCGAGCGCATCAGGCCGCTGCTGCCCCGCGCTTGCCCGGACGGCATGATCTACAACAAGCGCAGCCAGCAGTGCGAACGCATCCGCCGCCCGGATCCGACCTTTGATCCGCAGGATGACGGTGCCGACTTCGACGAGCCGCCAACGATCCGCCGTCTCAAGCCGCAGATCGATCCGGAAATGTTGCAGCAGTTGATCCCGCGAAAGCGGAGCCTGAACCAGGGCGGGCAGGATGATTGTCCGGATGGCATGTTCCGCGACAAGAATGGCCGCTGCGTACAGGGCTGAGGAGGTAGGCCTCAGGCGTCGGGCAAGAGCGGCGTGTCGGGAGGCCCGTCGATCGCCTGCATCGGCTCAAGTCCGCTCAGGCTGTTGAGCACGTCGTAAAGGAAAGTCTGGAGCAGGACCACCATGTCCGGCGCCAGGCCCTGCGGATCGCCGTTCACGAACTCGCGCAGCGAGAAGCGGCGGTTCGAGATCGCCGATGCAATGGGGGCGGCGAGGAACGGTATGGTCAAGGCCCCCTCATTCTCGGGCCACATGCTGCGCACCATCATGTTGCGTACGGGGACGAACAGGTCGATGCCCTTTTCCTCGCGCAAGGCATAGGCGGCCTTCAGCGAGGGGAAACTGTTGTCCACAACGAAGAAGACAAAGATGCGGAAGCCGAGCTTCCTGCACTCGTTGAAGAAATCGAGATCACGCGCGGCCTGGAAGAAGCGTTCGGTATGGCGGGCCGGAAGGTCGATCACATAGTCGCGCCCATGCGAGGCAAGGATCGTATCGAAAAGCTTCATCTGCCCCTGGATGGCGGCAAGATCCGCAAGGGCCGTGCGGCCCGGAAAGTAGGTGCGGAGCGGGCAGTCCGGAGCGTCGGTGTCGATGCAGAAGGGATCACGCCCGTCGAGCACGAGAAAATCAACCAGCACCCGCGCGAGCAGTGTCTTGCCGTTGCGGTGCTGGTCTGAACAAACAACGTGTACCGTGGGGCTGGTGGCCACGTTGATCGCCTCTTAATTCATGTGCTGTCGGGTCAACGGGAACCCGTCAGCACGTCCTGCAACATCTTCACATGCTGGAATTCGGCGTCGATCTCGGCGCACCACTTGCGGACATAGCCGCGCAGCACGAAGGAGAACTTGCCCTGGCTTCCATCGGCGGCGCGATTGTCGATGAAATCCTTGAAGGTCACACCGGCGACATCGACCTGCTCATAGGCCATCTCGTTGAGCTTCGGCAGGTTGATTTCCTGCGTCTTGGTGAGTTGCGCAAAATACTTGCGATAGGTTGCTTCATCCCACTCGAAGAAATTCGTTTCGTTGATGAAGTTGCGGCACACGACATATTCCATGCCCGGAAGATACCTGGCGATCTCGCCGATTTCGTCGAGCGAAGCGATGGATGGCCCAACCACGTGGAAGAGGCCGAGATTGAACATGCCGTTGCGGGCGGCTTCAAGCACGCCGATGCGGTCGAACAGGTCGAGCGAGTAGGAGAGGTTGCCAGCCTTCAGGTCCACCACGGTCAGGGGCACGTTCGCCGTTTCCATGGTATCAAGAATGCGCATCTGGTTGGCGACGTTTCCGAGGTCGATGATCTCGGTGATCGACGGGTAGAAGCGATGCAGGGAGCCGCGCGGATTTTCCGTGTCGAAGGCACGGACCAGCACGTTCTTGCGCGCGAAATAATCCAGCAAGGCGCGGGCGACCGTCGTCTTGCCGACGCCGCCCTTATCGGCACCGACCAAAATGAGTGTTGGCTTCATATGATTAAACCCCTGAAAACATTAACCTCTTTGAATCACCCCAAAGTGTGATCGGCTGTCCCCTTAACATGCCGCCTCCGATCAGTACATGCGGTAATTGCGTACCTTTGAAGTATTTGAGAGAGGTTGTGCCGATTTCGTGGCAGACGTTCTGATTCAAATTCGCCAATAAATTTGAGGAGATTTGGCATGTGGAAATTATGGCTCGGTGTGGTGATGTTCGCAGGCCCCCATCTGTTTTCGACGCTGCTTCCGGTCGTCCGGGACGGACTGAAATCACGGCTCGGCCCAGGGCCGTGGCGCGGCGCCTACTCTCTCGTTGCCCTCGCCGGTGTTGTCCTGCTGGCCCTTGCGTATCTTGATGGCCGTGCCGCAGGCGGCTCCCTCCTGTACGAGCCGATGGCAGGGGCGCGGCACATCACCATGCTGCTCACGCTGCTCGGCTTCATCCTGATCGCGGCCTCTCATGGCAAGGGCCACATCAAGAGTATCGTGAAACATCCGATGTCGCTGGGCGTGGCCTTATGGTCTGCCGGGCACCTTCTCGCCAACGGGGAGACGGTGGTGGTGGTGATCTTCGGTTCGCTCCTTGTGATTGCAATCTTCGACATCGTTCTCAGTCTTGCCCGCGGCAAGGTTCCCGCGCACCAGCCCAGCTTGCGCTCGGATATCACTGCTGTCGTGGGCGGAGCATTGGTGTATGGTGTCCTTCTCTTCGGCTTCCATCCCTATATCCTGCAGGTCCCCGTCGTCTGATGTTCCTCCTTGTTGTCCTCCTGATCCTCTTCACCGCAGTTCATGTCATTCCTGCCATTCCGCGCGCCAGGGCCGCCGCCCGGTCCGCCCTCGGCCGGGCCTATGGCGCTGTCTACGGCACGGCTTCGCTTGTGCTGCTGGTGGCCTGCATCTGGGCCATGCGCAATGCCGGTGGTGACAATCTCTATGATCCGCCGCTCTGGGGGCGCCACGCCAATTTCCTCCTTACACTGATCGCTTTCATCTTTGTGGGCATCTTCCTGGCCCGCGGCTCGTGGCGCAACACCCTGCGCTATCCCATGGCGATTGCGGTCATGTTCTGGGCCTTGGGGCATCTACTGGCAAACGGCGAGGCGCGGACCGTGATTTTCATCGCCGGTCTGGCTTTCGCTGCCCTGCTGCATGCCTTTCTCGCCTCCCGCCTCACGGTGCGGGAACCCGGCGTGGAGCGGCAAGGCCATAACTTCATGTCGGTGCTCTTCGGCGTGGCGCTCTATGCCTTGATGGCACAGCTCCACGGTGTCGTGGTCGGGGTGCCGGTCATCGATCTGGCGAGCTTCAGCCGCTAGTCCGGCCCGTTAAGCAGTTTCCCGAATTGGCCCGGCCCTTCTTGCCGGGTGAAGGGCCCTCGGGATAAGGTAACAACACCATGTCCCAGCACACGCCACAGAAGCGCACCACCGCACCAGACATTCGTGCCCGGAAGGGCGGAGCGCCGATCGTGTCGCTGACCTCGTATCACGCCCACACCGCGGCCATTGCCGACAAGCATGTGGATTTCCTGCTGGTGGGCGACAGCCTCGGCATGGTGATGCACGGCTTTGAATCGACGCTGCCCGTGCCGCTGGATCTCATGATCATGCATGGCCGC
>JAEUMJ010000055.1 GCA_016792865.1 Hyphomicrobiales bacterium | reverse complement strand
TTGTTCTTGGCGATCCACGGCATCATGGCGCGGAGCTTTTCGCCGACCTGTTCGATCTGGTGGGCGTCGTTCACGCGGCGAATGCCCTTGAAGCGGGCCGCGCCCGACTTCCATTCCTGCATCCACTCCGAGGTGAACTTGCCGGTCTGGATGTCCCTCAGCACCTTCTTCATCTCGGCCTTTGTTGCATCGGTGATGATGCGCGGGCCGGTGACATATTCGCCCCACTCTGCCGTGTTGGAGATCGAGTAGTTCATGTTGGCGATGCCGCCTTCATAGATCAGGTCGACGATGAGCTTCACTTCGTGCAGGCATTCGAAGTAGGCCATCTCCGGGGCATAGCCGGCTTCCACCAGGGTTTCGAAGCCCGCGCGGATCAGCTCAACGAGACCGCCGCAGAGCACCACCTGCTCGCCGAAGAGATCGGTTTCGCATTCTTCCTTGAATGTCGTTTCGATGATGCCGGAACGTCCACCGCCAACGCCGCAGGCGTAGGACAGGGCCACGTCATGGGCGTTGCCCGAAGCGTCGTTGTGAATGGCGATGAGGCACGGCACGCCGCCGCCCTTCTGGTATTCGCCGCGCACGGTGTGGCCAGGGCCCTTCGGCGCGATCATGATCACGTCAACCGACTTCTTCGGTTCGATGAGATTGAAGTGCACGTTGAGGCCATGGGCGAACGCAATCGCGGCACCGTCGCGGATGTTCGGCGCAATGTCCTTGTTGTAGATATCGGCCTGGAGTTCGTCCGGCGTGGCCATCATCATGACGTCGGCCCACTTGGCAGCGTCGGCGACGGTCATCACCTTGAGGCCATCGGCCTCCACCTTCTTGGCCGTGGGCGAACCGGCCTTGAGACCGACGGCCAGTTCCTTGGCGCCGGAGTCCTTCAGGTTCAGCGCATGGGCGCGGCCCTGCGAACCATAGCCGATGATGGCAACCTTCTTGCCCTTGATGAGGTTCACATCCGCATCGCGGTCGTAATAAACGCGCATATTCCATGCCCTTTTGTTGGATTATCGTCACGCGCCTTAGCGGGGAGAGCACGCCAAATCAAGCGGGCAAAACGCGGGGCTGCCCCTGCGTGACCCCGGTCGGCATGCCGACTTTGTTTGTGCGGCGCGGCAGACCATGCCAGACTGACCGGACGGTCCACAGCGGGCCAGCAAACGGAGGTGAAGGGATTTGCGACGCGAGGCCCTGACGGCGGCAGACTGGTGGATCCTGACCCCCGCCTTTCTTGCGCTTTACATGTTTACCTATTGGACATCCGACGTTTTCCGCCTTGCGGAAACGGGTTCGACCCCATGGAACCCGGAAGCGGGGCTGGCGCTGGCGGCCATCTACTTCACAGGCTGGCGCTCGGTGCCCCTGCTGGGGGCCATCCATTTCCTCTGCCTCGCGATCTGGGCACCCTTCTCCACGCCGGTCTGGACCCTGATGATTGCCACGGGGCATACCACAGCCATGGCCGGGGTCATTCTGATGGCGCGCGAGCACTTCGGGGGCCTTGCCAGGCCCGGCAGCACGGCGGCGGCGCGCTTCGTGCTGGCCGCCCTTGCTGCCACGGCAGCCTCTGCCGTCCTGCAGATGGCCATTGCCGTTTTCGCCACCGACTGGTCGCTGTACAAGATCCTGCGGTTCGGCATGACGGTATCGGTGGGAAACATGGTGGGGATCGTTACCGTCTTTCCCCTTCTGCTGCATTTCCCCGCCTTCAGGAACGTCACCGGCTTCCTGCGCAATGCCTGGTGGGGCGGCACGCTGCTGATGACGCTGCTGATCGTCACCTGTGTTGCCGTGTTCGGCTTTCCGGGGCTGGATCAGTTCAAGTTCTTCTATCTCGTCTTCGTGCCGGTCATCGCCATGGCGCTGCGCGACGGCACGACGGGCGCGGTTCTCGCGGCCCTGATCGCCAGCGGCAGCATGATCCTTGTCCTGAGCATTCGTGACTACAACGCGGGCACGGTGGCGGAACTGCAATTCCTCATGATTGTCCTTTCGGTGACAGGTCTAGTGCTGGGGGCGGTGATCGACGAGCGCCAGCGTCTCCATCTCGAAAGCGTCGAATACCTCACCCGGCTCCGCGACAGCGAGGATGCCCTGATGCGGGCCTCGCGCATCTCGCTGGCCAGCGAGATGGTGGCGGCGGTTTCTCACGAACTGGCGCAACCGCTTTCCGCCGCACGCAGCCACGTGCGCGCCCTGAAGCGCCGCCTGGAGCAGCCACGCCGGGACCGGGCAAAGGACGTGGCCGACATCGATGCTGCCGTGGTGCAGATCGACTCTGCCGCCTCCACCATCCGCGACATGCGTGAATTCCTGCGGCGCGGAGAGGCCGAGCGAACACCCCTCCAGCTTGAGCAACTGGTCCGCACGGCAATTGACCTCATGGGGCCGGAACTGCGGCGCGGGAACATCCTGATCCACATCAACGGCTTCGACGGCCTTCCACCGGTTCTGGCAAACCGGACCCAGATTGCGCAGGTGCTCCTGAACCTCGTGCGCAACGCCAGGGACGCCATTGCCGAAGCAGGCCGACCCAACGGCGAGATCTCCATCGCAGCAGAACGAGACAGGCCCGGCTTCGCCGAAATCTGCGTGACCGACAACGGCCCCGGCGTTTCACCGCACATCGGGCAGAACCTCTTCGCTCCGCTCAAATCCACCAAGCCCGAAGGACTGGGACTGGGGTTGTCGCTGTGCAAGTCGATCATCACCAACCACGGAGGCGAACTCTGGCATGACAGCGCCAGCCGCGCCGGGACACGCTTCTGCTTCACCCTGCCCTACGCCCACAACGTGACGAAAGGAGCAGGCCCGGCATGACCCGCAAGCGGCCACTGATCTTCATTGCCGATGACGAGGAGCGCATTTGCACCTCCCTGACCTCGATCCTCAACACCTACGGCTATGACGCCAGGACGTTCAACGGCGTGGACGGCCTGCTTGAAGGATTGGGGCGGGAACGGCCCGACCTCATCCTGCTCGACGTGCGGATGCCGGGGATCGATGGCCTGGAAGCGCAGAAGCTGCTGGCGGCGCGGCAGGATGCACCGCCGGTCATCATCATGTCCGGTCACGGCGACATTGCCATGGCCGTGACGGCAGTGAAATCCGGCGCGCATGATTTCATCGAGAAGCCGATCGACGACGAGAAGCTTGCCGCCTCGATCGAACAGGCCTTGGTGCAGCATGCAGGAAAGTCGGGCGTGGCTGAACGCTATGCCAGGCTCTCACCGCGCGAGCGGTCAGTCGCGGCACTCGTGGCCAAAGGCTATTCGACCATTGCCATTGCAGGTGAACTTGGAATCAGCAACCGCACGGTCGATCATCATCGCGCCAGCATCCTTGCCAAGATGGAAGCGACATCGCTGCCGCAATTGATCAGCCTGCTGATGGATATCGGCCTGCACCGGAAGTGAGGAGTGGTGGAGCCATGCGCCCGGCGGGGGGCGGGCAGGAATGGCGCATGGCTCCGGGGGCTGCTGTGTTGTAATGAACTCCGTCGGGAGAAGTTTGCAGCCTCCCGAACCTAGGCCCTCCACCAGATCTCTCAATAGGTAACGCCACCCATGGGTAGCACTGCCTATGGCGACGCACCGGTGCGCAGGGGCAAATTGCCCAACGTGAATCGCGAAGAAGGACGGACTCATGAAAGAGGGTGCTGCCCCACTGCCCGCAAATGCCGAAACGCTTCTGACCGTTGGGGTGAACGGTAACACGATGCTGCCGCTCTACAGGCATGGCGACATTCTCCTGGTCGCCAGGGACGTTCCCGTGAAGTTCGGGGATCGTGTCGTGGTCGAAAGCAAGGCTACGGGCCTGTTGGGCGGCACCCTCGTCCACCACGGCAAGGACAAGACCGTGCTGATCCGGGGAGGAAACCCCAACCGGGAAATAACCCTGCAAGCAGAAGACCTGAGCTTCCTTGGCCGCATCGTCTGGGCCAGCCAGTAGCCGGGACAAGGACGAGCGTTGTGACTTTTCTGGGGAGGTGAGGAACAACGCCCAACGGGGGATGGCAGCCACAACGGTCATCCCCCGTTTTCGTACCCTGATCGGATCAGCAGGGTTGGCCCCGGCGCTTCTCAGCCTTTCTTCAGCTTCGACCAGATGCGGTTCAGTTCCGCTTCCACGTCAGCCGAGAGCGGCGGCTGGATGGACAGCTTGTTCATGGTTTCACGCGGCGGATAGAGGCCCGGATCATCCAGCAGGCGGGCTTCCAGCAACGGCCCCGATCCCCACACCGTGTTGGCGTAGAGCAGCGCCTTGGTGCCCGCTGCCGCCACTTCCGGTTTCAGGAAATAGTCGATGAGCGCATGGGCCCCATCCTGGTTCTTGGCGTTCTTGGGAATCACGAACAACTGGAACCAGAGTTCACTGCCTTCCTTCGGCACGGCATAGGTGATGGTGCCCGTCTGCTTCAGCCTCGCAGCTTCGCGCGCCGTCAAGACGTCGCCGGAGAAGCCGATGCTGGCGCAGTACCGGCCATTGGCAAGGCCATCCACATACTGTGCCTTCGGCACCACCTGCACATAGTCCTTGATCTGCGTAAGCGCCTGATCGACTGCTTCCAGATCGGTGATGCCGACGTTGCGGAAGTCACCGCCGACATAGCTCACGATCGAAGGGATGACGTCGATCGGCTCGTCGATCAAGGCGATGCCGCAGGTGGCAAGCGTCGCGGCATATTTCGGGTCCAGCAGCAGGGCCATGCTGTTCAGCGGTGCGTCGGGCACCAGGCCCATCACCTTTTCCTTGTTCACGCCAAGGCCAACCGTGCCCCAGAGATAGGGGATGGAATGCTCGTTCAGCGGGTCAAGAGACTCCGTGTAGATCTGCGAGGCCGTGTCGAGGCGCAGGGTGTTCGGAATCTTGAGGCGGTCGATCTTCGTCACGGCGTCCGGCTTTTCCAGCACCTGACGCATTTCGGCACCTGCCTGCACCATGAGGTCATAGGTGGCGGAACCGGCCATCAGCAACTGCTTCGTCTCGGACGAGTTGGTATAGGTGTCCTGGATGACGCGCATGTTGGTGGCCTGCTCGAAGCCCTGCAGGGCGGCGGGATCGATGACACCTTCGGCAGAGAGGATGCGCAGGGTCGCCGCTGGCGTCCGTGCTCCGAAGGCGGCGGCACGCAGGATGTTGTTGAGCATGGTGGGCGTGAGAAGACCCGTCACCTTGATGCCGTTCTCGGCCTGGAAGCCTTCCACCGCAGCGAGCGTGGCGGGGCCGAAGATGCCGTCCACCGGACCCGGCGCAGAGCCGAGCAGCTTCAGCGCATCCTGGGCGCGGCGGACATCATCCTTGCCGACCATGATCTGCTGGCCCGGCGCAGAACCGGTGCTCCAGCCTTCCTTCACCCAGACGGCACCGAACAGGGAACGGAGCAATTGCTCCGGGTTCGGACCATTTCCCTGCCAGCCAGCAGCGGCGAGATGATTGGCGATGGCAGAGACGGTGGCGGCATCAAGCGTCCTGTTGGGGTTGCCTGTCGGGAGATAGCCAAGGCGGGTGAGCAGGCGCTGAACCGTCGCCAGTTCCTGCGGCGTGATGTTGGATATGGACGCAAGCGATGTGCCGTTCAGGTCTTCCGCCTGGGAACGTCCGGGAATGATGCCCTGTGCTGCCGTGGGCAGCACCGCAGCCGCAAGTGAGAACGCCAAGGTCGCCGCACTGGCGAGAAGTCGGGCGCGTGTCATGTTATCGTCTCCGCTGAAAGATGGAATGTCAGGTGCAGTTGGAAGGGCCTCAGGGCAGCGTACGCGCCACCCGGAAGCCGATCGATTTCGATGCGCGCGTCGCCATGTCGAAGCCACGCGCCGGTGTTGCCGAGAGTGCAGCGCGGCTTGACCATGAGCCGCCACGCAAGAGACGCTTGCGGCAATCGCGTTCGCTGTCCTTCACACGGAAGGTGAAGCCGGGGGTCCAGCAATCCGACACCCATTCCCAGACATTGCCACGCATGTCGTGAAGGCCGAGGGCGTTCCCCTTGAAGGAGCCTGCCGGGGCCGTGGTTGGGAAGCCGTCGCTGCACGATGCTTCCTGTGGGCCCGAGGCTTGCCCGGACACATAATTGCCGGACTGGCAAATGGTTTGGTTGTCGATCAGCGGAACGCCACTGGCCGGAACAACGCCCCCACCCTCCTCCGCGAAATCCCATTCGATCGTGCTGGGCAGGCGATACTGCGCGCCGGTCACGCCGGAGAGCCAGGTGATGTACTGCTTCACCGCGTCATCATGAGAGACATTGATCACGGGCCGCGTGTTGCGACCCCAGCCCGCATCCTCCGGTTCCGAGGTGCAGCCGCCGCCCGCCATGCAGCGGGCCCAGTCATCGAAGGTCACTTCGAAGCGGCCGATGGCATAGGGCTTCAGCGGTTCAGCACCGGCGGGAATCTTGGCACGCGCAATCTGCGCCTGCGGAAGGCCCTGCGGCGGCAACACCACCACGAGGTCAGGACAATTCTCGCAGTCGCGGAAGACCTGGCCCTGCACCATGGGTGCGCCACCTGACGGCTTGACCACCGGCGCGTCCTGCGCCGTGGCAGGAGCAGCCATTGCAACCTGTGGCGCAACCTGTGGCGCGACCGGCACCTCCGACTGTGCGACGGTCTCCATCTGCGTGTCGGAGGCCGTGCTTTGCTCCTGCTGCTGGATGGGAACATTCTGGTTCGTCCCGTCTGCCGCAATGACAGGCGGAGACGGATAGGGCACGTCCGCCGTCACCACCTTCGGCACGAAGGGCTGCGGTGGCGGAGCCGCCGGCACAGGCTGCGCGGGCGCCGCTGCTGCTTCCGCCGGCTGCGGGGCCGTCACCGGCGCAGGGTCAGGCGTATCGACGACAGGTGGTTCGACTGCCGGTGCTTCCGCGATCGCTGATGTTTCCGGTTCCGGGTCGGGCGTGACAGGCGGAGCCTCCGCCACGGGTGGCGCAACCGCCACCGGAGGGGTCGGCACCGTCACGGGAGGAGCGACCGGCTGTGGCGGTGGCGCGGTCGCCACGCTTGCAGGCGGCGTCGGCGCGGGTGCCGGAGCAGCAGGTGCCGAAGGCGGCGTTGCAGCCTGCGGCAACAGCACGGGCGACTCTTCCGTGGTCGTCTTGTTCAGCGGAACGGATGGCGGCGGTGATGGCGACGGCGCTTCGGCAGTCTGCGTCCTGTTCGTCGCGGCAGGCTTGAAGAACGAGGCGAAACTCTCGAAATCCTGGGCGATGAGGAAGGCGGAACCGCCCGCCACGCCAAGCATGACCGAAAAGGCGATCATGCCCATGCGCACCCGCTTGCGCTTTGCGCGACGGGCCTGGAGACGCGTGAGTTTCGGGGGTGGAGAGTCGGGGACCACGCCGAAGCGTGACTTGAAATCATGAACCTTGGGGTTCGGATTCGGATTTTGCTTTTGTGTTGGCGAAGGCGTCATTTTGCACACTCACCACGCCGCGATTGCTGCCGCGTCGTGAACTAACCGTGATTGTGCCGTCCCGGGGTGAACTCTCGGTCACATTGCGGCACAAGTGTGACGCAACATTCTCCGGGACATCCAACCTAGGCGTTCAGGCTTAAGGAACGGTGAAAAAATTATTTCGAAACTGTGGCATTCCACAGGAGTCGCAAGCCAAGCCCACCCAGAAAAACGCCAGTGATGCGATCGATCCAGGTCTTCGCGCGCAGATAAAAGGCGCGCACAGGACCGGCGCCGAAGAAGAGTGCCACGACTGAATACCACCACACTTCGTTGAACGAGACGATGGCAAGCAGGGCCAGCAACATCCACAGTGGCGGGTTTGCAGGCAGCATGGCGATGAAGATTGAGCCGAAGAACACCATGACCTTGGGGTTGCTCAACTGCACCAGCACACCCTTGAGGAAGGGATTGCCGCCGCCTGCCTCACCTTCCAGTTTCAGCGGCGTCCGGGCGTGAACGAAAATCTGGTAGGCAATCCACAGCAAAAAGAGCGCACCGACAAACTTCATGATCATGAAGAGCACCGGCATGGCGTGAAACAGCGCGTTGAGGCCGAAGAGCGCCGCGCCCGCCCAGATCACGGTTCCCGCACCAAGACCCAGCGCCACCTTGATGCCATCCATGCGCGACCGCGCGACCGCCGTCCGCGCCGTGATGAGGAATGATGGACCCGGCGAAATCACCGCAAGAAGCTGTACCAGTCCGATGGAGGCGAGCGTGAAGAGGTCATGTGAGGTGACGGTCATGATCGCCGTGTTTGCCATGGGTGGCGGGACGGCGGCAAGCACCGCGAAACGGTTGCTGCCGTCGCCACGGATTGCCCTGCCACTGGCCGCCGCAGCGGCCATGCAGCGGGGCAGCTTGCACCCGCTGCCGCCGGTGATAACCTCGGCGCGGAAGGGGAGGAACGATGACACCGGAAGATCGCATCAAGGACATGGGGCTGGTGCTTCCGCCCCCGGCTGCTGCCGTCGCAAACTATGTTCCATGGGCAGTGACGGGCAATCTCGTGATGACCTCGGGAAACCTGCCTTGGCGCGACGGCAAGCTCGCCTATGTCGGCAAGATCGGTAAGGACCTTACGGGAGAGGACGGCTATCTCTCGTGCCAGCTCTCCTGCCTCAATGCCATCGCCCAGTTACGCGATGCGCTGGGTTCGCTGACGAAGGTGAAACGCATCATCCGGCTGGAAGGCACGATGGGCGTGGATGAGAGTTTCAAGGATCACCCGAAGTGCCTGAATGGCGCCTCCGACCTGATCAACACCGTGTTCGGGGAACGTGGCAGGCACACGCGCATGATCTACACCAACCCGGTGATGCCGCTCGATTGCACATCGCTGGTGGTTCTCTATGCGGAGGCCGAGACATGAGCGACGCTGCACGAAAGGCCGAACTGGAACGTGCCATGGGCGAAGGTCACGGCATGGTCGGCCAGCGCCTGCTTTCGGAAACGGATGCGGTGCGGGTGTGGAGGATCGAACTCAGGCCCGGTGAGCGCGTGGGCTTCCACACCCATGTGCTGAACTACTTCTGGACCGCGACAAGCGGTGGCAAGAGCCGGTC
>JAEUMJ010000037.1 GCA_016792865.1 Hyphomicrobiales bacterium | reverse complement strand
GCCCTTGTAGTCGGACATCTCCAGCGCCTTGTCGAGCGAAGCGGCATAGTCGCCCGCGTCGTAGCACATGATCACCGGGGTCTGGTGCGGGAACTGGGTGATGAAGTTCTTCCGGCGGAATTCGGCCGGGTCCATCTTCAGTTCACGCGCAGCCGTCTCGACCAGGCGCTCCACCAGGTAAGTGGCTTCGGGACGACCTGCCCCGCGATAGGCGTCAACGGGCGCGGTATTGGTATAGACCGCGTCCACTTCGGCATAGATGTTGGGGATGTTGTATTGGCCTGAAAGCAGCGTTGCATAAAGATAGGTGGGCACGCAGCTTGAGAAGGTCGAGAGATAGGCACCCATCGAGGCGGTGGTATGGGTCCGCAGGCCGATGATCTTGCCGCTGGCATCCATGGCAAGCTCGGCCTTCGAGACATGGTCGCGGCCATGGGCATCGGCAAGGAAGCTCTCGGTGCGCTCTGCCGTCCACTTCACGGGACGGCCACCAACGCGCTTCGAAACCCAGACGCAGACCACTTCTTCGGCATAGATGAAGATCTTCGAGCCGAAACCGCCGCCCACATCCGGCGCGATGACGCGCAGCTTGTGTTCGGGGCACAGGCCGTGGAAGGCCGAGATCACCAGACGCGCAACATGCGGATTCTGGCTGGTGGTGTAGAGCGTGTAGGCATCCATGCCCGTGTCATAGGAACCGATCGCGGCGCGCGGTTCCATGGCATTGGGAATGAGGCGGTTGTTGACGATGTCGAGCGTCGTCACATGAGCGGCGTTCCTGAACGCGGCGGCGGTTGCCGCCTCATCACCGATCGACCAGTTGTAGACGCGGTTGTCGGCGGCGACATCATGCACCTGCGCCTTGGTGGTCATCGCCTTGGCGGCGTCCACGTTATGGGGCAGCACGCCATAGTTCACCTGCACGGCGGCAGCGGCGGCCTTTGCCTGCTCCCGCGTTTCGGCCACGACGACGGCGACATGGTCACCGACATAGCGGACCTTGCCATCGGCGAGGATGGGATGCGGCCCGGCCTTCATGGGGCTGCCGTCCTTCGAGTGGATCATCCAGCCGCAGATGAGGCCGCCGATCTTGTCTTCCTTCACATGCTCTGCCGTGAAAACGCCAAGCACGCCGGGCATGGCCGCAGCCTTCTTGGTGTTGATCGACTTGATCGTCGCATGCGCATGAGGGCTGCGCACGAAATAGGCGTAGGTCTGGTCCTTCAGGTTGATGTCATCGGTGTACTGGCCCTTGCCAGTGAGAAACCGCTGATCTTCCTTGCGCTTGACTGAGGCGCCAACTCCGGTTCCGGTCATCTCCGCAATCTCCCTTACATTTTCTCGGCGCCGGCCTGCACGGCCTTGACGATGTTGTGATAGCCCGTGCAGCGGCAGATGTTGCCTTCGAGGCCGTGGCGGATGGTGTCTTCATCCAGCTTCTTGCCTTCGCGCTTCACGAGGTCGATGGCGGACATGATCATGCCCGGGGTGCAATAGCCGCACTGCAAGCCGTGATGCTCGCGGAAGGCTTCCTGCATGGGATGCAGCGCGCCGTTCTTGGCAATGCCTTCGATGGTGGTGACATCGGCGCCATCGCAAGCGGCAGCCAGCGTGGTGCAGCTCTTGACCGCCTTGCCATCCACATGCACGACGCATGCGCCGCACTGGCTGGTGTCGCAGCCCACATGCGTGCCTGTGAGGCCGAGATGTTCGCGGATAAACTCGACCAGGAGCGTGCGGCCTTCGACCTCACCGCTCACGGCCTTTCCATTCACTTTCATGGAGACTTTTGGCATTTCATTTCCTCCCATTGTCCGTTCGTTGTGGGCGCGAGAACACGCGAAGCCGCAACGCCGGACACGTTGTGCCGGAATTGATGATCAACTTGCGAAGGGAATCCGTCAAGCGGGTGCGCGCGGGGGTTGGCAGAATGTCGAATGTGTTGAGGGACTTGTAACGCGGAAAGATGAGGGATTGAGCAATTCCCGAAAACGCATAACGCTTCGCATCGGAGCTGTGCAAGACGACGGCTTCACCAATGGGTCCGCTGAATCGTTATTCCCATTCGGGAATGATTTATCACATTCCGTGCGACAAGTTTGTGCATAACCGGCAGAGACGGATGACAAATTTTTTCGTTTCCGCAACGCAGCATGACTCTCTCATACGAAAGACTGATCCTCGCTCATGTGAACTGCGTAAGATGACCCAAACAAGGGTGTTGGCCATGCTGCGACTCTTCTTTGCGCTTCTCCTGTGCCTTCCGCTGCTCTCCGTCGCGCCCCGCGCCGCCGATGAGCAATCCGCGATTCGCGAGGTGATCACCGGCCAGCTCAAGGCCTTCTCCTCCGATCAGGAGGTGGAGGCCTATTCCTATGCGGCGCCGATCGTGCAGTTCGCATTTCCGACTGTCGATAGCTTCATGGCAATGGTGAAGCGCGGCTATCAGCCGGTGCATCGCAACAACGGCTACCAGTTCGGCGAGTTCAAGGATGCGGGAAATGGCCGCCCGACGCAGACGGTGATCATTCGCGGCACCGACGGAAAGACCTATGAAGCTCTCTACACGCTGGAGCGCCAAGCCAATGGAACCTGGAAGATCGCAGGCTGCTCCATCAAGACATTGCCCGGCACGGAAGTGTGAGCGCGGTTCGGGATCGACGCAAGCCGGAATGGCCTGGGCCTCGGGGATGACGTCTCCACATAGGTAGTGGTGCCCATGCCCGACGCAAGGTTGCAAGGTCTACACTGAGCCGATGCACGCACCCGAATCCGCTTCCATCGATGCAGATCCAGATCGTCTGGTCTTCTCCCTGCTGTTCTTCGTTCTGACGCTTGTTGCCGTTGCGGCGACTGTCCTTGACACGGCGCAATGAAAACCCGAACCGGGAAGGTGACCGCTGCCAGGCTCGCCAGCGGCATTGGCCTCTTGCGCCCCATCGCAACATCAGCCAACACTCGCCCCCACACGAACGCGAGAGTCACCATGGCGATTACAAAGGGTTACAAGCAGCTTCTGGACGAGGCCAATGCGGAAGTACGCACCGTCACGCCGCAAGAAGCGCAAGCCATGGCCGCATCGGGCGAGGCCCTGCTGATCGACCTGCGCGACCCGCGCGAAGTTGAACGCGAAGGCCGCATTGCCGGTGCCCACCATTGCCCACGCGGCATGCTCGAATTCTGGATTGATCCGGAAAGCCCCTATCACAAGCCTTATTTTGCCGAGGCCAAGAGCTTCATCTTCCACTGTGCATCGGGCTGGCGTTCCGCCCTTGCTGCCAGGACCGCGAAAGACATGGGGCTTGCGCCCGTCATGCACATGGGTGGCGGCTTCAATGGCTGGAAAGCCGCCGGTCTTCCGGTCGAGAGCGGTGAACGGCCGGCCAAGAGCTGACGCAAGGCATGAGTCCCCAAGCCCCGCCTCACCCCAAGAACCCCAAGGGCGAAATCACGACGTCGTTGCTGGTGGCGGCAATCATCATCGCCACCGCCGCCGTCATACTCATCAGCATGGGGCGCGAACCCATCTGCAAGTGCGGTTACGTGAAGCTCTGGCACGGCGTGGTGGTGAGTTCCGAAAACTCGCAGCACATCAGTGACTGGTATACGCCCAGTCACATCATCCATGGCTTCATCTTCTATGGCCTCACCTGGCTGGTCTTTCCGCGCTGGGCGTTGCCTCTGCGGCTGGCGCTCGCAACCCTGGTGGAAGGCGCGTGGGAGATCCTGGAAAATACGGATTTCATCATCAACCGCTACCGTGAAGCCACCATCTCGCTCGATTACTACGGCGACAGCGTGCTCAACTCGGTGCTGGATATCGTTGCGATGCTGATCGGCTTCTTTGCCGCGCGCAGCTTTCCGGTCTGGCTCACGGTGGCACTCGCCGTATTCTTCGAGGCATTCACCGGCTTCATGATCCGCGACAACCTTACGCTCAACATCGTCATGCTGCTTTGGCCGCTCGATGCAATCCGAACGTGGCAGGCAGGCGGCTGATCAGTAGGAGAAGTCGCGGAAGACGCGGGAGATATCGCCCTTCCAGGCACCGTGATACAGGTCCAGCAGATTGTCGGCGGCCGTCTTGCCGCTCGTCACCGTCTCGTCCAGCACATCAAGGAAGGATGTTTCGGGCTTGCCCTTGCAGCCAAGGATGCCGCGCGATGACAGGCCCGTGCGTGCCAGCACGAGGATTTCGGCTGCAACGTCGCGCACGCTGCGGCCTGCGATCCGGGCCTTCAGCCCTTCACGCGGTACCGCGTCACGAAGTGCCTGGCGCTCCTCGGCGCTCCAGCCCTTCACCAGGTCCCAGGCGCCATCCAGCGAGGCCTGGCTGTAAAGCAGGCCCGTCCACAGGGCCGGCAAGGCACACAGCCTGCGCCAAGGACCTGAGTCAGCCCCGCGCATTTCGAGATACCGTTTCAGGCGGACTTCCGGAAAGATCGTCGTGAGATGATCGGCCCAGTCCTTCATCACCGGCTTCTCGCCGGGCAGTTGCGGCAGCTTGCCGTCCAGGAACTTGCGGAAGCTCTCGCCGGCCGTATTGACGAAGGCACCGTTGCGCATCACGAAATACATGGGCACGTCGAGGGCATAGTCGACGTATCGCTCGAAGCTCATGCCGTCTTCGAATGCGAAGGGCAGCATGCCCGCGCGGGCGTTGTCGGTATCGGTCCAGACATGGCTGCGGAAGGAAAGGAAGCCATTGGGCTTGCCTTCAAGGAAGGGTGAATTGGCGAAGAGTGCCGTAGCGATGGGCTGCAATGCCAGGGAAACGCGCAGTTTCTGGACCATGTCGGCCTCACTGGCGAAATCGAGATTCACCTGAACCGTGCAGGTGCGGAACATCATGTCGCGCCCCAGCTTGCCCACCTTGTCCATATAGGGTGCCATGATGCCATAGCGGCCCTTGGGCATGACCGGGGTCTGCCCGCGCGTCCACACCGGTGATGCACCGAGGCCCAGGAATCCGATGCCCAGCTGGTCGCCCACTTCGCGCACCTGCTGGAGGTGCTCGTTCACCTCGGCACAGGTATCGTGAACACTGGCGAGAGGAGCGCCCGACAATTCGAACTGGCCGCCCGGTTCCAGCGATATGTTCGCCATGCCCCTGGGATCGGAAAGTGCGATGATGTTCTCGCCCTCGTAAACTCCATCCCAGCCGAAACGGGCCTTCAATCCCTCAAGCAGTGCCTGGATCGAACGCGGGCCAAAATAGGGAACCGGTTCCAGCGTGTCGGTGAGGAAGGGAAACTTCTCGTGCTCTGTTCCGATCCGCCACGCGGAGCGGGGTTTCAGGCCCTTGTCGAAGTAGGCGACGAGCTGCGCCTTGCTTTCAATGATGGCCTTTCCTTCGGCCGTCTCGGGTGTCGGTCCACTCACGCAGTTCTTCCTTGTTGCCTGCCGGTCATCTAGGCAGGGTCGGAGGAGCCGACAAGCCATAAATTGTGATACCAATCATCACAATTAATCACGGCGCCCCTACCCCTGTCCCCAATCGCCCAGCGCCGCCTGTACGACGGCAAGGGCTGCAATGGCCACCGTATCAGCCCTGAGGATGCGAGGTCCAAGCGAAATTGCCGTGACAAAGGGTTGCGCCTTCAGGAGGCGGCGTTCCTCATCGGTGAAGCCTCCCTCCGGCCCCACCAGCACGGCTGCGGGAATGGCAAGCCCGGCCAGTGCTTGCAGCGGATTGGCGCGGGCGGCGGTTTCGTCACAGAAGATCAGGCGGCGGGACGGATCCCAATCCCCGATCAGCTTCGGCAGCGGAACCGGCTGCAACACCTCGGGCACAAAGACGAGATTGCACTGTTCGGCGGCCTCCACGGCGTTGGCCTTCATGCGCTCCAGGTTGACCCGTTCGGCAATGGTGCGCGCGGTCATCACGGGGCGCAGGCGGCGCACGCCAAGCTCCGTCGCCTTCTGAACCATGTAGTCAAGGCGGGCGTGCTTCAGGGGCGCAAAAAGGTAGTCGATGTCAGGGGGCGCCATGACTTCAGAAATGAGGCGTTCGCAGCGGATGGACACCGCCTTCCTGCCCGCTTCCGTCACATAGGCCGCCCAGGCTCCCTGGGTGCCGTTGAAAACCTCCACCGCATCCCCGGGCACCAATCTCAGGACATGGGCCAGATAGTGCCCCTGCTCGCGGGAGAGTGGAATGTCGCGGTCGGCCGATAGCTCAGCCTCAAGATGCAGCCGGGGTGTGGTCTTCGCCATGGCCGCCGTGTTACACGGCCCCGGCAATGGATTCCAGCACGGCCAGATCACGGGTGGCGGATGCCGCACCGGGCAATTGGGCAGAGCGCCACCTCCCGGAGGCGGCCCTGCCCTATGCCCAATTGATGCGTCTCGACAGGCCCATCGGCTGGTGGCTGCTGCTCATCCCGTGCTGGTGGAGCCTTGCCCTCGCAGGGCATGTCGCAGGCCCGCAATGGCAGATGGCGTGGCAAGCGGTGCTGTTCCTGATCGGTGCCGTCGTGATGCGGGGGGCCGGCTGTGTCATCAACGACATCTTCGACCGCAAGTTCGATGCGCAGGTCGCCCGCACCCGCTCTCGCCCCATTCCGTCCGGGCGCGTCTCGGTGAAGCAGGCAGTCGTGTTCCTCGGCCTGTTGCTGCTGTGTGGTCTCGCCGTGCTCCTGCAATTCAATGTGCTGACCATCCTCACCGGCTTCGGCTCGGTCGCCATCATCATCATCTACCCGCTGATGAAGCGCGTCACCTATTGGCCCCAGGCGGTGCTGGGCCTTGCCTTCAACTGGGGGGCGCTGGTGGGCTGGACGGCGGTCACGAACACGTTGCAGTGGCCGGCGCTGGCGCTTTATGCGGCGGGCATTTCGTGGACGCTCGCCTACGACACCATCTATGCCCATCAGGACAAGGATGACGACATTCTGATCGGGGTGAAATCGACCGCCCTCCATTTCGGCGCAAACACGCTGCCATGGCTGGCAGGCTTCTTCGCTCTTACCACCCTGTTGCTCGCCCTCGCCGCGTGGGGCGCAGGTGGCGGGGTGATGAGCCTTCTCGGCATCGCGGCGGCCAGCCTCCATGCCGCCTGGCAATGCCGCAACTTTGATGACACGAACAGCGGCTTGTGCTTGCAACTCTTCAAGTCAAACCGCACATATGGGCTGCTGGTGTTCGCCGGCTTCACCCTGGATCTTTTCACCCGATGACCGAACTCCTATCAATTGCAAAGAACATCCTCGCGCTTGCCAAGAAGGAAGGTGCGACCGACGCCGACGCCATCGTTGCCGATGGCAGCGACCGCTCCATCACCATCCGCAATGGCGAGATCGAGAATCTCGAACAGGCAGAAGCCAGGGAAGCGACGGTGCGCGTCTTCGTCGGCAAGTCGTCGGCCACGATGTCAGGCAGCGTGCTCAGCCCGGACGCACTGGAACGGCTCGTCAGCCGCGCCGTTGCCATGGCGCGACTCGCCCCGCCCGACCCCTTTGCCGGGCTGGCCGACCCTTCGCAACTTGCGACATCCTTCCCGGATCTCGACGTGGCTTCCGATGAGGTGATCTCCACTGACCAGTTGCGGGAGCGCGCCCTTGAGACAGAGCGCATCGCGCTATCCGTCAAGGGCGTGACCCGCAGCAACGGTGCGGGTGCTTCATCCTATTCAGGGCACTCGGCCATTGCGGCCACCAACGGCTATGAACGGGTGGCGCATCGCACCAGCTTCGGCAACAGCGTCTCGGTGATCGCCGGCGAAGGAACCGCCATGCAACGGGATTTCGATGGCCATGCCGCAGTCTATTGGTCCGATCTCGAACCTGTCGAAAAGATCGGACGAACCGCTGGTGAGCGTGCTGCCCGCCGCCTGAACCCGCGCAAGATGCCGTCACAGACCGTGCCGGTGATCTTTGACCGCCGCATCGCCGCAAGCCTCGTCGGCCATCTTCTGGGCGGCATCAACGGCGCCGCGATTGCACGCGGCACAAGCTTCCTCAAGAATGATCTCGGTGCCGCCCTCTTCTCTCCCGCAGTCACCATCATCGATGACCCGCTGCGCAAGCGCGGTCTTGCCTCCCGCTCTGCCGATGGCGAGGGCCTGCCGGTCAGGCGCCGCGCCGTCATCGACAAGGGTGTGCTGCCCAACTGGATCCTGGACCTGCGTTCGGCCCGGCAGCTTGGCCTTGAACCCACGGGACAAGGCGGGCGGGGTGGCCCCTCCACAAGCAACGTGCACATGGAAGCGGGCAACCGTTCTCCCCAGGAGATGATGAAGGACATCGGCACCGGTTTCCTCATCACCGAGTTCATCGGCTCGTCGATCAACATGGTAACGGGCGACTACAGTCGCGGCGCATCCGGTTACTGGATCGAGAATGGCGAACCGGCCTTTCCGGTCAGCGAAACCACCATCGCCGGAAACCTGCGCAGCATGTTCAGGGCACTGGAGCCGGCCAATGATCTGGTCTTCCGCTCGTCGTCGGTTGCTCCCTCCTGCCTGCTCGGAGAAATGACACTTGCTGGACGCTGACCTCGACCTGTTGCTCGACACGCTGCGCGAAGCGGGGGCGCTGGCCCTTGCGATGCAGAAGGCGGGCTTTGCCCACCGCAAGAAGAAGGACGGCACCTTCGTCACTGATGTGGACGAGGCCGTGGACAGGCTGCTGCTGAAGCGTATCGGCGCGGCGCGACCTGCCGACGGCTGGCTCTCGGAGGAATCACCCGACAGCCCGGACCGTTTGCCGAAGCCACGCCTGTGGATTGCCGACCCCATCGACGGCACGCGGGGATTTCTCGAAGCCAATGCCCCGTGGTGCATCGGCATGGCGCTGGCCATTGACGGCGAGGTGGTCCTTTCGGCCACCTACGAACCCGCCGACAACGTGATGTGCCATGCCATGAAGGGCGGCGGCAGCTTCATGAACGGTCAACGCCTGTTCACCGCACAGAAAACCAACGTGATCACGCCGAAGCGGCTGAAGGAAGACCTGGCACGGAAGGGATTCACGCCGGAATCAGACAGTCCGATCCCGCTGTTGTTGCGCCTTGCCTCCATTGCCAGAGGGCACCACGGCGGGGCGATTTCCATCGGCAACAAGAACGACTGGGACATCGCGGGCGGGCACCTGATCCTGACGGAGGCCGGTGGCGTTGTCACGGACCTGTCAGGCAAGGGTATGATTTACAACCGCCCGGAGCCATGGCAACGGGGCCTGATCGCAGCGGCGAATCCTGCTATTCATGCCGCACTTCTGGAACTCATGAGGACAGCATGAACGCCAAGCCCGCCACAAGACCTGCCACCCGGAAAGCCCCGGCCAAGCCGAAGACGGCGGCTGACGGCCAGCTCCTGCATCTGGTGTTCGGCGGCGAGCTGGAAGATGTTTCGGACGTGACCTTCCGCGACCTCGCAAGGCTTGACGTTGTCGGCTTCTATCCGAACTACGCCGAAGCCCACCGCGCCTGGCTGGGCAAGGCCCGCGAGACGATCGACAATGCGCAGATGCGCTACTTCATCGTGCATCTGCACCGTTTGCTGGACCCCGGCACGTAAGGGCTAAAGCCGCCCCTCGCGTTGCAGCTTGCCGAGGGGGAACGCGGCGATCTCGTCATTGGCCCGGTCATGCGCAAGAATCCGGCGGGCGTCGTCGCAATCATTCTTCATCTGCTCCACCAGGTCTCCGACCGAGGAAAAGGTCTTGTCGCCACGAATGAGATCGTGGAACGACACGAGCAGCTTGCGCCCATACAGGTCCATATCCACGTCGAGCAGATAAGTTTCCAGGAAGGTGCGGTTCGTGTTGAAGGTCGGGCGGTCGCCGAAATAGGCAGCTCCCAACCACGCGGGCGTGCCCGGCGCCACGTCGGCATCCCGCACCTCGACTGCGTATATGCCACGCGCCGGCTCGGCACCGGGATCGACGATGATGTTTGCGGTCGGAAAGCCGATGGTGCGGCCACGCTTGTCGCCATGGACAACTTCGCCTTTCACGATCCAGCGATAACCCAGGTCGTGGGCGGCGGCACGCACATGCCCGCGCCGGATGGCCGAACGGATGGAGCTTGACGAGAACGGCGCATTGCCGTCGGCGTCGTCTGTCACCTGATCAACCGTCGTGACGCCGAAACCGTTCTGCTCTCCAAGTTGCCTGAGGGTTTCAGGAGTGCCTTTCCGGCCCTTTCCGAAATGGAAATCATAGCCGGTCACCACATGTGAAACGCCAAGCCACTTGACCAGATAACCCAGCACAAACTCTTCGGGGGAACGTGACGAAAGATGCTCATCGAAATTGGCGACGGCAAACAGGTCGGCGCCCAGGGCCGCTGCCAGCCGCTCTTTCAAGGCCGCCGGGGTGAGACGAAACACGGGTTCCGCTGGCCGGAAGAAGGATCCGGGATGTGGCTCGAAGGTGAGAATGCCCCAGCGCGAACCGCGCCGCGCCGCCTCGGTCTTGGCCACCTTCAGAAGCTCCTGATGACCACGATGCAGGCCATCGAAATTGCCGATGGCGATCACCGCACCCTTGAGAGATTCCGGAATGGCCGTGGTGGCCGAAACAACCTGCATTGCACCCTTCAGACAGAAGGCGGGAGCTACTGGCTGCGCGAGGGAACGAAGACCATCGCTTCGCCTTCCACCACCGTCTTTCCCGCCACTTCACAACGGCAGTGGAATTGGGCGCGCTTTTTCACCAAGTCAAGTGCCGTGAGCCGGGCGAAGGTGGAGACGGTATCCCCGATCCTGACGGGTGCCAGGAATCGAAGGGTCTGAGACATGTACACGGCACCCGGCCCCGGAAGCTTGGTGCCGAGAACCGCCGAGATGAAACCCGCCGAGAGCATGCCGTGGGCGATCCGGGTCTTGAAGAAGGTCTTGGAGGCATAGTGCTCCGACAGGTGCACCGGATTCCTGTCGCCCGTCACTTCGGCAAAGGCCGTGATGTCCTGTGCGGACACGGTCTTGTCGAAGCCCGCTTCCATCCCGACTTCGAGATCCTCGATGAAATAACCTGTCATCACAGCACCTGTTTTGCGGCGCACCATAACGCTTGTGCGGCGCAGCGCAACTATAGAAAAGTCTGAAGCAAATGAGCAAAAAGGCCGGAGCTTCACCAGTCCAGGGTGGCAACCGTGCGTAGGATGCGGGCCTTGGGCACATGGGCGCGGATCGCACTGTCGGCCTTTTCCATGTCATCATGGTCATCGTGGAGTCCGGTCATGAACACGGCGGCGATGCCCTGCTCCGCCGCCCCCTTGATGTCGGTCTCCGGCCCGTCGCCGATCGCGAGGATCACCGACAGGGGCACGTCGTGATCACGGATGGTTGCCGCCCGCCTGCGGGCGAGATCATAGATCGGCGCAAAGGGTTTCCCCGCCATGCGCACTTCTCCGCCCAGCGCGGCATAGCTTTCAGCCAGTGCACCTGCGCAATATTGCAGGCGCCCGCCCTTGCGCACGACCTTGTCGGGATTGGCACAGATCATGACGAGGTTGCGGGCGCGGATGTCGGAGAGGAGTTGGGCGTAGTCTGCGGGTGTCTCGCGATCATCGTGGAACAGGCCGGTACAAATGACGGCAGAGGCTTCGGGCAATGGCACCCTGCTCACCTGCAAGCCATCGAAAATCGAAAGGTCGCGTGAGGGACCGAGGTGAAACAGCCTTCCGTCGGTTTGCTGCATCAGGTCGCGCGTCACGTCGCCGGAGGTGACGGCGGTATCATAGGCGTCACGCGGGACGCCGATCTCGTCGAGCTGCTTGCTCACGCCGATCGTGCTGCGCGGCGAATTGCTGACGAGGATGACACAGCCGCCAGAGCGCCTGTGCCTTTGCAGGCAGTCCACCGTCGGCGCGAAGGGCGCGTGGCCATCGTGCAGCACGCCCCAGATGTCGCAGAACCAGACCGGATATTGGGAGGATAGGTCACGCATGGCACGGGGTTAGACCAGATGCGCCGGCGACAAGCAAAAGCTTATTCGGCAGCGGCAACGTCTTCCGGAGGCGGCGGTTGTGCCGACACGTCGCGGCGCACGCGGCGCGGCTCGGCGAAGGCCGGACCGGCGGCGAAGCGCGCGATGCGCATGAGCTGTGTCGCCTGCTGGGCATTGGCAACACCCGTGACGATGACCTGCACGCGCAAGGCCCTGGCGGCCTGGACGAAGTTGGCAATGCCAGCCGATTGCTTGGGTTCGCTGCCGACGCTGCCCGCTGCAATGCCGACGTAACGCACGTTGAGCTTGTCGAGAGCAGCCAGATCCAGCCCCGCCACGGCGGCGTTGGACAGGCTCATCTCGATGCCCGACCGGGCCATGTAGGCAAGTCCTTCGAGGCTCGACTGTGACAGGCTGGCGAGTACGGCATGGGGAATATCGACGACGAGGCCATCGCTGATTCCGGGTTCGGAGGCATGAAGCTGCGCAATCCGCGACAGGGCTTCCGGCACGGCCAGCGTGTTGGATGACAAGGGCACGAGGATATTGAGGCGGTTGTCACGCTTGCGCAGGCGACGGAGCAGCACAAGCGCTTCGCGACAGAGATAGATATCGAGTGCCGGGCGGCGCTCCGGGCGGTCCGCATCGGTGTTATGGGACGCATCGAAAGCATGATGCAGGCGATAGTGCGCGGTCTTGCCGGAGAAGAGATCGATCACAGGCTCCAGCGAGATCGCCACGGCATCGCCGAAACCCGACATGTCATCTAGGGATCCGGCGCGCGGCGGCATCGGCACCGGGATATCCTCTTCGTGCGGAGGTGCCACGGTCTCGACCGCCGTCCATTGCGACGGGTGCACGACGACCGGCGAAGTGCGGCGCATCTGCTGCGCAAACTGCTGCTGGACCTGGGCCTGATAGTGGTACTGCCGCTCGGCGAGGGCGCGCATCTCGTTCGACATGGCGACATGGCCCTGGCGCATTTCGTTCACGCCGACATTCACGTTGGTGCCAAGCTGCTCCACCTCGGAACGAAGGATGCTGACCTGCGCGGACAGTTCCGCCGACACACGCTCTTCCTCCCGCGATTGACGCATGAGGGAAGAGATTTCAGCCGCGATGCGACGCACGTCGCGGCGTGCAACGTGAGAATTGTGAACAACGACCCAGGAGAGGATGAGAAGGCCGCAGGCGAGCGAAAGCAGCGCTCCGATGACGAGGAGCACCACGGGTGCGGATGAGGATGTATATGATTGTACGGCGACGTAGACGGGCAGTGCACAACACAGCGCCACTACGAGAAACCAAGGCAGTTCACGTCCGTAACCCATCCCACCGCGCTCGCAAACAAGCGGAACGCGGCTTTGAACCGCGTTCCAGCTGACGCCCCCGCGGGGGAGAGTATTACAGGCTTGAAACCGATGCCAATACTTTTGGCATCTTTTCCATGAAGATTTCTTCGATCTGGTTCTTGGTGATCATCAGCGGCGGCGACAGCGCGATGGTGTCCCCGGTGATGCGGATCAGCAGGCCGATGTCATGGAATGCATTTTCCATGGCCTTGTAAGCCCTTAGGCCCGGCTTGCCGTCAACCGGCTTGATGTCGATGGCGGCGACAAGCCCCATGGTGCGGATGTCCTCCACCAGCGGGTTGCCCTGCAAGGTAAATGCCGCATCGGCCCAGGTCTCTTCCAGCGCCTTGGCATTCTCGAAGAGCTTTTCGTCCCGATAGACATCCATCGTTGCAACACCAGCGGCAGCGGCCATGGGGTGGCCGGTGTAGGTGTAGCCGTGGAACAGTTCGATGACGTGTTCAGGGCCGTTCATGAAAGCGTCGTAGATTCCCTGCCGGGCCAGGACGCCACCCATCGGCACGGTGCCGGAGGTTACACCCTTCGCAAAGGTCAGGAGGTCAGGCGTGACGCCGAAGCGTTCCGCCGCATAGGCATGGCCCAGACGACCGAAACCGGTGATGACCTCGTCGAAAATCAGGAGAATGCCGTGCTTGGTGCAGATCTCGCGGAGCTTCTTGAGATAGCCCTTGGGCGGCGGCAGCACGCCCGTGGATCCGGCCATCGGCTCGACGATGACGGCTGCGATGGTGGAGGCATCGTGCAGCGTCACCAGACGCTCAAGCTCCTCCGCCAGATGGCCGCCCCAGGTGGGTTCGCCTCGGGTGAAGGCCTGTTCCTTGCGGTTATAGGTGTGCGGGAGATGGTCAACGCCGGCCAGCATCGCGCCGAACCACTTGCGGTTGGCGACCATGCCGCCCACCGAGATGCCGCCGAAGTTCACGCCGTGATAGCCGCGTTCACGGCCAATGAGGCGCGTGCGCGTGCCTTCGCCACGGGCGCGGTGATAGGCCAGCGCGATCTTCAGCGCGGTATCGGCAGCTTCCGAACCGGAATTGCAGAAGAAGGCGTAGTTCAGGTCGTCCGGCGCCATCGTGGTGATGCGCGAGGCCAGTTCAAACACCTTGGGGTGGCCGTACTGGAAGGTCGGCGCGAAATCGAGTTCGGCGGCAGACTGCTGGATGGCATTCACGATCGGGTCGCGGCAATGACCGGCATTCGAGCACCAGAGGCCGGCACTGCCGTCGAGGATCGCCCTGCCCTTCAGGTCGTAGTAGTGCATGTCCTTGGCGCGGGCGATCATGCGCGGGCGCTGCTTGAAGGCGCGGTTGGGGGTGAAGCCCATCCAGAACGGTTCAAGGTTGTTGGGCGTCGGTTCGAAAGTGGACGGTTTGACCGGCTTGTTCATGGGCGAGCCTCCTTGGGCCTCAAGTGAAGATAGACCCGCATAGCAGATCAGGCCGGGAATCGAAAACAGGCCAGAGGCATGGATTGCCCCCAGCCAGTGCGCCCAGCGGCAAGACCCTCAGTAACGGGTGTTGAATTCGCCGAGATGGCGGTCTTCGAGGCAGCGTTCCCGCTCCTCGGTATAGACGAGGCCCCATTCGCGGGTGACGGTGCCGATGGAGGCGCGCTGCAAGCCATTGCCCGCAACCTTGCGGGGGATCTGGTACTTGCGGCCATAGGCATGAACAGTGACATGGCCCTCGGCGGCGCTTTGGCTGCCGTCCAGCCGGATCACCTGCTCGGACATGTACTTGTCAGCCACCGCCGCGGCATACTGGCGGCAGGCCGTGCCGATCGCCGTTTCAGCAAGGACAGGCGTGGACATGAAAACAGTCAGGGTCGCGGCAACACCCGCAAGGACAGCCTTACGCATAATAATCACCCAAGTTACCAACGCCGCATCTGGCGCTTATCCTGCAATGACACAGGTTGTTAGTAAAGCGTTAAGGATGGTTAACGGTGCCGGTCCACAGGGGGTCAGGGTGAGCCCCCTGTCGACACGCCGGTCGACACGCTGGTCCACACGCTGGGCCACACGCTGGGCCACACGCTGGGCGTGTCATCATCCAACCACAATCGCCAGCGAAACATCCCTGTCATAAGCGCGGGGGCGCTTTTCTTTGACGGATACATTTCATGTCATCTCTATCGCGTGTGATCGCCGGCGGGCTCGTCGGTCTTGGCGTTGCCGTGGGCGGACTCCTCGCCGGGCAATCGCTTGTGGAAAGCCGCCTCGGCTACCGGGTGGTCACGGTCAAGGGCCTCTCCGAGCGGGAGGTCAAGGCCAATCTCGGCTTCTGGCCGATTCGCTTCGTCACCACCGGGCCGACCCTTGAGGCTGCCCGCGCCAAGCTGGAAACCTCCGAACTGGCCGTGAAGACATTCCTCACCGGAAACGGCTTCACCGCAGCGGACATGCAGGTGCAGAACATTCAGGTGGAGGACCGCCTTGCCGGATACAATGCACAGGGCACTCCGGAAGACAGCCGTTTCGTGCTGACCGAAGACATGCTCGTGCGCTCGGCGGAAGTGGACAAGCTCCAGAACTCCGCCCGCATGATCGGCGACCTGCTGAAGTCGGGCGTGGTGTTCTCGGCTGATGCCTACAATGCCGGCCCCTCCTTCGTCTTCACGCAGGTGAACGACCTGAAGGGCGAGATGCTGACCGAGGCCACGAAGCGCGCAAAGGAGGCAGCGGAGAAGTTCGCCGCCGAATCCGGTGCCAAGGTGGGCGACATCCAGAGCGCCAATCAGGGCGTGATCGAAATCACCCCCGCCATTGAAATCCCGAACGACCGTCCGGAAAAGCAGGTGACCAAGAAGGTCCGCGTCGTGACCACGATCACCTATTTCCTGAAAGACTGAAACACGACAGCCCGGCTGGCGAAGCCCGGCCGGGCAATTCCCTAGCTGTCACGCTCTGCCGTCACGGGGGCATAGAGGGTGGCAAGTATGCGGCGCAGCAGGTTTTGTTCGCTGGCCTTGTCCTTGTTCTGCTTGGCCAGATCGACAAGCAACGCCGAGGTGGCATCAAGACGTCCGGCAACAAGGGCCGCCACCCGTCGCGCCAGGCCCGGCTCGCTGTCAAGAAGGGCCGTCGCATCCCGGATCACGCGCACCTTTGCCGGGCCTTCGGCGCGCACCGTGGCGCTATAGGGCGTGCCGCGCAGCACCGACATCTCGCCCACTAGGGTTCCGGGCTGGTTGATGGTGGCGATGCTCACGCCATCGCGCACAACCGCAAGCTTGCCGCTGAGCAGAATGTAGAAATCGCCGCCCCCTTCCCCCTGCACGAGCAAGATCTCCTGATCATCAAGTGTCCGGGTCGGGCGGTTGGCAGTCAGTTCCTGGAGGCTCGTCATGACTGGCTTTTTCCTTCATTCCAAAAAAAATGTAGCCGCTCGGTTTTTGGCCCACAAGGGAACTCTCCCGCTGCCGCCCTCGAGGCCGGGGCGCTTTCATGCAATTGCGGGTCTGCCGTCCTGTGGCTGTTGAAGCGGCGGCGCGGCTGGCCTATGGGGCGGTCAAACAGCATCCAGGGAGCCTCTCATGAAAGCCAAACTCGGCATGTCGCCCATCGCATGGTGGAATGACGATCTGCCCGAACTCAGCGACGACGTTTCGCTTGAGGAATGCCTCCGGCAATCGCGCGCGGCGGGTTTTACCGGCATGGAAAAGGGCCGCCGCTTCCCCGAAAGCGCTGCCGAGATGCTGCCCGTGCTGAAGAAGGCGGACGTGACGCTCTGCGGCGGCTGGTTTTCCGGCACGCTCACGACCGAAGACCTCGCCGCCAACAAGGACCGCATCGCGCCGATGATCGAGCTGTTCAAGGCAGTGAATGCCCCCTGCATCGTCTACGGCGAAGTGGGCCTTTCCATCCAGGGTGATCGCTCGAAGCCGCTGGCCACCAAGGCGAGACTGCTGGGCGACGAGATGAAGTCCTACGCCCGTCGCATGACCGAGTTCGGGGAATGGTGCGCCGAACAGGGAATGCCACTGGCCTACCACCATCACATGGCGGCGGTCGTCGAAACGGAACAGGAGCTGGACAGCTTCATGCATCACTCCGGCGCCGGCATTCCCCTGCTTTTCGATGCGGGGCACATGGCCTTTGCGGGCGGTGACGTGCTGCGCGTGATCGATCAGCATCACAAGCGCATCACCCACGTCCATACCAAGGATGTGCGCATGGATGTGATCAACGGGCTGGATCGCACCAGGGAGAGTTTCCTCGATGCCGTGATCAAGGGCGCCTTCACCGTGCCGGGCGATGGCTCGCTGGATTTCGAGGCCATCGTGAAGCGCCTCGCTTCATATGGTTACGAAGGCTGGTTCGTGGTCGAAGCCGAGCAGGATCCGAAGAAATCGCCACCCATGAAAATGGCCGAGATCGGCGCCAGGGAGCTGAACCGCGTCCTCGCGCTCGCGGGCTACACTGTCGTCGCCTGAGGCGTCAGGCATTGCCGCAACAAAAAAGGCCGGGAGAAATCCCGGCCTTCTTTCGATGAAACCTGCCTTACCAGCTGCGGCAATCTTCGTAGGCGCGCCAGTAGTACTTGTCCCACTTGGAACCGCTGTGCACCATGCCGGCGCCCGCACCAATGGCAGCGCCCGCAACCGTTGACTTCTTGCCGCCAACGGCAGAACCGATGAGACCACCGACAACACCGGCGGCCAGCATGTTCTGGGCGACCTTCTTGTTGGTCTTCTTGTTGGCATGCTTGCGGGCATAGTTATCACAATAGGCGCGGCTGGCAGCCTGGGCCGATGTGCTGGCGCTCACGACAACCGGAAGGGACAGAGTAGCGACAATCGCTGCGCTCAGGAGTGTAGAGACAATCTTCTTCATGGACTTTGCTCCTCGCTGTTTGATCCATTGATACCCGAATAACACTTCAACTCTGGCGAAAACATGAACTTGCCGTTCATCTCCCGTTCAGATTGCCGCAGCTTGAGCCTTACTTCAGACCGCCACCGCCGGACAATTAACAGTTATGTCATTCAAGACGGGAAGGAAATCCCGGTGCCCGGAGATCGGTTCCGAGGGCATCTTCCAGCAGCTTGGCGATCTGGGTGGATTGTGCCTGCCCGCCATAGACAGCCTTTCCCTTCATGAAGGTCTGGTTGGTCATGGAAGCAAGGTCGAGGGGCACGCCGAACTCCTTGCCGAAGGACATGGCGAAGCCAAGATCCTTGAGGGCGAGGTCCATGGTGAAGGCAATGTCGTAGCTGCCGTTCAGGATCAGTTGCCCCTCCGTTTCATGCACGAAGCTGCTTCCGCTCGATGCCGTGATGGCATGCCAGGCCTGGGCCAGGTCCAGCCCGCCGCGCTTTGCCAGCATCAGGGCCTCGGCATCGGCCACGAGGTGAATGAAGGCCAGCATGTTGGTGATCACCTTGATGACCGCCGCAGACCCGGTTGGCCCCATGTGGAATATCTTTTTCCCGATTGATTGCAATGCCTTGCGGTGAAGCTCGAACAATTCGCTTTCACCGCCGACCAGCACCGTGATCTCGCCCCTGGCGGCAAGATGCACCCCGCCCGTCACCGGGCATTCCAGTGTCCGAACGCCCTTTGCCGCTGCCATCCCGGCGAGGCGGATCATCTCATCGCGGCCATTGGTGGAGTTTTCCAGCCAGGTGCCACCGGGCTTCAAGCCTTCCAGAATCTGCGTCAGCACCTTTTCCGAAACGACCGGCGACGGCAGGCAGGTGAAGACGTGATCCACCTGCGCCGCCAGCGCCTGCGGACTTTCCGCCCAGGTCGCACCCGCCGCGACGTGCCGCTCACCCAGCCGCCTGTCGATGTCATTGACCACAACCTCGAAGCCATTCCGGATGAGGCTCATGGCAAGGTGGCCGCCCAGGTTGCCCAGGCCGATGTAACCATATTTCATGTTTTTCTCCTGAACGGGTCTCTCAATGCACCGGTTCGTTGGTCATTTCGAGATGCAGGCGGTCCCCTGTGTAGGGATGCGCCAGGGCCACCTCTTCGTTGAGTTCAATGCCGAGGCCAGGTTCGGTGGGCGGGATCACATAGCCCTCCTCCCAGCGGATCGGCTTCTTCAGGATTTGCGAGTGGAAGCCTTTCCAGGTCTCGATGCTTTCCAGAATCAGGAAGTTCGGCAGGGTGGCCGAGAAGTGGATGTTGGCAGCGCCCTCGACCGGCCCCGCATAGAGATGCGGTGCGATCTGCGCGTAATGGGCTTCCGCCATGGCCGCGATCTTCTTGGCCTCCATCAGGCCGCCCACGCGGCCCAGCGCCATCTGGAGGATGGACGCCGCACGGCACTCAAGCACGCGGGCAAATTCATACTTCGTGGTCAGGCGTTCGCCTGTCGCCACCGGAATGGAAGTGCCACGCGCCACCAGCGCCATTTCTTCCGGCTTCTCCGGCGGTGTCGGTTCCTCGAACCACAGGGGATCGAACGGCTCGATCTTCTTGGCAAAGCGGATGGCACCGGAGGCCGTGAACTGGCCGTGGGTACCGAACAGAAGGTCGGCCTTGCTGCCCACCGCCTCACGGATCAGCTTGCAGAATTTCACGCAGAGATCCATCGATTCAAGGCCCGGCTGGCGCGGATCGAACGAGGAGTACGGCGCGGCGGGATCGAACTTGATGCCCGTGAAACCCATCTTCACGTATTGCGCGGCCCGTTCGGCGGATTGCTCGGCATTCCAGAAGATCGAGGAATCCTGGCCCTTGCTCTCGTCCGGGTAGATATAGGTGTAAGAGCGCAGGCGCTCGTGCACCTTGCCACCGAGCAGATTGTAAACCGGTTGGCCCAGCGCCTTGCCCTTGATGTCCCAAAGTGCAATCTCAAGGCCGGACAGCACGCCCATCAGCGAGACATCGGGGCGCAGGGTGTAACCGGAGCCATAGACCTTGCGCCAAAGCTTTTCGATCTCGAAGGGGTTCATGCCCTCGACATAGCGCTGGAACGTATCCTCGATCATGGCGGTCATGGCCTTGGGGCCGAAGGTCGCGCCATAGCATTCGCCGATGCCGCTGATGCCGTTGTCGGTGGTCAGCTTGACGAAGGTGAAGTAGCGGCCACCCCAGCCCGGTGGTGGGTTGCCGACGATAAAGACTTTCAGATCCTTGATTTTCATGTCAGTCGTTTCCTGCCTGTTGCGCCAGATTGGCAAAATCTTCGGGCAACGGGAATGCCCTACCCTGCGCCGCCCTTACAGTTTTTTTCACCGATGCGGGGCTTTGAGGAATGCGGCCGTTCCCGTAGATAACGCCTTCATGACATTCGACTTCATCATCATTGGCGCAGGTTCGGCCGGATGCGTCCTGGCCGACAGGCTTTCGGCATCTGGCCGCCACTCCGTTCTGGTGCTGGAAGCGGGCGGCAGCGACCTCCGCTTCTATGTCCAGATGCCTTTGGGCTACGGCAAGACCTTCTACGACAAGACGGTGAACTGGCTTTACACCACCGAACCCGACCCCGGCCTCAACGGCCAGCGCGACCACTGGCCCCGCGGCAAGGTTCTCGGCGGATCAAGTTCCATCAACGCCATGGTCTATATTCGCGGCCAGAAGGAAGACTACGAAAGCTGGGAAGCGGCCGGGAATGCCGGCTGGGGCTGGAACGAGGTTCTAACGGCCTACAAGGCCATGGAGGACGTTGAGACCGGCGACGCTGCCTGGCATGGGCGCGGCGGGCCTCTGCATGTGACCGATCCGAGCCACGCGGTGCATGCCATGACCAGGGACTACATCAAGGCCTGCGAAGCCGTGGGCCTGAAATACAATCCCGACTTCAACGGCGAGACCCAGGAAGGCAGCGGCGTCTATCATACCACCACCAAGGGCGGCATCCGCCTCTCTGCCGCCCGCGCCTTTCTCCGCCCGGCGATGAAACGCAAGAACGTCAGTGTACAGACGAATGCGCTGGTGACGAAGCTCGTGTTTGACGG
>JAEUMJ010000006.1 GCA_016792865.1 Hyphomicrobiales bacterium | reverse complement strand
CCCACCACTTCGGTGACATGGGTGATCTTGCGCGAGCCGTCACGCAGGCGCGAGGCCTGCACGATCACGTCGATGGAGCCGCAGATCATCTCCTTGATGGTCTTGGAGGGAAGCGCGAAGCCACCCATGGTGATCATGGATTCAAGACGCGAGATGGCTTCACGCGGGCTGTTGGCGTGGAGCGTGCCCATCGAGCCGTCGTGGCCCGTGTTCATGGCTTGCAGGAGGTCGAAGGCTTCAGGTCCGCGGACTTCGCCGACGATGATGCGTTCAGGACGCATACGCAGACAGTTCTTGACGAGGTCGCGCATGGTGATGGCGCCTTCGCCTTCGAGGTTCGGCGGGCGGGTTTCAAGGCGCACCGTGTGCGGCTGCTGCAACTGGAGTTCGGCTGCGTCTTCGCAGGTGATGATGCGCTCGTCGTGGTCGATGTAGCCGGTGAGGCAGTTGAGGAGCGTGGTCTTGCCGGAACCCGTGCCGCCAGAGATCAGCACGTTGCAACGCACGCGGCCGATGATCTCCAGGATGGTGGCGCCTTCCGGCGTGATCGACTTGAAACGCACCAGATCGGGCAGCTTCAGGCGGTCCTTCTTGAACTTTCGGATGGTGAGGGCGCAGCCGTCGATGGCGAGCGGCGGGGCAATGACGTTGACACGCGAGCCGTCGGGGAGACGGGCGTCGCAGATCGGCGAGGCTTCATCGACGCGACGGCCGACCTGGCTCACGATGCGCTGGCAGATGTTGAGAAGCTGGCCGTTGTCGCGGAAGCGCACGCCGGTCTTCTGCATCTTGCCATCGACTTCGATGAAGACCGTCGAGGCGCCGTTGACCATGATGTCGGCGATGTCGTCGCGGGCGAGAAGCGGTTCAAGGGGGCCATAGCCCAGAACGTCGTTGCAGATGTCTTCGAGCAGTTCTTCCTGCTCGGCAATCGACATCACCACATCCTTCAGGGCGATGATTTCGTTGACGATGTCGCGGATCTCGTCACGCGCCGCGTCGCGGTCGAGCTGGGCAAGCTGGGTGAGGTCGATGGCATCGATGAGCGCGTTGAAGATCGTGCTCTTGATGTCGTAGTAGTTTTCGGAACGCTTGGTGTGGTCGGGATTGCCGCTGTCACGCTGCGGCGCAGGGGCCGGAGCCGGTGTCGTGCGGGCGGCGGCACTGTTCGCGCCGAAGCCCATGGGTTGCTGCGGCTTCACATCGGGAACGAAGTTCGCCTGGGTGGCGACAGGCGCAGGTGCGGCACCCGGCGGCGGCGGAAGCGGCGCGCCCTGGGGAATTGAGTTTTCGGGTCTCTTGCCAAACATGCGTCAAGTCCTTTTGGAATTACTTCTTCTTGAAGAGGGGCAGCTTCGCGAGGAGGCTGCTGGACTTCTTCACGTCTGCCACGGCTTTCTGGTTTCCGGCGAGCTGGCGGGCGAGATCGCCCAGCACTTCCGCCGATTTCGACTTCGGTGCCACCTCAAAGACCATCTGGCCGTTGCCCTGGGCCATGCCGAAGGTCTGCGGATCGTGCGGAATGACGACCGAGGGCTGGATGCCGATCGCCTTTGCGAAGTCGTTGACCGGGATTTCGGGGCGCTTGGGCACGCCCACCTGATTGAGGATGAGGCGCGGCGGCTTGTCGTTGGGGCGCGCGGCCTTCAGCATGTCCACCAGGTTCTTGGCGTTGCGCAGCGCCGGCAGTTCCGGCGTCGCGGTGATGATGATCTCGTCGGAGTTGAGCAGCGTGTACTTGATCCACGGCGCCCACATGTTGGGAACATCGACGATCACCAGCGGCGCGGAGTAGCGCACGACATTCAGGATCGTCTCCACCGCATGAGCCTCGATCGACATGTCACGGTCAACCGTGCTGGGGCCATTGAGGAGGCTGAGCTTGCTGCCGAGCTTGGTCATCAGGCGGTCGATGAGGGTCGAGTCCACGCGGTCGGGCTGGGCCAGCGCATCCATGATGCCGCCCGCGCCGTCCTGGTTGAAGTTCAGCGCGGCGGTGCCGAAGGCAAGATCGAGATCGGTGATGATCGTGTCGATGTTCTGGCGCTGCGAGAGAGCCCAGCCGATGTTGTGGGCAATGGTGGAGGAACCCACGCCGCCCTTGGCGCCGACAAAGGAGACGATGCGGCCGAGCGGTGCCGCCTTCGGGTCGTTGAACAGTCCGGCAATCGATTCGATGAAGCCCACAGAGGTGACGGGCGCCACGATGTATTCGCTGATTCCGGCCTTCATCAGCTCGCGATAGAGGATGACATCATTGACGTGCCCGATCACCACCACCTTGGTGGTGGCCTGGCAGACTTCGGCGAGGCGGGTGAGTTCCACCATCACCTGGTCGCGGCTGCCGTGGGTTTCGACGACAAGCACGTGCGGCGTCGGTTGCGACTGGTAGACCTGCACCGCCGCTGCAATGCCGCCGAGCTGGATCGTGACGTGGGCGCGGGACATGCGGCGGTCACCGCTGGCCACCTGGATGGCCTGGCCCGTTTCCTGCGTTTCACAGAAGATGTGGATGTCGACGCGGGGAACCAGCGCCACAAGTTCATCCTGTGTGGCGGCCATCTGCGGGGAAGTCTGCATTGCGGTGTTCATGATGTTGCCTTGGGATTTTCGCCGTTGCTATGCCTGTGCCGTGACCTTCATCAGAAGCCGAAGATCGACGGCATGCTGGACGCAGATGATTGACCGTTGCTGATTTTCTTGATGGCCGCCGTGCCGCTTGCCGCCTGTGCGGGCGACATGGGCTGCGGCGTCACGACATCCTGGGGATTGGCCAGCATGGCCGCGATGTTGGCCTGAACGGCACAGCCATGGTTCGGCATCTGCTCGTTCTTGAACTCGTTGGCGGCATCCATCGACCAGTTGCCGCAGGGGGCGGTATGCGCCATGGCCTTGACGTAGCCGATGCGGACAGGAGCGGAAGCCGGTGCCGGATAGGTGCCCATGCGGATCATGCTGCGCGGCACGCCCTGACGGAGCACGAGGCTTGCCACGTCCTCGGCAACGCGGGCCGAAGCACCACCGCCTGCCGGACGCTGGATCACGATCGGGGAAACCCCGCCGGAAAGCGACTGGCGGGCAAAGCGTGCAACGGCGTTCACCTGGCCGGGCTGGAGCGCGCCGTGGGATGTCGCCACTTCCATGGTGACCGGACCCTTGGAATACTCGATGGGGAAGCGTTCTTCCGGTGACAGCGGCACGTAGGCATCATCCAGCGCCAGGTCATCGTGGGCGCAACCGGCGAGGCCGAGGCCGGCGACAAGCGCCACCAGCGTGAGGGACTTCCGAGACAGAACTGACATACGCATTCTCCTAAACCTTTCCCGGATCACTCGACGATGTAGCCGACATTGCCGTGGTACGTGCCATCGGGGGCGCGGCCACTGCCGTAGACCTTGTTGAGACGGCCAAGCAGGATGGTCTGGCGGTCGGTCGGGGTGTTGTAGCCTTCGTCAGGCGTGGTGAGCTGCTTCTCGCCGGTGGGGCGCACCAGATAGGGCGTCACGATGACGACGAGTTCGGTTTCATTGGCGCTGAAGTCACGGCTGCGGAACAGCGCCCCCAGGACCGGCAGGCTCTTGAGGCCCGGCGTGCCCTTGATGGTCTGGCTGGTGGTGTTGCGGATGAGGCCGGCGATCATCATCGAGCCGCCGCTGGGCAGTTCCAGTACCGTTTCGGCGGTACGCTTGCTCAGGGTCGGGATCGAGGTGTCGCTCACCGACGGCGCGAACTCGCTCACGTCGGTCTTGATCTTCAGGTTGATGCGGCCCTCGTCGAGGACGGTGGGCGTGAAGTTCAGGCCCACGCCATATTCCTTGTACTCGTACTTGGTACAGGCTGCCGTCGCCCGGTCGAACTCCTGGCAGTAGGGGAACTCGCCGCCCGCCAGGAACTTGGCGTCAGCGCCGGTGATGGCGGAGAGGTTGGGTTCCGCAAGGGTGCGCAGCAAGCCGTCGGATTCCATGGCGCGAACGGCGCTGTCAAAGCTGCTTCCGCCGCTGGCAAAGCTCCCGGCATAACCGCCCGAAGGGCTGATCAGCGGGTTGGCGAACGGATTGATGTTGGAGAGGTTGAAGGCGAAGTTGCCGGCCTTGATCAGCGCCTGGAAATCGACGCCAAGCTGCTTGAGCACGTCGCGGCGGATTTCAACCACCTTGACCTTCAGCATCACCTGGTCTTCGCCCGACACCTTGATGGTGTTGATCAGGCTGGAGCCACTGCTGAAGAACGATGAGGCCTGCACGAACTGGGTTGCAAGATCGACAGCCGTCTTGGCCTCAAGCTGGCTCTTGGCCACGCCACCGAGGATGACGTTGTTGTTGACGGTATCGACCGTGATGCGCGTGCCGGGCAGCGAACGATGAAGGAGCTTCTTGATGGCGGTCGTGTCGAGCGCCACTTCCAGGTCGAGATTGAGGATCTGCTGGCCGTTGGCATCGAAGAAGAAGATGTTGGTCTGGCCGGGCTTGCGGGCAAAGAGGTAGGCCGTGTTCTTGGAGCGGACCACGGCATCGACAATTTCCGGATTGCCGACGATCACGTCGCGGGCTTCGGCGGGAAGCTTCACCACCACCGACTTGTTGAGGCCGATGCGGACGAAGCGGCCATCGCTGTCATTGGCGGCATCGAGATCGGTCGCAAGGGCAGGTGGCGCCGTGGCCGCCTGGAAGGAGAGCGCCAGCGCCATTGCGGTCATCAGCCCTGCAATCAGCAGGCCAGCCTTTGCCACCGGGCGCGCGGGAAACGAGTTGTTGTAATTCATGAACATGACGCGTGTGCCTCAGCGATTGGTGGCGTAGGTTTCGATGCCCGCGCGGATGAAAAGCGTATCCGTGGTCTTGGTCGCTCCATTGCTCCGGTATTTCTCGGCGAGGACGGGTCCCTCTTCGAGCGACTTGGAATCGGTCTCGGCGATGGACCGGAGCGAAAGCGCAAGCTCGCCTTCCGATTCCACCTTGGCCAGGATCTCGGCCTGCTCCGGATGCAGTTCCAGCGTTGCCGTTTCCAGTTCCTTCATGGAAACCTCATCGCCCTCCTGGACCTTCTTGAAGACCTGGTCCATGGCGAGAACGCGGACATTGGTGATCACCGTCTCACTGCGGACGAGCTGGCCCTGGCCGGGAAGCTTCTTGGTGAGGATGACATCCACGCGGTCGTTGGGAAGGATGAAGCCGCCGGCAGACGAGCGCAGCGACACCGCAACCGAGATGGCGCGCATGCCCTTGGGCAGGATGGCGCTGATGAAGCCGCCGTCGCCGGGCTTCACGACCTTCTTGTCGTTGATCACTTCGCCTTCGAACATCGGCACGAAGGCGCGGGTCTCTGCATATTTCTCTTCGGCGTCGGGCATCTCGTCCTTGGTGATCATCGGATCGAGGACGTTGTCCTTGGGCCAGGACTTCCAGATCAGGCTGCCGGCTGCGAGTTTCTCGCCGGTCTGGATGTCGCGGGCGGCAACCAGCACATCCGTGGTTTCGACCTTGGAGATGATCTGCGGGGCGGGGGCCGCGGCCTTCTTGCCGATCACGCCCTTGGCCAGCATGGCAGCCACGACGGCGGCGCCAATCGATCCGGCCAACACAACAACGCGCATCTTACTCATTCGCAGTCCCTCACAGGTGGAGCCCACGCGACATCGCGGGGCACACGCTCACTCGCCGACCATCTTTCGGACGGAATGGCAAAAGTTTGGTTAATGTTATCCATAATCTTGAAACCATCGGTCATGAGACGCCCGTCACCCACCATGTCTGGGGGAAGGCAACGATGGCCCCGACAGCGAGTGCGAAGCCGTAGGGCAGCTTGGGCCTGATCTTCCTTGCAGCCTGGCCGATGCGGGATTCATCGCCTGGACCGTGGATCTCGAAAATGGCCATGAACAGCGACCAGAGCGCGACGGCGGCAGCCAGGCCGCCGCCTGCAAGCACGGTGGCGACGAGGAACGGCAGCGTCTGCGAGGTGCCGAACCACAGGCCGGCGGCAGCCATCAGCTTCGCGTCGCCGCCGCCGAACA
Source organism: Hyphomicrobiales bacterium (assembly GCA_016792865.1). Taxonomy (GTDB): domain Bacteria; phylum Pseudomonadota; class Alphaproteobacteria; order Rhizobiales; family Aestuariivirgaceae; genus Aestuariivirga. Next base: position 31,334 of record JAEUMJ010000006.1, on the reverse strand, counting down.
GGCCGAAGGAAAAGAGCGTGAAGCCTGCGACAAAAAGGATGAGTCCGGCAAGAAGGTGCCAGCCGAATTCGGCGAGCGGCATTCCGGTCAGCCAGGCCATGGGGAAGAAGAACGCAGCGGTTGCCAGCGTCAGCCAGTTGGGAATGCGGAAGGAAGCAAGATCACTCACAGCCGCCGTGATCATCAGCACGGGAAGAAGGGCGATCGACAAGGTATGAATCATGAAACGGGTCCGTCGGGGCGCAAGGCTTGCACGGCTTGTGCGGGCCTTACTCTCCCACGCGAGGCGTAAAGACGCGGTTAACCTTGATGAAATGGAATGGAGGGAGGAGTTCCCGTGCTGCGCGGGACTGCAGCTTCGCGGGCAGGGAAAAAGTCTGGCGGCCTCCTTTCCGTCACGCGGAGGCGGCTTCAGTAACCGAAGATTCACCATTGCCATGCATGGTTTGGTTAAGACAGGTGCCCCCGATGCGCCTGACCATCATGCCAAGAGGTTTGTCCGCATGCGTCTCCGTCCGACACTGATCCTTACCGCCGCCCTCGCCGGACTTGCATTCGCCATGCCTGCGGCCGATGCCTCCGCTGCCGAGCGACTGGTGATCGAATCCGACCAGTCACAGATCATCGTCCTGCCGTCGCTGCCGGGTTCGGTGGTGATCGGCAATCCCTCGATTGCGGATGCGACGGTGGAAGGCAACAAGCTCTTCGTCCATGGCCGCAGCTTCGGCACCACCAACCTCATCGTGATGGACATGTCGGGCAAGGAAGTGGCCCACTTCGAGGTTTCGATCACGCATGTGACCTCCAATACGGTTGCCCTGTACAAGGGCAGCGTTCGCGAATCCTACAACTGCGCACCCTTGTGCGAATCCGAATTGCAGATCGGCGACGGTGCTGTTTACTCTGCCCTCGTCATCGAGCAGACCAAGAAGAAGATCGAGCTTGCCACGGGCACCGACACCGCGAAATCGGACGCGCCGCCCGCGCCGCAATGAGGCGTGCCGGCCATTTACCATTGCAAGGGCAGCCCCCGACGGGAGCTGCCCTTTTTCTTTGCAATACCGTTGCCGTTACCTAAAATTTTAGACAATCCCTTCAAAAAGCTGAAAGGGCCCGGTGATATGGGACATGCGATGGCATAGCCCTGAAGTTGTGTTTCGGGGCGTGGGGAGTGAGTTGTTATGGGTTTCAGATTCTCGCCGAGGAAATTCCTGCGAAACACCCGCGGCGTCACTGCGGTGGAATTCGCAATGGTCGCGCCCGTCTTCTTCTTTGCCATGGGTGCGGTGGTCGAGACCGGCCTCATGCTTTACAATGAATACGTGCTGCAATCGAGCGTGCAGGAAGCGGCCCGCAAGATCCGCACCGGCCAGGCACAGCTTGCCGGCATGAACGAGGGCACGTTCAAGAACGAGATTTGCAACCTCGCCAACGCCGCGATGGATTGCAACGGCAAGGTCAAGGTCTACGTGAAATCCGCCGCCACCTTCGCTGCGCTGAAAGCGTCCATCCCCTCCTATCTTCACGTCGGCACCTCCTATGGCGGGGCGCCCTCCGCCAATTCGTATGATTGCGGCGGTCCCTCGGTTCCGGTGGCCGTCATCGCCACCTATGACTGGGACATCGTGCTGCCTTTCATGGGGGCCTTCGGCAACGTCAATGACGACAAGATCCGTCGCATCGCGGGCATGGCCATGTTCATGAACGAACCCTTCCCGGCCGGCACGGCCTGTTCATAAGCGAGGAATGGCAATGACCAACAGCCTCCGGAAATTCATTCGCGCCGAGAACGGCGTCGCGGCCATCGAAACCGCGATCATCATGCCTTTCCTGCTCATGCTCTTCTTCGGCATGATCGACCTCACGGCGATGATCTCCTTCAACCGGAAGATCACCTATTCGGCGAGCGTCATTGCCGATCTCGTGGCCCAGAACCGCACCAACGTGCTGAAGAGCCAGATCGACGATTACTACAATGCCGCGGCCATGATCATTGCGCCCACGCCCTCGACCCAGATCCATGTGGATGTCTACGGTTACCGCAAGGTCGGCACCACCGTGACACAGATCTGGAAAACCAAGATGCCGACGGGGCCCATGTGCAGCACCACGCCCGACACCGCAGCGATCGGCACCCTCATGACCGCCAGCAACGACGTGATCGTCGCCATCTCGTGCATGGATTACACGCCCTATATCGGCACCTTCCTCGGCAAGGAACTGCTCGGCGGCACCTCCTTCAACGTCGAGCAGGCCATCATGGTCCGCCCGCGCTCCACCTCCCAGCTCACCTGCTACCAGACCGCCGTGGGCGGCACGCTCTGCTCGTAAGCCTGCCGGGAGACCGGCCCTGCCGGTGACGACCCGGCCAGTTCGGCACAATCACATGGCCCGGCGCTGAACTCCGGGCCTTTTTTGTTGCGCCCGAAGGCTTGGGGGCCTATCGCTCGCAGCTTCTCCCCCCTCCCACCCCACGGCCCGCATCTTGAGCACAACGGTCTTTCTCCTCGTCCTTTTCGCGGCGTTCCTGCACGCGGCCTGGAACGTGCAGGTCAAGCTCAACATCGACCGCTTCCTCGGCCTTTTCCTGATCCAGACCGGCATGGGCATCTTCGGCGTCATCATGCTGATGATCTGGGGAATGCCCACCGGCGTGAGCGTCATCTATGCCCTGGTCTCAGGCGTGCTCCACACGGGTTACAACCTCTTTCTCGCCCGCAGCTACCAGACGGGTGATCTCTCGCTGGTCTATCCGCTGGCGCGGGGCGGGGCACCCTTCCTGACGCTGCTCGGCACAGCGCTCATCATGCACGACGTGCCGACATCCATGGCCACCGCCGGCATCATCATCCTGCTGGTGGGCCTGTTGCTGGCGGGCCTTTCCGGCCTTCGCCGGACCAGCGTCGATGGACGCACGCTCTTTTTCGCCGGTGGCACCGCCTGCTTCATTGCCGTCTACACCGTGGTCGATGGCCTGGGCGGGCGCGCCTCCGGTGCTCCCATCGCCTACGCCGGACTCGTCTTCGTGCTCGATGGCCTGTTCCTGTTCGTGACCGGGCTTGCCATGCGGGGCACCACCATCCTCACGCAGGTGTTGCCGCACTGGAAGAAGGGACTCTTTGGTGCCGCCGCTTCGTCCCTCGCCTATGCCATCGTGATCTGGGCCATGGCCCAGGCGCCCATTGCCACGGTCGCGGCCCTGCGCGAGACGAGCATCATCTTCGCCCTCGTCATGTCGGCGCGGCTGCTCAAGGAAACCCTTTCCATGCAGCGCGTTCTGGGGGCGCTGCTCATCGCCGCCGGCGCAATCCTGCTCCGCATCGGCTAATGCTTGCGATTGTCACCCTGCTTCTCTAATTTCTTTCAGGAACAAGGATTTCGAACATGCTGCACAAGAATTTCATCAATGGCGAATGGCTCGACGGCGCTTCTGCCAAGGACAACATCAACCCCTCGGATGTGAGCGACATCGTGGGCACCTATGCCCAGGCCGACAAGGCCCAGACGCTCGTTGCCATCGCCGCCGCCAAGGCAGCCCTGCCCGCCTGGTCGGCCACCACGCCGCAGCAGCGCGCCGACATCCTCGAAGCGATCGGCGTCGAACTGCTCGCCCGCAAGGACGAGATCGGCAAGCTGCTCGCCCGCGAAGAAGGCAAACCCCTTGCCAACGGCGTTGCCGAAACCATGCGCGCCGCCCAGATCTTCAAGTTCTTCGCGCAGGAAGCCTTGCGCGTCGATGGCGTTGCCGTGCCGTCGGTGCGTCCCGGCGTTGACATCACCATCACGCGGGAGCCGGTCGGCGTCGTCGGCCTCATCTGCCCGTGGAACTTCCCCATCGCCATTCCGGCATGGAAGATGGCACCCGCCCTTGCCTTCGGAAACACGGTGGTCTTCAAGCCCGCCGACCTGGTGCCGGGCTGCGCCTGGGCCCTGACCGAAATTGCCTCGCGGGCCGGACTGCCCAAGGGCGTCCTGAACCTGGTCATGGGACGCGGCTCGGAAGTTGGCCAGGCGATGCTCGACTCGCGTGACGTGAACGCCATCTCCTTCACCGGTTCGGTGCAGACGGGTGCCCGCGTGGCGCAGGCCTGTTCTGCCCGCGGCGCCAAGTTCCAGCTTGAGATGGGCGGCAAGAATCCCCTTGTCGTGCTGAACGACGCCAATCTCGATGCCGCCGTTGCCGGTGCCGTTGACGGCGCCTTCTTCCAGACGGGGCAACGCTGCACGGCGTCATCGCGCCTGATCGTCGAGAGCAGGATCCACGATGCCTTCGTCGAGAAGGTGGTGACCGCCATCAAGGCGCTGAAGGTTGACCATGCCCTCAAGGACGGCACGCAGATCGGCCCGGTGGTGGATGAGTCGCAGCTCAAGCAGGACGAGATGTACATCGACATCGGCCGCAAGGAAGGCGAACTCGCCTGGGGCGGCGAGCGCCTGAACCGCGATACCAAGGGCCACTATCTCTCGCCCGCGCTCATCATCAACACCCGGAATGACATGCGCATCAACCGCGAGGAAGTTTTCGGCCCGGTGGCGTCGGTCATCAAGGTCGAGAGCTATGACGAGGCCCTTGCCGTTGCAAATGACACCGACTTCGGCCTCTCGTCGGGCATCTACACCACCTCGCTGAAGGCCGCGACCGACTTCCGCAAGAAGTCGCAGGCGGGCATGGTGATGGTGAACCTGCCGACCGCCGGTGTCGATTACCATGTGCCGTTCGGTGGCCGCAAAGGCTCCAGCTTCGGCCCGCGCGAACAGGGCCGCTATGCCGCCGAATTCTACACCTCGGTGAAGACGGCCTATATCTCCGCCTGATCCCGAAGGGCTTGCCGGAGGTTTCCGTCCGGCATCCTGACGGGCGCGGGGGAACTCAATCCTCCGGCGTGGCCTCCTGCGAGGTGGTCACGCCTTTCTTGCGCTCGCGGGCAAAGACATAGACACCGCTCGCCACGACGATGAGCGCACCGAGCAGCGTCCAGCCATCCGGCAACTGGCCGAATACAATGGCCCCTGAGATCGTCATGGTGATGATCTGCGTGTAGATGAAGGGCGCTATCGCCGAGGCGGGTGCCATCCTGTGGGCCTTGATCAGCATGGAATGGCCCACCGTTCCCGCCACCCCCATGAGCAGCAGCAGGCCCCATTGGGCGCCCTGCGGCATCTGCCATACCTGCGGCAAGGTCGCTGCGGCACCGATGGAACCCACCAGCCCCACATAGAGCAGCGAAGTATCGGTCGAATCCTTGCCGCCCACCTTGCGCGTGGTGATGTTGTAGAGCGCCCCCAGAAGCGCGTTGAACAGCGACACCAGCATGGCCCAGTGAAACTCCGCCGAGCCGGGGCGCATGATGATGAGGACGCCGAAGAAGCCCACGATCACCGCAAGCCAGCGCCGCAAGCCAACCTGTTCGGCCAGCAACGGCACCGACAGGGCACAGACCCAGAGCGGCAGGGTGAAGTTGATCGCTGCGGTTTGCGCCAGTTGCAGATGGGACATGGCGATGAAGTTGCAGGTGGTCGAGGCCAGCAGCAGGAGCCCGCGCGTCACCTGCAGGACCGGATGGCGCGTGCCGAAGGAGGCAAGCCCGCCGCTCCGCCAGGCGATCACGATCGCAAACAGAAAACTGATGAAATAGCGGAAGAACACGCCGACGAAGACAGGCAGATGCTGGGAGACAAGCTTGGCCGAGGTATCCAGCACCGTGAACACGGCCATGGCCCCCATCACCAGCAGGATGGCCTTGAGCCTGTTGCTCACGCGACCGTCACGTCCAGCGTGCCCACGCCTTCGATTTCGCCATGCAGGAAATCACCCTTCTGCACCGGTCCCACGCCCGCGGGCGTCCCCGTGAAGATCACGTCGCCCGGCTTGAGGATGAAGTATTCGCCAAGGCTCGGGATGATCTCGTCCACGCCCCAGATCATGTGGGCCACATCACCCGCCTGACGGCGCATGCCATTGACATCGAGCGTGATGGCCCCCTGCTTCAGCACGTCGCTGCGGGGGGCGAGCGCACTCATGGGGGCCGAGAAATCAAACGCTTTCGCCGTATCCCAGGCGCGCCCCAGCTTCTTTGCCTCGGCCTGGAGGTCGCGCCGCGTGAAGTCGATCCCGACGGCATAGCCGAAGATGGAGAGAGACGGCCCCAGCGCCACGACAAGTTCGACCTCGTGGTGAACGTCCCTCGTCCGGCCCGGATAGGGAAAGCGGCCATCCTGAACGGCAGCGTCATTGGGCTTGGAGAAGAAGAACGGCGGCTCGCGGCCCGCGACACCGCCCATCTCGACAACATGGTCGTGGTAGTTGCGCCCGACGCAATAGATGCGATGCAGCGGAAAGCGTGCTGCGGTTCCTGCAACGGCAAGCGTCACAGGCTCGGCGCCGGGAAAAACCAGGGTCATGCGAGAACGATATCCCGTTCGGAGAAGCTCCTGCGCGTGGCGTCGGCGCTCCCGTCGAGATCGATGGCGCGGGTGGCGCGTTCGATCACGGTCACGCTGAAGCCCAGGGCCTTTGCATCCTCGGCGGAATAGCGCACGCAATAGTCGAAGGCGAGACCGACGAGGGTGAGCCGCGTGAGGCCCCGTTCCTGCAGGTAGCCGGCAAGCCCGGTGGGGGTCTTGCGGTCGTTCTCGAAGAAGGCGGAATAGCTGTCGATCGCCTTGCGGAAACCCTTGCGGATGATGAGTTCGGCGCGTGACACCTCCAGCCCCGGATGGAAGGCCGCGCCGGCACTGCCGATCACGCAGTGATCGGGCCAGAGTGTCTGCGGCCCATAGGGCATCGTGACGGTGCTGAAGGGCTGGGCGCCCTCATGCTGCGAGGCGAATGACGAATGGTCCGCCGGGTGCCAGTCCTGTGTCAGCAGCACATGGTTGAACCCTGCCGCCAGCGCATTGACCACAGGAACCACCCCGTCGCCACCGGCGACGGCAAGGCGGCCGCCCGGGCAGAAATCATTCTGCACGTCGATCACGAGCAGGGCGCGGTTGTCGATCATGTCTCGTTCTCCATCGCTGCAAGCGCGGCAGCGCAGCCCTTGAAGGCGGGGAAGCGGTCGGTGATGACAAACCATGGTATGGGCTTCATCACCTCGGCAATGCGGCCCTTGTCTTCGAACACCGCCCGGTATTTGGGAAGCTGCAACTTCGCCGCAATGGAAGGCGCAATGCCGCCCGCCAGGTAAACCCCGCCGCGGGCCTGCAAGGCCATGCCGACATCGCCCGACGCCCGCGCCAGGAAGGTCATGAAATGATCGAGGGTCTTTTCTGCCGCCGCATCACCTCCGGCCAGCGCGGCCTGCAGCACGGCTTCCGGCGTCTGATGCACAGGCGATGAGGCCACCGCCCGATAGAGCGAGAGAAGCCCCGGCCCGGTCAGCACGTCCTCCGCTTCCGCAAAACGGTCGCGGCCCATGATCTTGTCCTTGAGTGCCAGTTCCTCGTTCGTCACCACCGGAAGCGTGGTGTGGCCAAGCTCGCCCGGAATGGGCATCCAGCCGCCGCGCGGCAGGGGTGCGAGAACCGCCATGCCAAGCCCGGTGCCCGGCCCCAGCACCACCTTGACGTGCGGCCTTGCGGGCAGGGTTCCGCCGATCTGCACCAGATCAGCGGCGGCAATATGCGGCAAGGACCAGGCCAGCGCCTCGAAATCATTGAGCAGGCGGAAGCGGCGGGCACGGGCGGCCTCGCGCAAGCTTTCGGCACTGAAGGTCCAGTCCCGGTTGGTGAGGGTGATGACATCACGGTCCACGGGGGCGGCCACGTCAACGGCGGCGGCGGCCAGCTCGGTAATCCCCCGCTTCGTCACGTAGTGGGAAATGGCCGCTTCCAGCCCGTTGAAATTGTCGTTCTTCAGGACTTCGACATCGCGGACCTCCATGGAGCCGCGTTCCACAAGACCGAAGCGGGAATTGGTGCCGCCGATGTCGCCGAGAAGTGCCAGATTTGTCATGCAAAAGCCCTCGCCCCCAAATGCCACAGCAAGGCTTCCCGGGCAACTCTCTGGACGCCCGGAGCCCATTCCGCTAGAGCCCCGGCAACAGCAACAGAACGTAATTTCCAGTGACCCTGACCATTCCCCAAGAGGTCGCCCGCAGGCGGACCTTCGCCATCATCTCGCACCCCGACGCGGGCAAGACCACGCTCACCGAAAAGCTGCTGCTTTTCGGCGGCGCCATCCAGCTTGCAGGGCATGTGCGCGCCAAGGGTGATCGCCGCCGCACCCGGTCCGACTGGATGGCCATCGAACGCCAGCGCGGCATCTCGGTCGTGACCTCGGTGATGACCTTCGAGTACGGCGGCTGCGTCTTCAACCTGCTCGACACGCCCGGCCACGAGGACTTCTCGGAAGACACCTACCGCACCCTGACCGCCGTGGACGCCGCCGTCATGGTGATCGACGGCGCCAAGGGCATCGAAGACCGCACCCGCAAGCTCTTCGAAATCTGCCGCCTGCGCGACATCCCCATCATCACCTTCATCAACAAGCTGGACCGCGAGACCCGCGAGCCGCTGGACCTGATCGACGAGATCGAAAAGGGACTGGCGCTGACTGCCGTTCCCATGGTCTGGCCCATCGGCCTCGGCAAGGCTTTCGCCGGAACCTACGACCTGACGGAACCGCGCATCCGCAAGCTCGACTCCGCTCCCGAAGGCGAGGAAGTGTCCGGCCCCGATGACGCGCGCGTCTCCGCCCTTCTGGCAGAAGGGGCCGAGCAGCATTTCCGCGACGAGATCGAACTGGTTCATTCCGTCACGCAGGGGTTCGACAAGAAGGCCTTTCTCGAAGGCCATCTCTCGCCGGTCTATTTCGGGTCGGCAATCAAGAACTTCGGCGTGCGCGACCTGCTGGAGGCTCTCATCAAGTATGCGCCGCCGCCGCGGGACCAGCACGCCCGCCAGCGTGACGTAAAAGCTGTCGAGCCGAAACTCACCGGCGTCGTGTTCAAGATCCAGGCCAACATGGATCCGAACCACCGCGACCGCATTGCCTTCATGCGCGTCTGCTCCGGCAAGCTCAGCCGTGGCATGCGGACGCTGATTGTCCGCACCGGCAAATCGCTGGCGCTGAACGCGCCGCAGTTCTTCTTCGCCCAGGACCGTTCACTGGCTGAGGAAGCCTTCGCGGGCGACGTGGTGGGCATTCCGAACCACGGCGTCCTCCGCATCGGCGATACGCTCACCGAGGGCGAGGACATCGTGTTCACGGGAGTGCCCAGCTTCGCGCCGGAAATCCTGCGCCGTGTGAAGCTCAGCGACCCGATGAAGGCGAAGAAGCTCAGGGCCGCACTTGAGGAACTGGCGGAGGAAGGCGTGGTGCAGTTGTTCACGCCGCTCGATGGTTCCGGTGCCATTGTCGGCGTGGTGGGTGCCCTGCAGCTCGACGTGCTGAAGGACCGGCTCAACCAGGAATATGGCGTGCCCGTTGATTTCGAGACCACCCGTTTCGACGTGTTGCGCTGGATTTCCTGTGCCGACAAGAAAACCCTCGACAGCTTCGTGGACGGCAACCGCTCCTCGATTGCCCACGACCTCGACGGTGCTCCGGTGCTTCTGGCGTCCTCGGTCTTCAACCTCAACTACACGCTGGAACGCGCCCCGGGCATCAGCGCGCAGAAGATCAAGGAAATCCACGGATAGGAAACGCTCCGGGGCGTGCCCTTCCGGGGTGTAATGACAACGCCCTTGCCTCACCCCTATAACCTCCCGCAACGGCCAAGAGGAGTGCTGGGCATGATCCCCTATGATTTCGACTTTCCCCGTGTGGCGGCGGTGGTGTTGATCTTCGTCATGTGGGCCGCCTACGGGCCGATCCTGTCCTTCCTGGGGCGCGGCACCCTGAACGCCCAGCTTCACGTCGTGCGGCTGCGCTGGATGCGCATGCTGCTGAACTCGCCGCGCGAGAACCGCGTCATCGATGCCATCATGATGGGGCAACTCTCCAACAGCATGGCCTTCTTCGGATCGGCCACGCTCATCCTGCTCGCCGGTCTGGTGGGCACGCTCGCCAGCGTCAATCATGTCCATGCCTCGCTCACCACCATGAGCTTCTTTCCGCCCATGTCGCTGGCCATGTTCACGCTCTACTTCGCAACCCTCACCGTCATCATGGCAGTGTGTTTCTTTTCCTTCACCTATGCGCTGCGCAAGCTCGCCTATTCCCTCGCCATGATCGGCGGCCTCAACAATGCCGATGCCCGCACGCCCCATTGCACGGTGATGGTGGCCCAAACCGCCGTGGTGCTGACGGAAGCGGTGAAAAGCCTGAACAACGGCATTCGCGGATACTACTTCGCGGTGGCAGCGCTCTTCCTGTTTGTCGGGCCTTACGTGGCGATGGGAGTCACGGTCGGCGTCAGCCTGCTGCTGTTCTACCGCCAGGGCTTTTCCACCGAATCCCTTGCCATCGAACGCTATGTCGTGGCGATGAACGATCTTGAAGTCGAAGCCGAGCAGCACGGCAGGATGTGATCTTCCGAGGCGAGGAGGCGCCTGCCGCGCAGGGAGGCCCTCTCCCCGCGCTCCGCTGTCAGGCCCCTTTCAGCTTCGAGGCTTCCCGCGCCAGCTTCTCGATCTCGTTCCATTTGCCTTCGGCAACCAGCGCCTTCGGTGCCATCCACGAGCCGCCCAGCGTGATCACATTGGCGAGCTTCAGGTAAGACGGCGCAAGTGCCGGCGTGATGCCGCCCGTGGGGCAGAATTTCACCTGCGGTATCGGTTGCGAGAGCGAGGCGAGATAGGCCACGCCACCGGCAGGCTCTGCCGGGAAGAACTTCTGGAAGATATAGCCGCGCTCAAGCAGGGTCATTACTTCCGTCGCGGTCACGCCACCGGGCAAGAGCGGCATGTCCGTGTCGTCGGCAGCATCCAGCAAGCGCGGCGATGAGCCGGGCGACACCGCGAAGGCGCAGCCCGCCCCGGCCACCTGCTCAAGCTGGGCGGGCGTCATCACCGTGCCGGCGCCCACGATTGCGCCTTCCACCTCTGCTGCAATGGCGCGGATGCAATCCAGCGCCGCCGCCGTGCGCAGCGTGATTTCGAGCACCGGCAGGCCACCGGCCACCAGCGCCCGTGCCAGCGGCACCGCCTGCTTCACCTCATCGATCACCATCACGGGCACCACCGGTGCGGCGCGGAGAACCTGTCCGACGCGGTCCTGCCTCTGCATATCGCTCATTATGCTACCTCGAAGATTGATGCGCCCTGGTCAGCGCGGCCGACAATGCGGCGGAAGGCGGAGAAGAGTTCGCGCCCCACGCCCGTTTCGTTGGCGGAGAGATCTGTTGTGGCTGGCGGGCGTGCGGCAAATTCTGCCTGATCCACCAGAACCTCCAGCGTGCCGTTCACGGCATCGATGCGGATCATGTCACCGTTGCGGATCCGGGCAATCGGCCCGCCGTCGGCGGCTTCCGGCGTCACATGGATGGCGGCAGGCACCTTGCCGCTGGCCCCCGACATGCGGCCATCGGTGACAAGGCCCACCACCAGCCCGCGGTTCTGCAAGACGCTGAGCGACGGCGTGAGCGAATGAAGTTCCGGCATGCCGTTTGCCTTCGGTCCCTGGAAACGCACCACCGCGATGACGTTGCCGTTGAGTTCGCCCGCCTTGAAGGCGGCCTTCAGTTCCTCCTGCGAATGGAAGACCTTCGCCGGTGCCTCGACGACGTGACGGTCGGCAGGAATGGCGGAAGACTTGATCACCGCCGTTCCGATATTGCCTTTCAGCACGGCAAGCCCGCCGGTGTCCTGGAACGGCTCGGCTGCGCCGCGCAGCACTTTCGGGTTGGCCGTCGCCCTGGGTGCTTCCCTCCACGCGAGGCTGCCGTTCTCGATCACCGGGGCAGACAGATAGCCATCGAGGCCCGTTCCCATCACCGTGGTCACGTCCTTGTGCAAGAGGCCCGCCTGGAGCAACTCCCGGATCAACACGCCCATGCCGCCCGCGGACTGGAAATGGTTCACGTCGTCGTGGCCGTTGGGGTAGACCCGCGCCAGAAGGGGCACGACCTTTGACAACTCGGCGAGATCGTCCCAGGTGAGCACGATCCCTGCCGCCGCCGCCATGGCAATGAGATGCATGGTGTGATTGGTGGAGCCGCCGGTCGCCAGCAATCCCACCACGCCGTTCACGACGGATTTCTCATCGTAGATCTTCCCGATCGGCGTGTAGCGGTTGCCGAGGGCGGTGATGGAAAGCGCCTGGCGCGCCGCCGCCCGCGTCACCTCGTCACGAAGCTCCGTGCCGGGGTTGAGGAAGGTCGTGCCCGGCAGGTGCAGCCCCATGATCTCCATCAGCATCTGGTTTGAATTGGCCGTGCCGTAGAAGGTGCAGGTGCCGGGCGAGTGGTAGGACTTCGCTTCGGCATCGAGCAGCTCGTCACGGCTGACCTTGCCCTCGGCATAGGCTTGCCGGATCCTGCCCTTCTCGTCATTGTTCATGCCGCTTGGCATCGGCCCCGCCGGAACAAACACCGCCGGAAGATGACCGAACGACAGGGCCCCGATCACGAGTCCCGGCACGATCTTGTCGCACACGCCGAGATAGACCGCAGCGTCGAACATCTGGTGCGACAGCGCAATCGCGGTCGAGAGGGCAATCACCTCGCGCGAGAACAGCGACAATTCCATGCCGGCCTCGCCTTGCGTGACGCCATCGCACATGGCGGGCACACCACCCGCAACCTGCGCCGTTCCTCCGGCCGCCCTCGCCGCTTCGCGGATGAGTTCGGGATAACGCTCGAACGGCTGGTGCGCCGAGAGCATGTCATTGTAGGCGGTCACGATGGCAAGGTTGGGACCGTCGCCAGAACGGAGAGCCGCCTTGTCGTGGGTTCCGCAGGCGGCAAAGCCATGGGCGATGTTGGCGCAGCCGAGCGATTTGCGCGCCGGCCTGTTGGCCTGTGCAGCTTCGATGCGGTCGAGGTAGCGGCGGCGCGTGGGGCCGGAACGGGCGATCAGCCTTTCGGTGACGGCGGAAACGGTTGAGGTCACGGACATGGGAGTTCTCCGGTTGGCCTTCAGGGGCACCAGTAAAGATCAAGGGGTTTGGGGCTGGCAAGCACGGCCCGGATGGGCATCTGCATGGCATCCTGCCCGGCAATGGCCTCGCGCAGCACGGTCATCTTTTCATGGCCTTCGATATGCAGGCAAAGCGTGGAGGCGGCGAGCAGCGCAGGCAGCGTGAAGGTGAGGCGCGGCTCACCCGATCCCGGCGCGGAGATGGCGATGATATTTTTCTCCGTGTGCGGATCGATTGCCTCGGCGAGGGTGTCGCCGCCAGGAAAGAACGAGGCGGTATGGCCATCCCCGCCCATGCCCAGCACCACCACATCGAGCACCAGTCTTTCCGCCTCCGCCTCATTCCCGAACAGGGGCACGAAGCGGGCCCTGGTGGCGGCCTCGGCCAGCAACAGCCGCCGCACCAGCGCCGCGTTGGAGCGCGGGCTTGCCTCCGGCACCTGGCGCTCATCGACCAGCGTGACGACGACCTTGTTCCAGTCAAGCGCCTGAAGCGACAGCGCAGCGAGGAAGAGTGCCGGCGTCGTGCCGCCCGAGACGGCCAGCACGGCCTCGCCCCTGGCCGAGATCAGTGCTGCAAGATCATGCGCGATCCGTTGCGCCAGCCCCTCGGCAAGGGCTTCCCGCGTGTCGAAGGTATGGTGCCCGCCGATCACAGCAGGCCCTCGTCGTGCCAGGTGCGGCCATCGCGTTCGATCAGCGCAATGGCGGAGGCCGGGCCCCATGTGCCCGCCGTGTAGGGCTTCGGCATGTCGTGGGAGAGCTTCCAGTAATCGAGGATGGGGTCCACCCAGGCCCAGGCCGCGTCCACCTCGTCGCGGCGCATGAACAGCGTCTGGTTGCCGCGCACCACGTCCATGAGCAGGCGCTCATAGGCATCGGGATTGCGCACGTTGAAGACTTCCTTGAAGGTCATGTCCACGGGAACCTGCTGCAGGCGCATGCCGCCGGGACCGGGATCCTTGATCATCAGGTCCAGCTTCACGCCCTCGTTGGGTTGCAGGCGAATGACGAGCCGGTTCGGCATGGGCGGGCCTGCCGCGATGTCGAACACGTTGTGCGGGATGTTGCGGAACTGCACCACGATCTCCGAAAGCCGGGACGGCAGGCGCTTTCCGGTGCGGAGATAGAAGGGCGTTCCGTTCCAGCGCCAGCTTCTCAGTTCCGCCTTCAGCGCCACGAAGGTTTCGGTTTCCGAGGCGGCATTGCCGAGTTCCTCGAGATAACCCGGCACCGGGCCGGACTGGGATGCGCCGGCGCGGTATTGCCCACGCACGATGTGATGTTCGAGGCGCTCTGCCGTCATCGGCTTCAGCGATTTCAGCACCTTCAGCTTTTCATCGCGCACCGCATCGGCACTGAGGCAGGACGGCGGTTCCATGGCCGTGAGGCAGAGAAGCTGCAACATGTGGTTCTGCAACATGTCCCGCAGGGCGCCAGCAGTGTCGTAGTAACCGGCGCGGCCCTCCACGCCCAGGGTTTCCGCCACGGTGATCTGCACATGGTCGATGTAGTTGTGGTTCCACAGGGGCTCGAACAGCACGTTGGCAAAGCGCAGCGCCATGAGGTTCTGCACCGTTTCCTTGCCGAGGTAATGGTCAATGCGATAGATCGACGGTTCCGCGAAGACCTTGCCGATGGCATTGTTCACGGCATTGGCGGACTCGCCCGACTTGCCCAGCGGCTTTTCAACCACCACGCGGGACTTTTCGGTCACAAGCCCATGGCGGCCGAGGCGTTCGCAAATTGCCCCGAACAGGTCCGGCCCCACCGCCAGGTAGAACACCCGCACCACATCCTTGCGGTCCGCCAGTTCCTTTTCCAGCGACAGCCAGCCGTCATCCTTGGTGGCTTCGGCAGCGTAGTAGCTGAGCCGGGAGAGGAAGCGTTCGACCACCTCTTTCGGCGCGGCGGACGCCTTCACGTGGGAGGCGATGGCCTCTGCCGCGAAGGCGCGGAAATCATCGTCGCTCATGGCCTTGCGGGAGGTGCCGATGATGCACGCTCCCGGCGGGAGCTGGCCCTGTTCGTCGCGGTGGAACAGGGCAGGCAGCAGTTTCCGCTGGCTCAGGTCGCCGGTTGCGCCAAAAATCACCAGGTCAAAGTCATCGACGGGAATGATACGGGTTGTCATGCTGGAGTGCGGGCCTCTCCGTTAGGGGGAATTTGAGGTGCGTACCTCAAGAGTGTGACGGTTCCTATACGCATTCAATTCCTCTGGCAATAAATCATTCACAGTGATTTATTGCGCGCAACGCATGGCTGATGGGAGGCAGTTAACGATGATTCTGTGTTGCGGCGAAGCCCTGATCGATTTCCTGCCGCGTGAAGGCAAGGATGGCGCAAGCCTCTACCAGCCCGTGAACGGCGGCTCGGTCTACAACACCACGATTGCCCTGGGCCGCCTTGACGTGCCGGTGGGGCTATTCGCGGGCATCTCCACCGATTTCTTTGGAGACGGCCTGTTGCAGGGCCTGAGCGACAGCAAGGTGAGCCTGAGATACATCCGCAAGAAACCGCATCATACGACGCTTGCCTTCGTGAAACTGCAGGATGGCCACGCCCGCTATTCCTTCATCGACGACGCCTCGGCGGGCCGCAACCTGGTGAAGGCCGACATGCCCAGGCTCGGCAAGGACGTGACGGCGCTGCACTTCGGCTCGATCTCGCTCATCCCGGAGCCGGAGGGCAGCACCTATGAGGCGTTGCAGAAGCGCGAGGCGAAGACCCGCGTCATCTCCATCGATCCCAATATCCGCCCCTCGCAGATCAAGGACCGCAAGCGCCACCTCGCCCGCCTCGCCCGCATGATGGCGCTCTCCGACATCGTGAAGATTTCCGATGAAGACGTGAAATGGATGACGGGCAAGCAGGATTTCGCAGCGGCCGCAAGGAAGTGGCTCAAGGCGGGGGCCAAGGTCGTTGCCGTGACGCGGGGCGGAGACGGGGTTGAGGTCTTCGCCAGGGGCATTGCACTGTCACTGCCCGCGCCGAGGGTGAAGGTGGCGGATACGGTGGGGGCTGGCGACACCTTCACGGCGGGTTTCCTCTGTCACCTTCAGCGTGAAGGGCTTCTTGGCAAGAAGGCCATCGCGGCGCTTGATGAAAGGCAGCTCCGGGCTGCGGCGGACTTCGCCATGAGATGCGCCGCCGTGACCGTCTCCCGCCCCGGCGCCGATCCGCCCTGGGCTGCCGAGGTGTCGTAATACGAGGGAAAGCCGGGAGCCTGCCGCAGCATTTCTGTTCGGCGGCATTCCCTGCTAAGCCCCGCGCCATGGAATTCCCCGTCGATCGTGTCGTCCCTGATCTCGCCGCTGCGCTGGCCACACATCCGGCTTGCGTGCTGGTCGCCGAACCGGGCGCGGGCAAGACAACCCGCGTGCCGCTCGCCCTGCGCGATGCCGCATGGCTCCGGGGCAGGAAGATCGTCATGCTGGAGCCGCGCCGCCTTGCAGCCCGCGCCTCGGCGCGGCGCATGGCCGATACGCTGGAAGAGTCCGTCGGCGAGACCGTGGGCTACACCGTTCGCCTGGAGCGCAAGGTCAGCGCCAGAACCCGCATCGAGGTCGTCACCGAAGGCATCCTGACGCGACGCCTGCAACAGGATCCGGAACTGGCCGATACCGGGCTTGTGATCTTCGACGAATTCCACGAACGGAGCCTCGATGGTGATCTCGGCTTCGCCCTCACGCTCGATGTGCAACGGGGCCTGCGTCCCGATCTCAGGATCCTGGTGATGTCGGCAACGCTGGATGCGGAAACGCTCTGCGCCCATCTCGACCAGGCACCGCTCGTCCAGGCCACGGGCCGCATGTTCCCCGTTGGCGTCACCCATCTCGACCGCCCGACCCGCTTCAGCCTGGTCGGCGATACGGTGAAGGCCATCATGCGGGCGCTCCGCGAGGTGAAGGGCAGCCTGCTCGTCTTCCTCCCCGGCGAGGGCGAAATCCGTCGCACCGTGGAAGAACTCGCCCGCACCGGCCTGCCTGCCGATGTGGATGTGCGCCCGCTCTATGGTGCACTCTCCTTCGCCGAACAGGATGAGGCGATCCGCGCCTCCGGGGCCGGACGCCGCAAGATCGTGCTGGCCACGACAATTGCCGAAACCTCGCTCACCATCGAAGGCATCGGGGCGGTGATCGACACCGGCCTCAAGCGCGCGCCGCGCTTCGACCCGGCTTCCGGCATGACGGCCCTCGAAACCGTCCGCGTCAGCCAGGCCAGCGCCGACCAGCGCAAGGGCCGCGCCGGACGCCTTGGCCCCGGCCACTGCTATCGCCTCTGGCCCGAAGCCGAAACACGGGCGCTGGCCGCACACGACGCGCCCGAAATCCGCGTCGCTGACCTTGCCCCGCTCGCACTCGACATGGCGAACTGGGGCGTCACCACGCGCGATGGCCTGCCGTGGCTGGAAGCACCGCCCCAGGCGCCCTTCGCGCAGGCGCAGGACCTGTTGCGGCAACTGGGTGCGGTTGATGCGTCCGGTGCCATCACCGCGCATGGACGCGCCATGGTGCGCCTGCCCCTGCACCCGCGCCTCGCCCACATGGTGGTGAAGGCCAATGAACTGGGGGCGGCGCGAAGTGCTGCGGAAACCGCCGCCATGATCAGCGAGCGCGACGGCCTCCCGCGGGACACGACCGCCGACATCGAGGCACGCCTCCTGCATGTGCGGGGCGCAGCCCGTGACCGCATCCGGCAAGCCGCGAAGCAGGTGACCGATCTCCTGCGCTGCGGCGATGACCGGGCGGACATCCCGCACGGCGTGCTGCTTGCGCTTGCCTATCCCGACCGCATCGCGCAACGGCGCGGGCAGAACCGTTTCCGCATGGCGAATGGCGGCGGCGCAGTCGTCGCCGAACATGACGGGCTGGCGAAGGCCGACTTCATCGCCATCGCCCTTCTCGACAATGCCCAGGCCGATGCGAAGGTGTTTCTTGCCGGTGTCCTGAGCCTCGCCGACATCGAAAGGCATTTCGCCGACCTGATCGTCACGCAGGAGCGGGCGGGCTGGGATGCCCGGCAGAATGCCGTTGTGGCAAGCACGCGCCGTGCACTTGGCGCGGTCGTGCTCGACGAAAGGGCCCTGCCCTCTCCTGATCCCGCCGTGCTGGCGCAGGGCATGGTGGACGGGGTGCGGAGCCTTGGACTTGCCGCCCTGCCGTGGGGCGAGGCAGCGGAAAGCCTGCGCAACCGCGTGCGTTTCCTCGCCCGCACCATGCCTGAGGAAGGCTGGCCCGATCTTTCCGATGCAACGCTCCTGGCCACGCTTGAGGAGTGGCTCCTGCCCTACCTTGCCGGGATGGTGCGCAAGTCCGATCTGGCGCGCCTCGACATGGCGGGCATCATGCGCGGACGTGTTCCCCACCAGCTTCTCTCGCGGATCGACACCCTCGCGCCGCAGCGCATGGAGGTGCCGTCGGGCGGGCACTCTCGCATCGACTACAGTACCGATGGTGATCCGGTGCTGCGTGTGCGCCTTCAGGAAATGTTCGGCTTGCAGCGTGCGCCGGAGGTGGCGGGCGGCCGTGCCCGGCTTCGCATCGAATTGCTTTCGCCCGCGGGCAGGCCCGTTGCCGTCACCCAGTCGCTCGAAACATTCTGGACCAATGCCTATCCCGATGTGCGCAAGGACATGCGGGGTCGCTATCCGAAACACTCCTGGCCGGAAAACCCGCTGGAAGCGCAGGCCGTGGCACCCCGGCGGCTGCGGTAAGCGGCGGCGGTACGGGTGCTGCCCTGGTCCTGCATGCGCACGGGCGGGCGCGGGCTCGACGTTTCCCTCACCGGCCCACTACAAGCCTCACGCCGCCGATTGCGTGGCGGACGGCTCGGTGAGAATGGCGTAGAGACCCTCTGCCGTATCGGTGCCGCGCAACTTGGTGAGTGTTGCAGGTTCACGCAACAGGCGCGAGATGCGGGCAAGGGCCGTCAGGTGATCGGCACCGGCATGATCGGGCGCCAGCAAAACGAAGACGAGATCGACGGGCTGGCCGTCAACGCTGTCGAAATCGATGGGCGTGGCGAGGCGTGCAAACAGCCCGTACACGCGGTTGATGTTGGGCAGGCGGCCATGGGGAATGGCAATGCCCTGACCGAGGCCGGTTGAACCCAGTTTCTCGCGGCGATGAAGCGTCTCGTAGATCACGCGGCTGTCGGCGGCCACGAGACTGGCGAGTGCCTGGGACAGTTCCTGCAAGACCTGCTTCTTGTTCTGGGCTTTCACCGCGGGAAGGATGGCGCGGGCGTCGATGATGTCTGCGAGAGTCATTTCGATCAGCAATTCCGGTTCACGACAAGACTGCCTCAGCCGCAACACATGGGCGCGATCATGAATCGCGTCAATGGTTTGGGGGCAATCTTGTGAAGAGTTTTTATTTGGCACTGCACCATTTCGGCTCATGCCATCCCATTCAAGTCGGCGCTGGATAGGCGCGGGCGCGGCGCAAGTCAACCCTTCAGCCGGGCCTCGCGGCGGCGCTGGACAGACGAGAGAATACCCAATGATTCCCGGTATTTGGCTACGGTCCGGCGGGCAATCTCCACGCCCTCCCCGCGCAATGCTGCCACGATGTCATCGTCGGAGAGGATGGCATCGGCAGACTCGCGGGAAATCATGTCGCGGATGCGGTGGCGCACACTTTCGGCCGAATGCGCATCGCCTTCGCCATCGGCGGCGGCAATCGCCGTGGTGAAGAAATATTTCAGTTCGTATGTGCCGAGCGGCGTTGCGATGTACTTGTTGGAGGTGACGCGGCTCACCGTCGATTCATGCATTTCGATGGCATCCGCCACCATCTTGAGTGTGATGGGCCTGAGGTGCTGCACGCCGTGGATGAGAAAGCCGTCCTGTTGCCGCACGATTTCGCGCGCCACCTTCAGCACGGTACGGGCCCGCTGCTCCAGGCTCTTCACCAGCCAGGCGGCCTGCGCGTGGCAGCCTGCAAGGAACAGGCGGTCATCCTCGCCCTTCGCACCCCGCGCCACGGTTGCCATGTAGCGGTTGTTGACAAGCACGCGGGGCAGAGTCTCGCTGTTGAGTTCGACGATCCAGTTGCCGTCGGGGGAAGGACGCACGAAGACATCCGGCACCACCGGCATGGTCGGCTCGGTGCCGAAGGCAAGGCCGGGCTTGGGATTGAGCGCACGCAGTTCGGCCAGCATGTCCTGGAGATCTTCCATGGTGACGCCGCACCTGGCCTTGAGGGCGTTGAAGTCGCGGCGCGCCACAAGGGGAAGATTCTCGACCAATGCCGCCATGGCGGGATCGAGACGGTCCTGGTCGATCAGTTGCAGCTTCAGGCATTCGGCGAGATCGCGGGCGAAGACACCCGCAGGCTCGAAACGCCGGAGGCGGACAAGCACCTGTTCGATCTGCTCCGGCGTGGCCTTCAGGGTTTCCGCCAGCCCCAGCGGATCGCCGCTCAGATACCCGGCATCATTCAGCATGCCGATCAGGTGCTGGCCGATCATCAGCTCGGCGGGGGCGGTGAATTCGAGATTGAGCTGCAAGGTCAGGTGTTCGGCGAGCGACATTCCGCTCGACAGGTTGGCGGCAAAATCACCTTCCTCGCCGTCAAAGGAGAGATGGCCGGAAGACCGCAGGCTGGCCCAGCCGGAGTCACGCGGCATTGCGGCTTCATCGGCCATGCGGGCGGAGGCGCCCTCCGGCCCCTCGGCATCTCCGGACATGTCTTCGGGCGATGCGGACGCGGCAGTGAAGGCTTCATCAAGGCTTGCGGGAGATTGCTGCTCGGCGGGGCTTTCGACAGCCTCGCCCGCCCCTTCCTCGCGCTCCAGCAGCGGATTGCGTTCGAGTTCGGCGTCCACGAAGGCCTGCAACTCCACCGACGACATCTGCAGCAGCTTGATGGCCTGCTGCAATTGCGGCGTCATCACCAGGGCCTGGCCCTGCTTCAGAACGAGTTTTTGACTAAGACCCATGCGACCCTCCTGCCATCAGAGGCTGAAGGATTCGCCAAGATAGTAGCGGCGCACGTCGGGATCGTTAACGATCTGTTGCGGGCTGCCTTCGGTCAGGACGTGGCCCTCATGGATGATGAGCGCCCTGTCGATGAGTTCAAGGGTTTCGCGGACGTTGTGATCCGTAATAAGCACCCCGATTCCCCGAGAGGTAAGCTGTCGCACCAGGACGCGAATATCACCGATCGCAATCGGATCAATCCCGGCGAATGGCTCGTCGAGGAGCATGAACTGGGGCTTTGCGGCGAGGGCTCGGGCGATTTCCACCCGGCGACGCTCTCCGCCAGAGAGCGCAACAGCCGGCGAATGCCGGAGGTGGGCAATTGAGAACTCATCATACAACTCACGCAACTGACGCTCTCGCGCCTTCTTGTCCTTCTCGTGAAGTTCAAGCACGGCGCGCAAATTCTGTTCCACGGTCAGGCCCCGGAAGATCGAGCTTTCCTGGGGAAGATATCCGATGCCCAGCCGTGCCCGCTGATACATGGGCAGGTGGGTGATGTCTTCGCCGTCCAGCCGGATCGAACCCTTGTCGGCGGCAATCAGTCCCGTGATCATGTAGAACACGGTCGTCTTGCCGGCGCCATTGGGGCCCAACAGGCCAACAGCCTCACCACGCCGCACGGAAACCGATACATCCCGCACCACGGGCCTGTTGCGATAGCTCTTGGCAAGCATGATCGCGGTCAGGCCCTCGGTCGGTTGCTGCATCGCGGGCCGTCCCTGACCTTGGGCCTTGCGCGCGGTGCGCGGAGCCATGGGGCGGGGTCGGACCGGATCTCCGGTATTGGACGCCTGGTGATTACGAAGCATTTATCTTAATTTTGCGTGAAGTGGTTTGCGATGGGCTGGGAGTGCATGAAATTGCTCAGGCTTTCATTTCGGCACGAATGAGCCTTTGACGCGACCACCCTTCATCACCGTCCGCTTGGTCTTGAGATCGGCCACAAGCTGCGGCCCGTTCAGCACCGTCTTGCCCTGCACCACCTTGGCATTGCCCGTGACGATGAGTTCGTCCTTGCGCATGTGGAAGATGGCGTGGTCGCCGGTGATGGTCTGGGTGTCGGTGGTGATCGTCACCGGACCCTTGCAGTCCATGGTATCGACTTCCGACTTGGTGGTGCCGTCGGGCTGCTTCACCTCGACGTAGTCCACCACCATTTCCGGTGTCTTGATGGTCTCGGACGTGCGCCGGGCGATGACATTGCCGCGGAAGATGGCGCGCTTGTCGGCGTCGATGATTTCCATTTCATCGGACTCGATATCCACGTTCTGGGCCGGCTTGGCGGCGGCCTGGGTCTGCTCCTGGGCAAGGGCCGCGGCGGGCAGCGTGATTCCGGCGGATGCAGCAAGCGCCAGCACCATGATGACTTTCTTCATTCACCGTCTCCTCATTTGTTCTTTTGTGTCACGAAGTGGGATTTGACGCCACCCCTGAAAATTATGCGGTCGCCATTGGAGGTTATGGCCAGGCTGTCCGCGGTGATGGTGCCGCCGATGATGTCCACCACCACGGGCGATTTCGACACCATCGACTGGTCCTCCATGTCGACGGCAGCCTTCTCCATGCGGGCGCGGAAACGCTCTCCCTGATCGAAGCGCACATCGCCCTCAAGGTCGAGCGTCTTCACCTCGGCTTCATAGGCCGCCGTTCTTGAGGTGATGTGGAGTTTCGATCCGTCCGGCCTGTCGAAACTGCTCTGCACCTGCTGGAGATGGACGAGCGTGTCCACGTTTGCATCCTGCACGCCCTTCTGCGCCGTGATCACGAAGGGGCGCTTGTTCTTGTCGAAGCCGGAGATCCGGGACGGGCCGCCGGTGATCTGCGACGGGTTCTCGACGGGCGCAAGCGGCGTTTCCGGCGTTCTGGCCATATCGCGGAACAGGCCAAGCTCGATTGCAAAGGTCAGGGCCAGGCCCGCCGCCCCTGCCAGCACCACATAGGAGAGCCAGCGCGTCAGCCCTGCGCGGGTGTTGGCACGCCGCGCCGACGCACCGGCGGAGGGCGCCTGCGCATCGTCGTAGAAGTCATGAGTGCGCGAAGACATCTTCTTCGCCCCAGCCGCCCAGGTCGAGGGCGGCGCGAACCGGAAGGAATTCGAAGCAGGACCTGGCCAGATGCATGCGCCCTTCACGCTCCAGCATCTGGTCGAGACGCGACTTCAGCTCGTGGAGATAGAGCACGTCCTGCGCGGCATAGGTCTTCTGCGCTTCGCTCAGCACATGCGAACCCCAGTCGGAACTCTGCTGCTGCTTGTTGGCCTCGATGCCGAGAAGCTCGCGCAGCACGTCCTTCAGGCCATGCTTGTCGGTGTAGGTGCGGGCGAGCCTGGAGGCGATCTTGGTGCAATAGAGCGGCGCGGTGCTGGCGCCGAGATATTGCTTCAGCACGGCAATGTCGAAGCGCGCGAAATGAAAGATCTTGAGGACC
This sequence comes from Hyphomicrobiales bacterium, assembly GCA_016792865.1. Taxonomy (GTDB): domain Bacteria; phylum Pseudomonadota; class Alphaproteobacteria; order Rhizobiales; family Aestuariivirgaceae; genus Aestuariivirga. Next base: position 7,900 of record JAEUMJ010000006.1, on the reverse strand, counting down.
GACTGGTCTTCGAGCAACGCCTTCAGGCGGGGGGCGTTGTAGGCTCCGGCATCAAACTGCACGAGATGCGCATTGCCATCGCCGGTTGAGATCTGGACCACGCAGAGACGGTCGCGGCGTGGGTTGAGGCCGAGCGTCTCGGTGTCGATTGCCACGGCAGAACCGGGTTTGAAATCGGCAGGCAAGTCGCCGCGGTACAGTTTCACAGCCATGAATGGTCACTAAGCCTCTGGATCAACGGAATTATGGCCGCAGGGCTCCGGTCCGGAACGCGGCGCAATCAACCGGGAATGCGCATACAGTGTTATGCGCTCCAACTCAATGTGTCACGCCACTGGGGGTTCCGGCTGAGGTTCCGAGGGGGCCATGGCAGCGCCCCGCCCCAGGCGGAGACAGTTTCAGGTTGTAACCGGATTTCGCCAGGATTTCAGTCTTCCCGCCCGGCTTCCGCCCTTGCAACCCGGGGCCCAGAAGAGGACTGTCACCAAAGTCCTTAATTCCTTGAAATGTCAACATTTCCGTTCGACGATGGGGTCCACTTTGTCCCCGTTTCTTGTCCACCCGGCCATGTTGATCCCTGCTGCATTGGGGCGGAAAGAACCAGACCTTTGCCCGTTCTGGATTCCATGGCTTCAGTGTTTTCTGCACGCGCTAGTGAACAACCCGCTCAAGCTTCTGAAGCCCTCGAATCTTCGCGGCAATGAAGCCGGCTATCGCATAGGCCCAGATGTCCTTGTCGAGCTCCGACATCGCCTGAAACTCCTCCGTTTCCCGAATGATTGAAGCAGCAATCAACATGGACCTCGTATCGATGAGCTTTCGCGGTACGTGGCATTCTCGAAGAATGTGGATGTGAGCGAGCACACTTATCTGGTCTCCCTTGGCCTTGATCCTGGGAAACAGTTCGTTGAGGCGAGCCTGAATGATTGAGGCGTCAGACATTTGTGGACCTTCGCTTGGCTTTACTGGAACGAGGGGCGCAGTTTCTCTTTTGAAAGTCTCCCCTTCACTGAAGGGCACGTCGGTCATTCAAAATCGTATGCGCACAGTTCGAGACCTTTGGCATCCTGGATTGCCACTCCATCCGGCTTCTGCGGTGCGTCCAGATGGTCAAGCAGCTTCTTGGCAATTTGCATTGCTCTTTCCAGATCGTCCGCCTCGACGGTCTCCTGGGCAATCGTGGCCCGCGCAGCATCGGAGGAGCGGAGGCGATAGAATATGACCGTGTAGTTCAAGTCCTTCTCCCGCCTTCTTCCCGTTCGTCACTTCTGATCGGGCAAAGGTTTGATCCCGGCGGTCGGGGCCATGGAACGTTGTCTCTTCATATTGATTGCAACAAGGAGCGCCATTGCCGCCGCGTCAAGTTTCCTGAGCTGAACCTGATCAAGATTCGGATCTCCCTCAATCTGCTGACGAAGCTTCTGAATGAGGTCCAGGGTGCCCTCGAAGTGCACAAGAGGAGAGCCATCGCTGGGCGCGATCATGTGATTTTCCCCTTTGCTGAGTCGAGATCATCGGCTGAGGGCTTCGGTCGCTCCGACAATCGGAGTTGACCGGCATCGCTGGTCATGAGGATCCGGAAGAGATAATACACCGCCAGCATGGTGACCGCTGCTGCAATGACTGGACCAAGATAGGAAACTGACATGACCGGTCCCCCCTTAGCGCAAACTGGTTGACGTGCTGAGCAGTAGATCACGCGTCAGGGCTTGCTGCAGGTCAAACGGGTTGATGGTGTGGACCTGCTCAATACCTGAGTTTATCCCAATTGCAGGAAGACGGATGAATGTGCCGGTTCGGCGCCAGCCAATGCTTTCCATTCCATTGAGTTCTTCCTCGTCGCTGCTCACCGCATAGCGACCTGGCGGTTGCTCGCCGTCTATGCCCGGTATGGAGAAGGGATGGTTAAACATCACCGTGCTGCTGATGGTGCGCATGGTATCCAGCTTTCTGAGACTAGCAGTCTCGGCTCATGGTGTGCATCAGGCTCCCGTCGAAGGATTCTCCGGGCCATGTTGCGACGGCTTGGCCACGGACGGTTTGCTTGCGGAGCTGTCGTCGAGTTGGGAGAAGAGATTCTTTCGGGGTGGCTTCTTTGGCTTCGGTTTGGGCATCGGCAGCAGTCCCTCGCGCTGAGCCTTCTTCCTCGCCAGTTTCCTGGCTCGGCTGACGGCCTCTGCCAGCTCGCGGATTCTGCGTTCCGATGGTTTTTCGTGGTACCGCTTGGCCTTCATCTCTCGAAGAAGCCCTTCGCGTTGCATCTTCTTTTTCAAGAACCGCATCGCTTGATCGACGTTATTGTCTCGCACGAGCACTTTCACGTCAGGTGTTGACCTTTCGAAGACTCTCTGAAGAAAGCGACTGATGTCGTGACGGACCGAAGTCCGCCACGTCTGAGGCTACTTCTGCGCAGGAACCGCCGTATCAGGCGTGCTGGCAGGCGTTGCCGGGGCGGTCTGATCCTTGTTCACCTTGGGAAGTTCGCCGTCCTTCTGGGCAGGCACAGGGATTACGGTTTCGGCGGCCATGTTGAGCTTTGTCATGTCGGTACCTCAAGATATCGAGTTACCGCGACCCGGATAGGCCGCAGGTCGTCGCGCAATGCGAGCGCGTCTTACATCCAGCCTGAATACAAACTGGAATTTCTATCTGGGTTCTGAGTTGTCAGATTGCAGAGCCCTGCAAGGGGTTCTGAGATATGGAAGACACCGCCAGGTAAGCAGACGATCGTGCGGTGGTTAGAGACTTTGGATCGCAAGCGCCGAGGAAGAGGTCAGGTGACCGATGGTGGACGCTTTCTCAAGCTTGTATATAGTGCCCATCCGCGCATGTACAATGAATAAGATCGCCTCGAATCCCTCTTCAGCACGGTTTGATGTCTTCGAGATTGCTTTTGGCAGGCGCTCCTGAAAGGAGCACGGGCCATCTGCGGATGCTGGCGCCGTACGAGATCACGTGCGGGACAGGGAGAAGGTTCCCAAGAACAAAGCACTCTGGCGACAATCAGATTGTTCCGCTCAGACAGTGCTTTGCCTGAAGTATGGTGCCCAGAAGAGGACTCGAACCTCCACGCCTTTCAGCGCTAGTACCTGAAACTAGTGCGTCTACCAATTCCGCCATCTGGGCCAGTTTCGAGGCGCCTCTTACGCGGGGGCGACGCATATTGTCAACCGACGCTTTCAGGCCAGCTCCGGACAATGTCTTGTCTTTGCAACAGGCGGGCAAATCGCTAAAAGGGCGGCCAATTTCATTCCCTTCGATCACGAGGCGCACCCTTGGTTTCCCTTCCCTCCAATTCGCTCGTCACGGTCTTCGGCGGTTCCGGTTTCATCGGCCGCCAACTGGTCCAAAGCCTTGCCAAGCGCGGCTACCGCATTCGCGTCGCCTGCCGCCGCCCGGATCTGGCGGGGGCCGTGCTGCCGCTTGGAACACCGGGGCAGATCGCCCTCGTCCAGGCCAACCTGCGCTACCCCGCCTCCGTCGCCGCAGCCTGCGAAGGTGCATATGCGGTGGTGAACGCCACGGGCACGGATGTCTCGTCCGGGTCGCAAACCTTCGATGGCGTGGTGGTGTTCGGCTCGGAAGCCGTCGCCAAGGCTGCGCGGCAGGCGGGCGCGAAGCTGCTTGTCATGGTGTCGGGCATCGGTGCCGACGAGACCTCGCCCAGTGCTGCCGCCCGCGCCAAGGCCAAGGCAGAAGCCGCAACCGCCAAGGCTTTCCCCGGTGCGATGATCGTGCAGCCCTCAGTGGTGTTCGGGGCGGATGATCGCTTCTTCAACCGCATGGCTGGCCTGGCCCGCATTGCGCCGGTGCTGCCGGTGATCGGTGCCGAGGTGAAGGTGCAGCCGGTTTTCGTGGGCGACGTGGCCGAAGCCATCGCCACGCTGATCGACGGCGGCGTCGGCACGGGCAAGACCTATGAACTGGGCGGTCCCTCTGTCTCCACGCTCAAGGACATGATGCAGTACGTGCTGGATGTGACCCAGGGCAAGCGCCTGCTGGTTTCGCTGCCATGGAGCGCGGCCCGGCTCATGGGAACGCTGGTCGGCTGGCTGCCCGGTGCGCCCATCACCGCCGATCAGGTGGAACTGCTCCGCGCCGACAACGTGGTGAGCGCCGCGGCAAAAGCGGAAGGCCGTGACCTGACCGGTCTCGGAATCAATCCGCGCAGCTTCTCGGCGATTGTGCCCACCTATCTCTACCGCTTCCGCAAGGAAGGTCAGTTCACCGTTCCCAACTGAACCCCGGCGGCGATCAGGCCCAGCAGGGCACCGCCCAGAACGACACGGTAGATCACGAAGGGCAGGAAGCTGACCGTGCGCAACACGCGCATGAGGAAGGCAATCGCCAGCAGCGCCACGAAGAACGTCAGCACACCCGTCATGATGACCGGACCGGTGATCGCCTCGCCGTTCTTGATGGCGTCACCGATCACCAGGGCCGAAGCGGCGCCGTTGGCCGGAATCGACAGCAGGAACGAATAACGTGCCGCTTCCACCCGGTTGAAGCCCAGGGCGCGGGCCGCCGTCATGGTGATGCCGGAGCGGCTGGTGCCGGGTGACAGGGCGAAGGCCTGCGCCACGCCGATGATCATGGCCGAGACCCAGTTCATGTCCTTGATCATGCGGGTCATGAGGCCGAAGGCATCAGCCGCATAGAGGAGGATGCCGAAGATGATCGCATTTGCCGCGACAAGAAGCGGGCTGCGGATATGGTCATCGAGATGGGTGACCTTCATCAGGAGGCCGACGAGCACGATGGGGATCGTGCCGATGAGCACATGGAAGATGAGACGGCTGTTGGCGCTGGAGCGGCGCTGCACGAGATCGAGCGCCCCGCGCATCATGCCCACCACATCGCGCCAGAAATAAATGATGACGGCCGCAAGCGACCCCACATTCGTCACCATGTCGGTGAGCACGCCCTGATCCGGCCAGCCGGTCAGGGCAGGAACGAGAATGAGATGGCCGGAGGACGAAATGGGCAGGAATTCGGTGATGCCCTGGATCAGCGCCAGCACAATGATTTGCAGGAATTCGGAAATCGTCATGTCCCAACCGCCCCAACACTCGGCGAGACAGGCCGGAAATCTGGACCCGAATCGCTGCCGCCCGTGGACAAACGTCATAATTGGGGCCAAAAGCGGGGGCAATGGCCCGTTCCTGCCAGATTTTCCATGCGGGCGCTTCCCGCCTTGGCCCGGTAAATTTTCCTGATGCCCAGACTGCACCATTTCACACTCGATCCCCATGGCCGCCGCATGCGGCTGGCGCTTGCCGAATACGGGGTCGCTGCCACGCTCATCGAGGAGCGGCCCTGGCAGCCGTCGGATGACTTGATCGATCTCAATCCCGCCGGTCTCTCGCCCGTCTATGTCGAGGACAATGGCGCCGCCGTCGCGGGGGCCGAGGCGCTTACAGAATACCTGGAAGAAACGCTGGGCGGGGACCGCCCCCTCATTCCCGGCAATGCGCTGGCGCGGGCGGAAGTGCGCCGCCTCGTCGCGTGGTTCGATATCAAGTTCTATGCCGAGGTCACCGAACCCGTTCTCACCGAGAAAGTGATCCGACGCTTCGTGGCGGCTCCCGGCAACGGCCGCGGATCGCCCGACATGCAGCGAATGCGGGCCGGTCTCCAGATGCTCAAGCCCCACCTGGATTACCTGGCGTATCTGGCCGAGCAGCGGTCGTGGCTCGCAGGCAGCGAGCTGTCCCTCGCCGACCTTGCGGCGGCGGCGCACATCTCTGCCATCGATTACCTGGGCGAGATCAATTGGGCCGATCATCCGGTGGCGCAAACCTGGTACAGCCGCATCAAGTCGCGGCCGTCCTTCCGTGTCTTGCTTGCCGATACCATTCCGGGTGTGGCGCCCGCCGCGCATTATGCCGAGCTCGACTTCTGACAGGCTGAGCCGCGCCCTGGCGCAGCTTCGCGAGGCGGGCAGGCGCGAGGGACTGCCCCTGATGCGGCTGACCGGGGCGCGGCTTCCTCCGGAAGCGGGCCAACGCCTGTCCGATTTCGTTGCCTCCGGTTTCGCAGGTGACATGACGTGGATGGCGGAGACGGAAGCCCGCCGGGCATCGCCCGACGCCATGTGGCCGGAGGCAAAATCGGCCATCGTCTTTGCACAGCCCTATACGCCTGACATCGATCCGCTGGAACGGCTGGGGCAATCAGCCACCGGCGTCATCTCGGTCCATGCGCTGAACCGCGACTATCACGATGTCTTCAAGGGCAAGCTGAAGCGCCTCGCCGGACTTTTCGCCAAGGCCGCGCATGCCGATGTGAAGATCTTCGTCGATACCGCCCCGCTGATGGAGAAGCCGGTAGCCGCGCAGGCGGGACTGGGCTGGCAGGGACGGCACACGAACCTCGTGTCGCGCGAGGCGGGCAACTGGTTCTTCATCGGAACCATCCTCACCGACGCGGTGCTGCCTGCCGATCGCCCGGAGGCGGACCACTGCGGCTCCTGCCGCGCTTGCCTGGACGCCTGCCCCACGCGGGCCTTCCCCGCACCCTACCAGCTCGATGCACGGCGCTGCATTTCCTATCTCACCATCGAACACAAGGGACACATCGCGCCGGAATTCCGCCAGGCCATGGGCAATCGCATCTATGGCTGCGATGATTGCCTTGCGGTTTGCCCGTGGAACAAGTTTGCCCTGGCGGCAAGCGAAATGAAACTGAAGGCGCGGGAAGACCTCGTTGCACCGGCGCTCGCCATGCTGCTCGGCCTTGACGATGCACATTTCCGCACCCTGTTCTCCGGCTCACCGGTCAAGCGCATCGGACGGGACCGCTTCCTGCGCAATTGCCTGATCGCGGCGGGCAACAGCGGCGATGCCTCGCTCCTTGCCGCAATCAGGGCGCTCCTGTCCGATCCCGCGCCCATTGTCCGCGCCATGGCTGCATGGGCGCACGGCCGGCTTGCCTCCGCCCTTGAGCATGAGAAAATGCGCGAGACCATGATGACCAGCGAGCTTGATGCAGACGTAAGACAGGAATGGCTGGCGTGAAGCACATCCTCTTTTTCGGTTTCGGTTTCTCGGCGCAGGCCCTGGCACGGCGCCTCGACAGGCAGGAGTGGCGCATCAGCGCCAGCTACCGGTCGCCTGCCAGCGCCGAGGCACTGGCCGAACAGGGGATCGGCCTCCTCGATTTCAATCAGTGTACGGAGCTTCCCGAAGGCGTCACCCACATCGTCTCCTCCGTGCCGCCCGAATCCGATGGTGATCCGGTGCTGCATCGCTTTGGCGCCTCGTTGGCCGAACGCGCCCATGGCATCGCCTGGGCCGCCTATCTCTCCACCACCGGTGTCTATGGCGATCACGGCGGGGCGTGGATCGATGAAAGCACGCCTCTTGCCCCGAACACCGAGCGCGGCTGGCGCAGGCTGCGGGCCGAAGAAGCCTGGCTTCGCCTGCAGCTTGACCATGGCCTGCCCCTGCACATCTTCCGTCTTGCCGGTATCTACGGTCCCGGCCGCAATCAACTGCTCTCCATCCTCGATGGCAGCGCGAAGCGCATCATCAAGGACGGGCAGGTGTTCAGCCGCATCCATGTCGATGACATCGCGGGCATCCTGATGGCGTCGATGGCCCGACCCCATGCGGGCGCCGCATACAATGTCGCCGATGATGAGCCGCGCCCGCCGCAGGATGTGGTCGAGCATGCCGCACGGCTGCTGGGCAGGCCGGTTCCACCCGGCATTCCTTTTGAGCAGGCCGAACTTTCGCCCATGGCGCGCAGCTTCTATGCTGACTCCAAGCGCGTCTCGAACGCAAAGGTGAAGGCCGAGCTGGGCTACCGCTTCGCCTATCCGACCTACCGCGAGGGTCTGGGTGCCTTGCTGAAGGGAATGACGGTGTAGGTCAGTACCTCACGCCGTCGGCCCGCAACG
>JAEUMJ010000078.1 GCA_016792865.1 Hyphomicrobiales bacterium | reverse complement strand
TGCATCAAGGGACGCGACGCGTTCAGCCACCAGGTTGCCGATTTCAACCGAACTTGAACCCTTTGCGCGATAGATGGCAAAAGTGACTACTGGATCACCATTGTAGCGTGCGAAGGACTTGGGCTCCTCCGTACTGTCCTTGACCTGACCCAGTTCACCAAGCCTGATTTTGGCGCCACCAGGCAGCGTAATACTTGTGTTGCGCAGGCTTTCAAGGTCGCGGGCGCCTCCCAGGGTGCGGATGGCCTGTTCCGCCCCGCCAATCTCACTCTTGCCGGCACCTGAATCGTTGTTGATGGCAGACAATTGGCGGTTCACATAGGCTGCAGTCAGTCCAAGAGATTGCAGTTTTGCAGGATCGAGTTCGACTCGCACTTCGCGATCAACACCGCCATACCGATCCACGCGACCGACACCGGGCAGACTCTGGATCTGCCGGATCACAACATCTTCAACATACCAGGATAGCTGTTCCAGGGTCATGCCTGGTGCCTTCACTGCGTAGGTCTGAATGGACTGCCCTTCCACATCGATCTTCTGAACGATCGGCTCATCCACACCACCAGGCAGGTCAGAGCGGATTCTGGCGACTGCGTCTTTGACGTCCTGCAAAGCTTGTTCAGTTGGTATCTCAAGACGGAACTCAATGGCGGTATTCGAACTGCCATCTGACATGGTGGACGTGATGTTCTTCACGCCGGCAATACTTGCGACAGCGTCTTCAACCTTCTTGGTCACCTGGCTTTCAAGTTCGGCGGGGGCGGCTCCGGACTGGCCTACGGTGACTGAAATCACTGGCACGTCGATGTTGGGAAACTGTGTGATCGGCAAGCGGTTGAAGGCCTGCAAACCGACGAGCATCAGGACTGCAAACAACAGAAGCGGTGGTAGAGGATGCCGGATCGCCCACGCCGAAATATTCCAGTTCATTTCGGATTTCCCTCACTTCAGCTCGGATATGACGACGGGGTTCACGAGGTCGCCGTTGCGCACGAAGCTTCCTGCACGAACTACAAAGGTCTCCCCTGGTTCAATGCCTTCTGTAATCTCAATCTCCGTCGTACCCAGGAGGCCGGTAGCTACATTTCGCACCTGAACCTTCTTGTCCTTGACGACCTGCACCGTCGGCCCGTCCGCGCCAAAGGTCACTGCCGTGAGCGGCAGACTCACGCCTTCGCCCTTGGCAAACCAAATCGTTGCGCGACCGAAGGCGCCAAGTGGCACGCGAATGCCGTCGCTGAGACGAATATGAACCTTCCCCATGCGGGTTGCCGGATCAACTTCAGGTGATATCAACCTGACGGTACCTCCCAGAGCTTCGCGATAGCCGTTGACTGCAATAGAGGCCTTCTGGCCGACCTGCACCTTTGGCAAATCAGACTCAGCCACTTCCGCCACCAACTTGACGACAGACTTGGCAACAAGATTGAACATGGACCCGCCGCCCGGATTGGAAATCATGCCATGCTCTACGAGACGTTTGCTGATGTAGCCCTCGACAGGAGCCCTGATCTCCGTGCGGCTCTTGCGCAGTTCCAGTTCTTTCTTGCTGGCCTCAATTGACAATCGGTCGGCTTGAGAAGATGTAAGTGACAACTCGGCCTCTGCAAGCTCGGCAGTGGCGAGATCATACGCGGCCCGGCGTTGATCAAACTGTTCCGACGTGCTGAGTCCCGTTGACCGCAGCTTCTTGGTCCGGTTCAGGTCCCCGAGTGCCTGTTCCTTTTTGATCTTTGCCTGTTCAATCCTGTTCTTGGCTTGACTGATATCAGCATCGTTGCGAACGAGAGACGCGGAATTCTGTGTCAGCTGCAATTCGATATCCACTGGGTCGAGGCGAGCCAATATCTGCCCTTCCTTCACCTCATCGCCCTCTTCAACCAGTATTTCCGTCACAGCCAGACCTGAAACAAGCGGCGCCACCTGAACATTGGCACCAGCCGCAAAGCTGCCCGTGATCATCAGTTCCTCTGCAATGCTCTTCTTCTGCGCCACCATGACTGAAATGGAGGGCAACGGCAGTGCGGCGCTTTCGGCCTCGCTCTCTGCCCATGCGGGAGTCAACACCATGATCGCAGCAATGACGCTACCCACCACGGAAAAGGCAACATGCTTTGAAATGCGCTTCATGATTTGGATCTCAACCTTCAATCTGCCGCTTGCACGTGCTTTGGGCGGCGCCATCAACTCTCTCCGGCGTACTTTGCGTTTGCTGCCAGTGCCGCATTGACAGAATTCGTCATGAGTTCCTTTCAGGCAGCGGCTACACCGCGCGGGCGCAGGTACCAGAACCAGACACGGTAGGCCTCCAGCGCGGCGAGCGGACCAAAATGCACAAGCGCGGGCGTCACGCCGCCCCAGTCGTTGAGCGCGGCCCAATGGGCAAGCGTGAGGACCGCGGCGGCATAGCTCCAGCGTTGGAGCCACTTCCACCAGGTACCCATGCGGCGGACGAACCAGTCATTCGAGGTGATGGCGAGCGGCACGAAGATCAGGAATGCAACCCAACCCGTCCAGATGTAGAACTTCGGCAATTCCGTGATCACGGGATCCAGGCCTGCCTTGTCAATCAGATAGAGGATGGTGTGCAGAAGCGCATAGCCGAAGGCTGCAACGCCGAGGTAGCGGCGATTTCGCCTGAGCCACTGGGGCCAGCGCCACCCACGCAGGACCATCGTCAATGGCGTTGCCATCAATGTGACGATCAGAAAGCGGGCGGAGAACTCCCCCGAAGGATGAATCATCTGGTGTAGCATCGTCGGATCGTCAGAAGTGAAGATGGCTACCGTCATTGCGCCTGCGGGGAGCGCGAAGATCATCCAAAGCCCATAGGGATTTAGAAGTGACCTCAGCGCCCGCAGCGGGGAAGTAGCGGTCCCGGTTGTCTGTTGATGTGTCATGCTGCTTGCTCCCGTGAAGATAGCGCTCTGTGCATTGCAAGTTCGACGTTGATGGCGGCGGGGTCGACTCCCGTTAGGGAACCACTTTCCGTGCTTGAGCCCAGGCGGTGGCGCGCACGCTCAAAAGTGTCCTCATCCGTGGTTTCGAGCCGATAGCGCAGCAACCGTGCCATGCTGGCGGGTGCAGGCTTTGCTTGCGGGCCTGCCCAAAGATTGAAGGCAATCCGGTGGGTGTAGGCGGCTCCTGCCCCCATGTCAGCCAAACCCATTTGCGGCAGGTTCAGGTTGCGGGCGAAGCCAACGCCTTCGAACCAGGCTTGTGCAAACTCGAGATCATTCACATGCAAGTGCAAGTGGGCAAGCACGGCGTCATCATCAATCGGGCCAGCCAATTCGGCGGATCGCGCCGCGGCAAGCTCGGCAGCAATATCGAGCGGCTCACGCCCGCTATGTGGATGGCCATGGGCATCAAGCATCACAAAACTGCGGGCATCCTGCAAAAAGCGCCCAAATCGATGGGGTGTCTCATAGGCAATCTCGATGCCGTGACCATCGGGGTCACTGAGATAGATCGCCTTGGACATCAGGTGATCAACAGGTGAATGGGGAATGCCCATTTCGCGAAATCGTCGCATCATGCGGGAGAACTCGACCTGCGTGGGCATGCCAAAGGCCACATGGTACATGCCGATATGGCCTTTGGCTGCGGGCACTGCCGCCCCTGGGTGCAGCACCACGAGTGTGCGCTGGGCAGTGCCCAGCGCAAGGCCCGGTCCGACTTCGGAGCGGGGGACAAATCCCAGCCCCATCGTCCAGAACCGGATAGCGCGATCAAGGTTGGTGACCGACAGTTCCACAGGGCCGTAGCTCAGCCTTTCGGGAAGGTTTTGCGCCGAATGTATGCGAGCAAGAGCAAGGGCTTCCGTTTCCATGTCGGTCTCCTGTCAGACTGTGCTGATTATCGCGACGCGATCGGCGCCTTGCGGGCGCGTCCCCACAACACGAACACTGCGAGTGCCACGTAGATCAGGTTGAAGCCCAGAAGATTGGCCTCACCGCGGAACAGGTGGAAGGGAATGGCCAGGGCCTGAATGGCAAGAAGGCCGGCTGCGGCCCAGACTGTAAGCTGCGGCATGATGCGGGTCGCGGCTGGAAGGATAACGCCAACCGCGCCGAGGAACTCCATCAACGCAATGCCGCGCACCAATGCGATCGGCGCGTTCGGTGCCCAGGTCATGCCCATGGCCGCAAGATCAGCGACGGGCATCAGGCCCTTCATGTAGGCCGCCATCAGGTAGAGTGCGGCGAGGGCAATCTGCCCTGCCCATATTGCGATGTTCCAGCCTTTGGCGGCAGGTGCGTTATCGGAAGTCATTGTCATGTCAGTCTCCTTTTGGGGTCGTTTGACGGGAGACTAAACGCTTCCTATTCATTGATCATCGCACGGTTGATTGATACAAGGTTTCCTCTGGAGAGACGATCATGGACAGGCTTCTGAGCATCAGGGTGTTCGCGGCTGTGGCGGAGGCCAAAAGTTTTGCCGCTGCGGCGGATCGTCTGGGCCTTTCCACCGCCATGACCAGCAAACATGTGCAGCATCTTGAGGCACAAGTGGGGGCGCGACTGCTGAACCGCACAAGCCGCAATGTCAGTTTGACGGAAGCGGGGGCCATCTATCTGGATACCGTGCGGGTACTCATTGAGGGACTGGACGAAGCTGAGGCGCGTATCTCGCAGACTTCCATCAAGCCTTCCGGCACGCTCAAACTCAGTGTTCCCGTATGGATGGCGACACCAAGATTTGCAAAGCTGGTCGCTGCGTTTCAAAGCCAGAGCCCGGATGTCCTGCTTGAGCTTGATCTCAGTGCCCGTATGGTCAATTTGGTCGAAGATGGTTTTGACCTTGCGATACGCGTTGCCTTGTCACTTGAACCGGGCCTCATTGCCCGCAAGCTGGGCAATATTCATTTCCGAATGGTGGCAGCGCCCGGCTTTCTTGAGAAGCACGGCCGACCCGCGTCTCTTGCTGATCTCAATGGTGCGCCGTTTCTCGCCTATACGCAGGTGGCGCGCGATGGAAAGGTGAAGCTCCCATCTCCCGGAGGACCAACCGAAATCAACTTCAAACCAGTCATGCTGAGCGGCAACGAAAGCCTGCTGATGTTTGCGGCCCGCGAAGGGATGGGCTTCAGCTTCATGCCGCACTGGCTTGTCGATGAAGAGCTGGCCGCCGGCAGGCTGGAACATGTTCTGCCTGATCTCGCAAATCCGACCGTGGCGCTCCATGCTGTCTATCCCGACCGTAGCTATCTGCCAGCCAAGGTGCGTAGTTTTCTCGATTTTCTGGTGGCGGCAGGGTTTCCTGAGAAGGTCACCTGACGGTCGGCAAGTCTCAAGTAGCGCATCACAACGTTTCCTGAAGGGAGACACTGCATCAATCTTCAGACCAATGATCTCCTGATCAGAAATCTCTACGTCTCCTTCATCGGATAGCCAACGCCGCTCCGGCCACAGCGACAGCCGAAACACAACAGACAGGAGACTGAAATGACCTTCACCCGCCGCGCTACCATCGCCTTCGCCGCCGCAACAACCTCGCTGATGCTTCTTGCAAACACTGCGATGGCTGAATCCGCCAACAAACAGAAGGTTCGGATCTTCTACGACACCTTTGTCACCGGCAACGCAGACCTGCTGGATCAGGTGCTGGCGCAGGACTGGGCAAATGATCCGGTCAACCCTGGCCAGGGGCCCGGCCGTGACGGCTTCAAGAAGCTCATTCCCGGCATGTCAGCGACCTTCAAGAACAACAAGTTTGTCATTGAGGACATGGTCGAAGAGGGCGACAAGGTCGTTGTCCGCTCCACCTACTCCGCAACCCAGGCCGGCCCCTTTGCGGGCTTTCCTTCCAAGGGACGCGACTTCAAGATCATGACCATCGACATTCACCAATTCAATAGCGATGGCATGGTGGTCAAGACGTGGCATCTCGAGGACTGGCTGGGTGGCCTGTTCCAAATGGGCGCCTTCGAGAAGTAAGTTTCGATTTCACTCCGGTCACGTCCAGATCGAACTCTTGAGGGCACAGCCGAGATGGCTGTGCCCTCAAATGCATTGAGCAGATACCAGCCGTCTTCCCAGCTGGACCCGGTTTCAAAGCTCGCTGGAGGAAAACTCCAGGACAGGTCAGGCATCCGCAATGCTTCACAGACCTTTCATGGCAAAACATGCGTTCTGCCATCAAGATCCGCCAAGCAGATTTGAGGGTCCTCTAATTGTGGGAACACCCCCGAAGCCTCTCTATTACCTTTGCGCTGCCTTCGAGATCATACTTCGCATTGAATTCATCTGAGCTGAGTGCAATCGTGTGCCCGATCTCGATAAGGCCCACGAGCGAGACGCGCTCAATCTCTTCAAACTCCAGAACTTCCTGGCTCTTGGACTCGGCAGAGACAAGAACCCGGGGATAGAAGTCAACCTGGGCAACAAGATCATAGCGACGAGGCGCGGATAACTTCCAATTCGGATTTGATATTCTCAGTTGCCAGTTTTTGCTGCCTCGCACTACGAGTGCTAAAGTTGTTGAGTCCTTGAATGTCGTACTCGCCCAGCAGACCACTGGTGCGCCGCTAGCCGAGCCGTCTTCAACTCCGCCGGTCCAGATTCCATCTGCAAACGGAAACACTTGACGGTCACTTGCGCTTGCACTGCAGTGCAAGGTGCCTTGGAGAAGTGCCGCTACGATGAAGCCACGGTGCACGGCCAGTTTTCCCGACTGTGAAGAGCCAATGAACACTTCTGTAAGCTAGACCTTGAAATCTCAGGATTGCAATAGGTATCCGACTATTCGTCTTTTCTGCGAAGAAGCGATATCGACATGTTCTCTTGGTTTCTGCGCCGCAGCCGCCTTCACCAGTCCGCTTTCTTGATGCGTTGACTGCAACAATCAGGTCCTGGCTTGAGGTCCGTCAAAGATCGCCTGTCAACAAGCTGGTTCACAGGGAGGCGAACGATGTCTTCACGTTCAATGTCGGATGCATCGGTGCGGGTGAGTGGTGCAGCAATCCCGCCGCCAGGTTACATAATCCGTGAACTCCCTGTTGCCGGTACCGGTTACAAGCGTGGTGCCTGCGCAATCGAGCCTGAATCGCGAGACCCGCTCAGTGTGCCGATGCTGTGCTCTGAGGTATGCCCTGCTCGTGTCGCCTGGTTGCCTGTTTTCAGCGAGCGGTGCTTGCGCTTGTTGGGTTCAACGTGAAGCCACACATGGAAAGCATCTTCACCCCGACAGACGACGCCTTAGTCGCCCAGGATGCGTTCAGCGTCTTGCATGGCCGCTGCAATGGCCTTGCCAGGGTTTGCGTCTGAAAATGCACATTGAGCAGGTCTGTGCAGGGTAGTGAGAAGATACAGGGCCTGCTATGACAGCCTACACATATGCGCCATGACAATGCTTGTAACGCTTGCCCGATCCGCATGGGCAGGGGTCATTGCGGGCGACATCGCCCCAGGTTTCGGGGTTCTTCGGATCGATCGCGGCCTTGGCCTTGCCACCCCGGCGCGGCGCGGGCGGCGGCGGTGCCACGGCGACACCAGCCCCTTCTGCCACATCATCCTCACCTGACGTCAGATCCAGATGGTGCGGCTCCATCAGGGGAAGCTCGTCCTCATCCGGCAGCATGTCGCCATTCTCGTCCACCGCGCGGGTCTGCACCTCGATGCGCATCATCTGGCCGGTCACGTTCTGCTTGAGTTGCGAGAGCAGCGCCGAGAAAAGGTTGAACGCCTCGGTCTTGTATTCGTTGAGCGGGTCGCGCTGTCCGTAGCCCCGCAGGTGAATGACCTGACGAAGATAGTCCACCGTGACGATATGATCGCGCCAGAGGCGGTCCAGCGTCTGCAGCAGCACCGCCTTCTCCACCTGGTCCATGATGTTCTTGGAGTACTTCTCCCGCTTCTGGTTGTAGTACTCGTCGGCGGCCTTGGTCACGCGCTCCTTGATCTCTTCATCCGCAATGCCTTCTTCCTTCACCCAGTCTTCCATGGGGAAATCGATGGCGACAGTCTGCCGGAGTTCTTCGCGCAATCCGACCGCATCCCATTGCTCGGCATAGGCGTTCTCCGGGATGTGACGGGCAATCGCCTCGTTGATCACGTCGCGGCGCATGTCGTCGATGGTTTCGGAAATCTCCTCGCCGCGCATCAGGCCGATGCGTTGCTCGAAGATCACCTTGCGCTGGTCGTTCATCACGTTGTCGAACTTGAGGATGTTCTTGCGGATGTCGAAGTTGCGGGCTTCCACCTTCTGCTGTGCTTTTTCCAGCGCCTTGTTGATCCACGGATGGATGATGGCCTCGCCTTCCTTGAGGCCGAGCTTCTGCAACATCCCGTCGAGGCGGTCGGAACCGAAGATGCGCATCAGGTCGTCTTCCAGCGAAAGGTAGAAGCGCGAACGACCCGGGTCGCCCTGGCGGCCGGACCGGCCACGGAGCTGGTTGTCGATACGGCGGCTTTCGTGACGCTCGGTGCCGATGACGAAAAGGCCGCCCGCATCCATGACGATCTTCTTGTTGGCTTCGATCTCGGCCTTGATGCGCTCGACGGCGGCATCGCGTTCGGAACCGGCGGCCATTCCGGCAAGCTCATTGGCGACGCGCATTTCAAGGTTGCCGCCAAGCTTGATGTCGGTGCCGCGGCCCGCCATGTTGGTGGCAATGGTGACGGCGCCTGGGCCGCCCGCCTGGGCCACGATCTGCGCTTCCTGTTCGTGATAGCGCGCATTGAGAACGTTGTGTTCGACGCCCTGTGCCTTCAGCAGGCCGGAAAGCACTTCCGATTTCTCGATCGAGGTGGTGCCGACCAGCACGGGCTGGCCGCGCTTCCGCGCATCGCGGATCGTGTCGATGATCGCCTGATACTTCTCGCGGGCGGTGCGATAGACCTCATCGTCCTCGTCGGCACGGGCCACGGGCACATTGGTCGGGATTTCCACGACATCGAGGTTGTAGATGTCCATGAATTCTTCGGCTTCGGTCGCCGCCGTGCCGGTCATGCCGGACAGCTTGGCGTAGAGGCGGAAGTAGTTCTGGAAGGTGATCGAGGCGAGCGTCACGTTCTCCGGCTGAACCGCAACATGTTCCTTCGCTTCCAGTGCCTGGTGCAGGCCCTCGGAATAGCGGCGGCCCGGCATCATGCGCCCGGTGAATTCGTCGATGATGACGACCTGGCCATCCTTGACGATGTAGTCCTTGTCCTTCTGGAACAGCTTGTGGGCGCGAAGCGCCTGCTGCATGTGGTGGACGATGGTGACGTTGGCCGCATCATAGAGGTTTTCGCCCTTCAGCATTCCGGCGGCGGCAAGGATGCGTTCGAGGTGCTCGTTGCCCACTTCGGTCAGGGAGATCGAGCGCTGCTTCTCGTCCAGCTCGTAGTCTTCGGCGTTCAGTTCGGGAATGAAACGGTCGAGGGCATTGTAGAGTTCGGACTTGTCATCGACCGGCCCCGAAATGATGAGCGGCGTGCGCGCCTCATCGACAAGGATGGAGTCCACTTCGTCGACGATGGCAAAGCCGTGGCCGCGCTGCACCATCTCTTCCAGATGGTACTTCATGTTGTCGCGGAGATAGTCGAAGCCCAGTTCGTTGTTGGTGCCGTAGGTGACATCGCAGCGGTAGGCGGCGTGGCGTTCCCGGTCGTCCATGCCGTGCACGATGATGCCGGTGGTGAGGCCGAGGGCGGAATAGACCTGCCCCATCCAGCCCGCGTCGCGCTTTGCGAGATAATCGTTGACGGTGACGACGTGCACGCCATTGCCCGCCAGCGCGTTCAGGTAAACCGGGAGCGTGGCAACCAGGGTCTTGCCTTCACCGGTTTTCATTTCGGCGATGCGCCCTTCATGCAGCACCATGCCGCCGATCATCTGCACGTCGAAGTGGCGGAGGCCCAGCGCGCGCTTGGAGGCTTCGCGGACGGCGGCGAAGGCGGGAACCAGAAGGTCGTCGAGGGTCTTGCCGGCGGCAAGCTCGGCGCGGAACTTGGCGGTGAGGCCCTTCAGCTCGTCATCCGAGAGCTTGGCATATTCCGGTTCCAGCGCATTGATGGCAGGAACCCGCTTGGCATAGGCCGAGACCTTGCGGTCGTTGGTCGTGCCAAACACGGCCTGGGCCAGCTTCTTCAATCCGAACATGTGATTCGCATCCTTTTGCGGTCGAATGGCCGCAGTTTGGTGGGCACGTCTAGCCAAGTTGGAGGCCAAGAACAATTGCCAGAACAATGGCGGGTTCGGTCGGTGGATCAACGGCCAGGCGGGTGTTAACCGCCGAGATGGGCCGATCGGCATCGCTTTTCAACCTGTTGCAATGCCGCAACAGGTTCCGGGGGAGGTGTTCTGACCCTTGCAAGTGCTTGTTCCCAGAGCCAATGTCCGCGGGAAATGGGACGACTCTCTGGGGCAGGAAGGCATTTAGGCAAGCACATTGTTGCCTTTTTTCCTCGTCATGAGCGGCTAAATCCCGTTGACCCGTTCTGAACAGTTGGACCCCATGCTGCGCACTCGTCTTTCCATCACTTCGGCCCTCGTCGGTGCCGGTCTCATGCTTTTCCAGGCCCTGCCCGCCCAGGCGCAGGAAGAAGCCGTCGCCCTCCAGGGCGAGGACAAGGTTGTCGCCAGGGTGAACGGCTATGAGATCAAGACCTCTGAGGTCCGCATGGCCTTCGACGACGTGATCGGCCAGCTTCCCAACCTGCCCAAGAAGCTGCGCTACCCCTTCGTGGTGCAGTTCCTCGTGGAACGCCATCTTCTCGCGCAGCTTGCCAACAAGGACGGCCTTGCCGAGACTGACGACTACAAGCGCCGCCTGGCGGCCTATCAGGCCAAGGCCCTGCGCGACAGCTACCTCGCTCAGAAGATCGCCCCGCAGGTGACCGAAGAACAGGTTCGCAAGGTCTATGACGACGAAGCCAAGAAGGTGACCGAGACGGAGCGGGTCCGCGCCCGGCACATTCTCGTTGCCAGCGAAAAGGAAGCCAACTCCATCCTCGGCAAGCTCAAGGGCGGCGAGAAGTTCGAAGACCTGGCCAAGCAGTACAGCCTCGACGGCTCGAAGGACTACGGTGGCGACCTCGGTTACTTCACCGCGCCCGAAATGGTGGCGGAATTCTCCAAGGCCGCATTTGCCCTGAAGCCGGGGGAAATGTCGAAGCCGGTGAAGACCGAGTTCGGCTGGCATGTCATCCGCCTGGAAGACCGCAAGATGGGCGCTGCCCAGCCTTATGACCAGGTGAAGGCGGCGATCCGCAATGCCCTCGTCCGCCAGAAGGTGCAGGAAACCCTGACGGGCCTTCACGACGTGGCGAAGGTCGAGATCGTGGACGAAGACCTGAAGAAGGTGGCAGCGGAAGCCGAAGCGCAACGCCGCGCCCTTCAGGAAAAGGCAAAGAAGGCCAACGTCGGCTCTGCCCCTGCTGATGCGGGCGGCGATGGCGCCGGCAAGGGCGACCTTCTCATTCCTGAAGATGCGTCCGGCAACTCCAACAACTGATCTCTCTGACATACGGGCGGGAACCTGACCATGGCGCATGCTGTTTCACCCCTGGCGCCGGCGGAACAGCCGCGCCTTCCTGTCATCGCGGGCGTCAAGCTCGCCGCAATGGCAACGGGCATTCGCTACAAGGGCAGGCCCGACGTGCTGCTTGCCCTCCTCGATGAAGGCACGACCGCGGCCGGATGCCTGACCAGATCGAAGTCAAGTTCAGCCCCGGTCGATTGGTGCAAGGCGGCGCTGAAGCTGGGCAAGGCCCGCGCCCTTCTGGTCAATGCCGGAAATGCCAATGCCTTCACCGGCAAGGCCGGAACGGCCACCGTCAAGGCCGTGGCCGCTGCTGCTTCCCGCGCCTTCAAGACCACGCCCGCAACAATCTACCAGGCCTCCACCGGGGTTATTGGCGAGCCGCTCGATCCATCCTTCATCGTCAATGCCATTCCGGCCCTGACGGCAGCCGCCGAGGCCGATGGCTGGGCAGCGGCGGCCCGCGCCATCATGACCACCGACACCTTCCCCAAGGTGTCCACCCGCACGGTGAAGCTCGACGGCAAGCCGGTGACGATCAACGGCATTGCCAAGGGTTCAGGCATGATTGCCCCCGACATGGCAACGATGCTGAGCTTCATCTTCACCGACGCCGCCATCCCCGCCAAGGTCTTGCAGGCGCTTCTGTCTGCCAGCGTGGAGAAAACCTTCAATTGCGTCACGGTCGATGGCGACACCTCAACCTCGGACACCGTATTGCTGTTTGCAACCGGTGCGGCGGGGGCCGTCAAGGGCATCCGGACCGCAAGCGATGTGCGGCTCAAGGCGTTTGCCAGGGCGCTGCATGAGGTCTGCCATGATCTCGCGCTCCAGGTGGCAAAGGATGGCGAAGGCGCCGAGAAGCTGATCGACATCACGGTGACGGGGGCCGAGAACGACAAGGCCGCGCACCGCATTGCCATGAGCATTGCCAACTCGCCGCTCGTGAAGACAGCCATCGCCGGAGAGGATGCCAACTGGGGCCGCATTGTCATGGCCATCGGCAAGGCCGGCGAAAAGGCGATCCGCGACAGGATCCGCATCCGCATCGGCGGTGTGCAGGTTGCCGTGAAAGGCATGCGCGACGCCGGCTATGACGAGGCCGAGATCATGCCGCACATGAAAGGCCGCGACATCAAGATCGAGGCTGACGTCGGCGTGGGCAAGGGCAAGGCGCAGGTGTGGACCTGTGACCTGACCCACCGTTACATCGACATCAACGGCTCTTACCGCAGCTGATGCGTCTGGTTCTTGTCGCCGCCGTTGCGCTCATTGATGCCGATGGGCGCGTGCTGTTGTCCCAGCGGCCCGAAGGCAAGTCACTTGCCGGGCTGTGGGAATTCCCCGGCGGCAAGATCGAGGCGGGCGAGCGGCCGGAAGCCGCATTGATCCGTGAGCTGAAAGAGGAACTCGGCATTGACGTGGCAGAGTCCTGCCTTGCCCCCCTCACCTTTGCCAGCCACGCCTACAGCGATTTCCACCTGCTGATGCCGCTCTATGTCTGTCGCCGCTGGAAAGGCCAGGTGCAGGCGATGGAAGGCCAGGCCCTGAAATGGGTGCGCGCCAGGGACATGCGCAATCACGCCATGCCGCCCGCCGATTTGCCCCTCATTCCGCATCTGGAAGAACTGTTGTGAGGCAATGAGCCTGCCCGCGCAGGGTGCGCGGCGTGGCATTACTTCAGGCTGGCGAGATATTCGGCAATGGCACCCACGTCGGCGTCGGGCAGTTTCGAGATGTTGCTCTGCACCTTGCCCATGCCGCCGGACGAGAGCTTGTCGTATCCCAGCAATTCGCCATTCTGCAGCGCCAGCTTGATGTCGTTGGCATCCTTGTAACGACCGCGCTCGATGAGGCCGCGCAGGCTGGGCACCTTGCCATCGCCTTCCGGATGGGGACCGCCCGCAAGGTACTTCGAGAGGTCGCTGGTCATGATGAGGGTGCGCGGCGTGTGGCATTCGTTGCAATGGCCGGGGCCGTTCACAAGGTAGCGGCCACGGTTCCACGCGGCTGGCTGGGTGGGATCGTCCTGGGTGATCGTGGTGTCGAGGCCCACGCGCTTCCACAGGCCGAGGCCGCGGCGGACGATGGGCTCCAGCGCCATGTCGTGCATCCGGGGCGGGTTCTTCACGGCGGGAAGGGTTGCCAGATAGGCGCGGATGTCGATCACGTCCTCGCGCGTCATGTGGGCGTAGGAGGTGTAGGGAAAGGCGGGAATGAGATTGTGCCCGGACTTGCCGATGCCGCGCTGCATGGCATTCACGAACTCAAGATCGGTCCAGTTGCCGAGGCCGGTGTCCGGATCAGGCGTGAGGTTTGGCGGATAGAGCGTGCCGACAGGTGTCTTGAGCGGCGCGTTGCCGGCCGGGATCAGGGCATCGACACCCGTCAGTTCGGGACCGGGCAGATGGCAGGAATGACAGCCTGAGGCGTGATAGAGCACTTCTCCCCTCGCGGGGTCGCCCGTGTGGGCCGGAAGGTCCGCCGCCGTCAGCGGAACAGGTGCTGACAGGAGCCAGAAGGCTCCCAGCCCCAGCGCCGCGAGCAGCGCCAGGACCGAGAGCACCTTTTTCGTCAGGAAACGGGAAATGAGCTTATTCCTTCGGGCGGCGGAACTTTTCGTGACAGCCCTTGCAGGTGCCGCCGAAGGCTCCGAAAGCGGCCTTGAAGCCCGCTTCATCCGTCGTGGCCTTCAGGTCGCCGAATGCCTTGCCATAGGCGGCGCCCGCCGCTTCGAAGCCTGCCTTGTCGGTCCAGACTTCGGCCTTGGACCAGGTTTCCGCGCTTTCACCCTTCTGGGTGTCGTCGCCCCACCAGCCGGCCCAGCCCGCACATGCGGCTTCGGTCTTCGCCAGGGCGTCGGTAACGACGGCAGCATCATAGGGCTTCTCGCCCTTGATCATGGGAACCATGGCGCCCATGGCACCACCATTGGCCTTCATGCAGGCCTGGCGGGCCTTGATGGCATCATCCGCCGGGCCTGCAAGCGCCGGAACGGCGGCAAGAACGGCCAGGGCCGTGGCGGCGAGAAGTGTTTTGGGAAGGAACTGCATTCGGGTGGTTCTCCTGTCTGTGTTGTGACTGCCGCAGAGGCAGTTGCTGCTGCCACCTGAAGCGTTACAATTTGTCCCCGCTGACACAAATTCACAAATCTGTGTTCGGCGGGTCAGGCGGCTATCTCAGTTTTGCTGATGGCATGGTGATGACACCCGATGAACCCGACATGAATGGGCCATTCGGGCCCAATTCAGGCAGGTGGGCTTAGTGTCTCCTTAAGTTCGACGCAATACGGTGCAAGGAAATGGAGAACAAGAAGATGAGCCAGACTGTCATGACCCCGAACGACCCCCAGGCGAAGATTGTTCTTCCCAAGCGGCCGCGCCGCATCAGCCCGGATTGCGCTGAAGTGCTGCATATTCTCGCTTCCTTCGAGCTTCGGGGCGAAGCGTCCAAGACGCCGTCCGACAAGACCTGAACCCGGACCTCTCGCTTCTCCCGACCCTGCGCCCTGCAAATGAAATGGCCGCCCTGAAAGGCGGCCACTCTCTTTTTCTGACGGTCCCTGATTGCTTCAATGCAACGTGTGTTGCTTCTGCCATTCCTCGATCACGGCAAAGACGCCTGAGATGTTGAGGCTGCGGGGGCAGTCCCGGGTCTGGCTGATCATCTGGTCGATCTCGTCCACGCCGAAATTGCGGGCAAGTCCGGCAAGGGCATGGCGGTAGTGGCGGAGGTGTTCGGCTTCATCGGCCTCGCGGGCGGCCGACAGGGCCAGCGCGAGGTGGCGCATTTCCTCGCTGGCGGAGTTGACCAGCGCCACGAGATTGCGCTTCGGAATGAGGGTACGGATGGAATCCCAGACGCTTTCCCCGGTCGTCCGTTCACTGGTCTTCCGTTCACCGGCTTTCGGGGCCTCGTACGGGCTTTCGGCACCTTTTCCGTGATGGGCAATGGCGCGGGCCATGGCACGCTGCAACTCGTTGCTGTTGGCGGGCTTGGGCACGGCGGTGTCGAAGGCATTGCGCCAGTCCGAATGCTCCGTCGAATCGGCAAGGAAGGCAGACAGCGCCAGAATGGGCGTGTTGCGGTGAGCGTCGATTTCGCCGCGAATGATGCGGGCGGCCGTGACGCCATCCATCACGGGCATTTCAATGTCGAGGAGAATGATGTCGTACAGGCCTTCGCGGGCTTTCTCGACGGCGACCTCGCCGTCATCGACGGCTTCGACCTCGAAGCCCATCCGTTCCAGCATGGCCTTGGTGACAACTCGCGAAGAGACCTGGTCCTCGGCATACAGCACGCGACGCGCCGCGCCATCCGGCCTACGCGCCACCGACGCCGCTGCCTTGTCTGCTTCCTTCAACCTGGCACTTGCGCCCATGTCCTGCCCACATCCTGTTGGGATTCAAACTAGGGGCAGGACGCCTGCCAGAAGGTAACCAGAGTCTGAAACCTTGCTGGCATGATTAACGATTGGTGTAGCGGTGAGCGCGTCCGCCCTACTTGGTCCCGAACATGCGGTCACCGGCGTCGCCGAGGCCCGGCACGATGTAGCCGTGGCTATTGAGATGGCTGTCCACCGCCGCTGTGAAGATGGGCACGTCCGGATGTTCCTCATGGAAATGCATGATGCCTTCCGGAGCCGAGAGCAGTGTCACCAGGCGGATGTCCCTTGCCCCCTTTTCCTTGAGACGTTTCACGGCGGCAGACACGGAGTTCCCGGTGGCCAGCATCGGGTCCACCACAATGGTGCGGCGTTCGGCAATGTCCTCCGGCACCTTGAGGTAATACTCGACCGGCTGAAGTGTCGCCGGATCACGATACAGGCCGATGTGGCCGACGCGGGCTGACGGAATGAGCGAGAGCATGCCTTCGAGAAGGCCGTTCCCGGCCCGCAGCACCGAAACGATCACCAGCTTCTTGCCCTTGAGAATGGGGGCTTCCATTTCGGCCAGCGGCGTTTCGATCGTCTGTGTGGTGATGGGAAGATCGCGGCAGACCTCATAAGCCAGGAGATGGCTGATCTCGTGCAGCAATTGCCGGAAGACAGCGGAAGGCGTGTGCTTGTCACGCATCAGCGTGAGCTTGTGCACCACGAGCGGGTGGTCCACGACGGTCAGATTGTGCGGTTTCTGAAAGGCTGGCATGGGACATTCTCCTGCCCGATTACATGCTGCAACGGAGCGGCCCGGACAAGCACCGGAAAAGCGCCATCCACCGCTTTGATGTCACGGCGCGACCGGCAATCGGAAATGGAGATGGGGCCTGCTGCCACGAAGCCGGGCAGGTGTTCCGGCAAGGACTTCAGGGGCTTCAGCCTGACTTGCGCCTGCTCTTGGGCAAGGCCCTGCCCGGACCGGGGCGACGGGCGACATACATGGCCGCCACATCGCGGGCGGGCACCGGTCTGCCATAGAGGAAGCCCTGAACCAGATGGCAGCCCTGAAGCCCCAAGCTGTCGGCCTGCTCCACCGTCTCCACGCCTTCCGCCACGCAGACGAGGCTGAGGTTGCCGCACAGGTCGATCACGGTGCGCACGACACTGGCAGCCTTGGGGCTGTTGCTCATGTCGCCCACGAACTTGCGGTCGATCTTGATCTTGTCGAGCGCCAGCTCATGAACGTGGCTGAGGCTGGAATAGCCGGTGCCGAAATCGTCGAGCGCGATCCGCACTCCAAGGTTCCGCAGCATCACGAGGGAACGCTGCGCCGCTTCGAAGTCGATCATCAAGGCCGTTTCGGTGACCTCGATCTCGATGCGGCGCGGATCCACGCCACTGCGCTGGATGATGTTGACGATCTGCAACATCGCATCCGGCGAGGCCAGCGACCGGGCCGAGAGATTGAACGAGGCGGTGAGGTCGGAAGGCCACTGGCCGAGATCAAGCAGCAGCTTGCGCAGGAGCACATTGGTGATGCGATTGATGAGCGAAGTCTTTTCCGCTGCCGCGATGAATTGGGCGGGATTGATGCTGCCAAGCGACTCGTTGCGCCAGCGGGCCAGCGCCTCCACTGAGGCAAGCCGGCCGGTGCGGGTATCAACCACCGGCTGATAGACCAGCGCCAGCTCGCGCTCGATGTCCGCATTGCGGAGCGCCTGGTCGATCTCGTGCACCTGGCGCAGGCTGTCGCGATGCGCAGCCGAGAAGACGACGGTCTGTCCGCCCGCCTTGTCCTTCGCCTGATAGAGGGCGTAGTCGGCATGCTCGAAAAGCTCATGCGTGGTGGAGCAGTGATCGCCGAACTCGGCGAAGCCGCAGGAAGATGTCACTTCCGCCGTCACGTCCTGCAACTCATAGGGCTGGCGCAGCACCTCGCAGAGCGTGCGGCCAAAGGCGGGAAGATCAACCTTCTCGCCGGCGATGATGCCGAACTCGTCGCCCCCCAGGCGGGCGAAGATGATATCGGGACCGGCGATGTCGCGCATCCGGCGGCTGGCCTCGACGAGCAGCGCGTCGCCGGTGGAGTGGCCATAGAGGTCATTCACTGCCTTGAAGCCGTCGAGGTCAACGATGCCGAGGGCGAAGTTCCTGCCGGAACCGGCAAGATGCTCGTTCACCCGCGCCTCCGCCTGCGCGATGAAGCTGCGGCGGTTCGGCAGCCCGGTGAGGCTGTCATGATGGGCGAGCTTGCGGTTGTCGTCGCTCAGGCGCTGGGTCTCGCGGTTCACCGCTTCGAGATATTCCCGCTGCGACACCATCAGGGCGAAGTCACGCGAATGGGTGGTGAGGATGAACAGCATGACAGCCGTGACCAGCGCCATGTTGGCCGCAATCGCCGTCAGCACCATGTGGCCCTGAAGGGAGAAGAAGATCAGGAACGGAACAATGACCACGCAGGAGAGGATGTAGGCTGCGGCGCGCAGGTTCATGAGGCTGAAGACACAGGCGATCATGGTCAGCGCCATGTAGAAGATCACATGCGACTGCATGTAGACATCGCCGTAAGGGAATAGCGCGAAGCCCCAGAACGTGAAGCCGATGCCCAGTGCACCCGCGAGATAGACGGTGGAGGTCAGCCGGCGGGCTGCCTGTTCCACTGTCAGTCTTGATTTCCGCATCCTCCACCAGCCTGACAGGCGCAGGGCGGCGATGCAGCAGAAAAAGCCGGGCAGCAAGACCGTCAGATAGAACGGTGCCACACCGAAATGGGTGAGCGAGACGAAGGCCGTGTTGGCAATCAGGATCGCATAAAGGAGCGGGATCTGCTTGGAGAAGGCGCGAAGCTGCGCAAGGACAAGGGTCGGATTGTCCCTGTCCACCTGAAACAGTCTCAATAGTGATTTCAATTGCTTCACGGCTTTTTCCCAGTGAAGCGTGCTAACCCCGCCCCTGTTAACCGTCCATTGCAGGGTACGGCTTTTGCAGTGGTGAATGACGGCGGGGTTAACGGGAGTTTGAGAAAACCTGCTGCATTGCGCGGGACAAGTGATCCATTTCCCTGTCCGTGCCACAGGAAATGCGGATGCAGCGGTTGAGAGGTGCCACCCCCGGCATGCGGATGAAAACACCGTGGGTGAGCAGTCCATCCACGATGCTGCGGGCAAAGGCGCCGTCGCGGCCGCAATCCACGGTCACGAAGTTGGTCGCCGACTGCAGCGGCTGCAAGCCATGGCCCTGCGCGATTTCGCCGATGCGGGCGCGCGCCTTCACCACCTGGCCCCTCACATGGGCGACCCAGTCCTGATCCTCCACCGCCGCGATGGCACCGGCCTGCGATATCCGGCTGATGCCGAAATGGTTCCTGATCTTGTCGAAGGCGGCGATCATGGAGGCTTCGCCGATCACGTAGCCGACGCGGATTCCTGCCATGCCGTGCGCCTTCGAAAAGGTGCGGAAGCGCAGGAGGTTCTTGCGGGCGGTGTCGAAGCGCGGGGCCGTGCCGTCCGGCGCGAACTCGATGTAGGCCTCGTCGAGCAGCAGCATGCAGTCATCCGGCACGGCAGCAATCAGCCGCTCCACGTCGGCAGCGGGCCAGACCGTTCCCATGGGATTGTCGGGATTGGCGAAATAAAGCAGCTTCGCCCCTTCCAGCCTTGCCAGGCGCAGGAGCGACTCCGGGTCTTCCCGGTCATTCACATAGGGTGTGGTGACGAGCCTTCCGCCCGCCGCCGCCACATGGAAGTTGAACGTGGGATAGGCTCCGAGCGACGTTGCGACGACATCGCCCGGTGAAATGAACAGTCGCACCACGAGGCCCAGCAGCCCGTCGATGCCGCCGCCACAGGCTATGTTTCCGGGATGCACGCCGAGGGATCTTGCGATGGCGCGCTTGAGGTCGTGATTTTCCGGATCGCCGTACATCCAGCTTTCCGAAGCGGCTGCCTGCATGGCGGCAATGGCCCTGGGACTGGGACCGAACACGCTTTCGTTGGCGCCGATGCGAGCGGCGATGCTGGCGCCCGTGCGGCGTTCCAGTGCTTCCGGGCCGACGAAAGGAACGGTGGACGGAAGCGTTTCGATGATGGGGGTGAAGCTGGGCATGGCCGTGACTATAGGCGAGAGTTCGCGCCCCCTTCAAAAACAAAAAGCCGCCCCGGAACCGGGACGGCTTCGACCTGACATGCGGTCTGGCTTATGCGGCAGGCGCTTCAGCCGGAGCAGCAGCGGCGGCAGCGGCAGCGGCGGCCTTTTCGCGTTCCTGGCGCTTCTTGCCCGGCAGGGCCTTCTGCGGATTGTTGCGGGCGTCACGCTTCTTGAGGCCGGCCTTGTCGAGGAAGCGCAGTACCCGGTCGGTCGGCTGTGCGCCCTTCTTCAGCCATTCAGCGGCCTTGGCGGCGTCGAGCTTCACACGGTTCTCGTCGGTCTTGGCGAGGAGCGGGTTGAAGGAACCGACAACGTCGATGTACTTGCCGTCGCGCGGCGAGGTCGCCGGTGCGATGACGATATGATAATAGGGACGCTTCTTCGAGCCTGCGCGTGCGAGGCGGATTTTCAGTGCCATGTCGATATCTCCTTTGAAGACTGAAAACGGTTGATCACTTTTTCTTTCCGAGGCCGGGAAGGCCCTTGAAGGGATTGCCACCCAGACCCGGCAGCCCGCCCATTCCGGGCATGCCTCCAAGGCCGGGAAGTTTCGGCCCGCCGGGGCCGAGCAATTTCGAGAGGTCGGGCATCTGGCCCGGCGTACCACCTGCGCCACCCGAGCCACCCGCCTGGGCGAGGTCGCGCAGTTCCGGCGGCAGGCTGTTGGGGTCCATGCCGGCGAGTTCCTTCTGCATGGCTTCCATCTCGGCTTCGCTCGGCATGCCCTTGCCGCCGAACATCTTGCCGAACATGCCTTTGCCGGATCCCATCTGCTTCATCATTTCAGACATTTGCAGATGCATCTTGAGAAGCTTGTTCACGTCCTCGACCCTGGTGCCGGACCCTGCGGCGATGCGCTTGCGACGCTTGCCATCGATGATCCTGGGCGTGGCCCGCTCGCGCTTGGTCATCGAGCCGATGATGGCGACCTGGCGCTTGAAGATCGTCTTGTCGAGGTCCACGCCTTCGAGCTGCTTCTGCACCTTGCCCATGCCGGGCAGCATCTTCATCACGCCGCCCATGCCGCCCATGCGCTCGAGCTGGCGCAACTGATCGGCAAGGTCGTTCATGTCGAAGGCGCCCTTGCGCATGCGCTCGGCAATCTTGCGCGCCTTCTCGTGGTCGATGTCCTGTGCAGCCCTTTCAACGAGCGAGACAACGTCGCCCATGCCGAGAATGCGGCCCGCGATGCGGCTGGGATGGAAGTCTTCGAGGCCATCGAGCTTTTCGCCGGTGCCCATGAGCTTGATGGGCTTGCCGGTCACGGCACGCATCGAAAGGGCGGCACCGCCGCGGCCGTCACCGTCAATGCGGGTCAGCACGATGCCGGTGATGCCGATCTTCTCGTCGAAGGCGCGGGCGAGATTGACCGCATCCTGGCCGGTCAGGGCATCGGCGACGAGAAGCGTTTCCTTGGGCTTGGCGATGTCGCGAACGGCAGCGGCTTCGGCCAGCAGCTCCTCGTCGATGTGGAGGCGGCCCGCCGTGTCGAGCATCACGATGTCGTAGGCACCCTTGCGGGCCTCGCTCATGGCACGCTTGGCGATTTCGGTGGGCGACTGGCCCTTGATGATGGACAGCGTATCTACCTTCACCTGCTTGCCCAGAACTTCCAGCTGCTCCTGCGCGGCAGGGCGGCGGGTGTCGAGCGAAGCCATCAGCACCTTGCGCTTTTCGCGATCCTGAAGGCGCCTGGCGATCTTGGCGGTGGACGTGGTCTTGCCGGAGCCTTGAAGGCCGACCATGAGAATGGCGACAGGCGGGCTGGCACGGAGGTTGAGCGCGGCCTGATCGGAGCCCAGCGTCTCAACCAGCTGATCGTGGACGATCTTGACCACCATCTGGCCGGGCTTGATCGACTTGACGATCTCGGCACCGACAGCCTTTTCGCGCACCTTCTCGGTAAAGGTCTTGACCACCTCCAGGGCAACGTCGGCTTCCAGCAGGGCGCGGCGCACCTCGCGCATGGCCTGATCGACATCGGCCTCCGACAGCGCACCACGTCCGGTGAGCTTGTCGAAGATGCCTGTCAGGCGCTCGCTGAGTGTTTCAAACATTGCCTATCCTGTGTGCCCAAACGAAAACGACACCCGGGGGCGCGACGCGCTGCCGGATGCTGGCCGCTGCACCTCCCGGGAATGGAGTAACCCCATGTGTGCAGAGACCTCGTAACGTTCAAGACGTTAATGAGATGGCGGTCCCATAGGGGAATTGGCGGGGGAAGTCAAATTCGCAGCCCCACCTCCTGGAAATGGAGCCAGACGTTCAGGCCCAGGGACGAGAGGAACAGCAGCCAGCCCGCCCAGGACGAAAGCCGCGCAAAGGTCCGGTACGTTCCTTCATTGTTCCGCCGGTCGAAATGGTCCACCACTACCGACAGCATGTTGGCCGCCATCGCGACCATGGCAGCAACCGCCAGCCACGCCGGGGCACCGTGGAGGTGGAAACCGGCGCTCCGCTTGGCAGGAATGTAAACATCGTCCATCAGCAGGCCGTAGCCGCCATAGGCGAGGATGGCGATGCTGGCGAGACCATAGAACAGCCGCGTGCTGCCATCGATATGGTTTGGCACATGGGCCGTCGGGGTGGCTGCATCCTTGACCTGTTCCATGCCGGTGAGGATGATGGATTCCCTGCCAAGCGGCAAGCTCTGCCATTGCCGTTTACCTGTCCGGCGGGTGCGGGCATCATTCCCGCCCGTCAACAAGGAATCCTCCATGCGGCTGCCCCTGACGATCACATCCGCCCTTCTCGTGCTTGCCCAGCCCGTTCCCGCTGCCGATTGGGAGGGCATCTATCAGGGCACCCTGGGCAAGGCGAAAGTGCTGGTGCAACTGGTTGAACCGCTCGACGACATGGAAGGCGAAACCAAGCGCGAGACCTCGCGATACAGCTATCTGCCCCGTACCCGTGATCTCAACCTTGTTCTCGGCAAGACCGGCAAGACGCTTGTTTTCGACGAGACACCGCAGCCCTTCAACGAATTTGCGGGCGAAGGTGCCGAAAAGGTCATCACCGGAAAATGGTCTCTGACACCGGCGGCAGGGTCTGCGCGGGGCACATGGATATCGCCCGACGGGAAGAAGAAGCTCCCCATCTCCCTTACCCGCATTCCCGACCTGCCCGCCGAGGACAGGAACACCGACCTCAATATCTGGAGCGACACCTACAACGAGGCCTGGCTCAACTCCGTGAGCTTCAGCGATGATGGCCCTGCCCGGACATTCGGCTCCGTTGAAGTGCGCTGGCTCAAGGATTCCGCCTATGGCCTGAAGTTCCCCGTGCTGGGTGCCTTCCCCGATGAGGCCCGCAAGGACAGAGCCAACGCGAAGCTGATGAAGGCGATCCGCAAGTCGCTGGGCAATTATCGCGATTGCAAGAATGGCGTGCCCGAAAACTGGGAGCCCGAAAACCAGCAGGAAATCTTCTTCGAGGTCACCTACGCCTCGCCGGAGGTGCTGAGCTTTACCGAGAGTGGCTCCGTGTATTGCGGCGGTGCCCACCCCGCCAACTATGCCCTGCCCGTCACGTATGACCTCGCGCAGGCGGCGCAGATGGGCGGCAAGGCGAACCTTGACCTTGCGGCGGAGGGCTTTGGCCGTGTCCTCAAACTCGGCAGCAAGGACGAACGCATTGCCTTTGAGCGGTTTGCCCTCGGCCGCTGGAAGGCGGGGGCAGAGGCTGACAAGGAGATGGGCGCGGATTGCGGATCGGGCTGGATCGAGGATGCACCGGAAGGCGCCAGGGATTTTTCCCTGTCCTTCACCGACAAGGGTCTTGCCGTCCTGCGCACGGATTTCCCCCATGTCGCATCCAACTGCCTGTTCACGGACTTCAACCCCGCAATCATTCCGTGGCCGGAGCTTCTGCCCTGGCTGCGGCCGGGGCAGACGCTGCTGACGACGGAACTCAGGCCGTGATCGTGCCGTCGGCGCCGATGCTGATGTGCGTCTGCCGGATGAGCATGGCGTATTCGGCTTCCGTCACCGCAATCACCGGGCATTGCCGGCCATAGAGAGCCGTTGCCACCTGCGCCCCCACGGCAAGATTGATGTCGGGCGTGATCAGGATGACGCCCAATGGACCGGTGCCGCGCCGCACGGCTTCGGCTATGCCGCCGGGCGTGCCGCCGGAGCCACGCGTTTCCGGCAGCAGCAGGACATGGCCACCCAGGGCCACGCCGCATTGCGCATGGTGCGTATCGACGATCCTGCCCGATCGCGGGTCAAACGCTCCCCAGAAACTCAACGGCTCGGTGAGGACCAGAGCCGGGCCTTCCGCCTCGCCCGCATTCAGTATGGTGCCTGCAATTCTCATGACAGCGTGTTCCACAGCGCAGGATCGCGCCACACCTCGCCGCGCACCGCGCTTTCCACGCACTCGCGAAGCGACCCGAAACACACCTCGACCGGCAACATGCCCGGCGCATAATAGGCCCACTTGGCGGCGTTGGTCATGACCCGCCCCCTCATGGTGTTGATGCCGGGGGCGTAATAGCTGCAGATGTCGCCGATCACGTCCACGCCCGCCTCGCGCAGGATGTCGGCCCAGCCCTTCTGGGCGATGTAGCCCATCACGAAGCGGCTGCTGGTGATGATGAAACGCAGGCCTGGCTTCACCTTGCGGCCCTGCAACAACGTCACCACATCGGCAAACTCGCTGGCCGAGAAATGCGGCGTGCCGAGCGCCACCACATCGAGCGGGCCGTCCCGGCCGGACGACAGGACGGCCTGTGCGGCGGCGAGATCCTGCCGCGTCAACACATGCGTCTCCCCGCCGCGCCAGACCTTTTCCAGCGTCGGCGCATCGGGCGTCACACCCGCTCCATGCCACAGCTCGACACCGCCGGACGCCGCCACGGCGGAGCTGACCGCCTTCAGGTTGTCAACCGTGGCAGAGCCGGAGAGTCCGCTCACCACCGGCACGCGGCGCCCCGCCAGCCGCCCGACATGGTGGCCGAGGAGATGATAGAAAATGTCGTGGCGTTTCCATTCCTCGGGAATTTCGTCCGTAGACAGATGAAGTTGCGCCATGCGGCCCTCATCGGTCTGCAATCCGGCAAACGGCACCTTGCCCACCAGCGCACAGGCCACGTCCAGATAGTCGCCATACTTGTTGGTGCGTGCGCCGGTCACGGAGTTATAGAAGCTCACGGCGTTGCTTTCGCCCGCCACGATCTGGTCGCCGGCCTTCGGCCCGCCGGGCAAATGGTAGGGCGCACAGGTCCATGTCGGCTTGCAGCCCAGGGCCTCGTAGAGTTCCAGGAGCTTGCGAGCGCCCTCCACCATTTCCCGGTCGGGGTGACCTTCATAGAGCTGCGGATGGGTGAGGCTGACCACGCCATTGTTGCCCCAGGTGGGCACGGCGAATGTTGCCTCATGATCGAGGCAATACTGCGCAAAGTCGATATGGGCCTGGCCGTTGTAGAAACAGGCGTCGAGATGGGCAAAGGTGACGGGCTGCAACCGCTCCGCCCCCATGATGCGACCAGCCTGAAGCACCAGTTCCATTGCCAGCTTCATGGCAGGCCCGCGCCTGCCCGCCAGAAGATCCTTGTCGTCGCTGTCCAGTTCCATTGCGGCAAGACTTAGCGCAAGTCGGAGCGGGTGGGAATGCGGCGCCCTCTTCTGTGCCGCTGCTGAATCGGACTATAGTGCCTGCGGCAGGTACCGGGGAAAATGGCGTTCAGGGACACTCTGGAATACTATTACGAGGGCGACTCCAAGGCGGCGCACAGCTTCCGCTATGGCCTTCTCGCCTTCGATCTCGTCACCATCGTTTTCCTGATCGTGTCCTCCTTCCTGCACTGGACGGGAACGGAATACATCGACGCCACAATCGGCTTTTTCCTTGCGCTCGATTTCGCCGCGCGGCTGTATATTGCCAAGGCCCGGATGCGGTATCTGCTCAGTCCGCTCGGACTCGTCGATATCGTGGTCATTGCCTCCTTGCTGGCCCCGCTGGCCGGAGAGGGCCTCGCCTTCATGCGGGTGGCGCGCCTTCTGCGGCTTGGCCGGAGCTACCTGATCATGCGCCGCCTGAAGCAGGATTTTCCCTCCATCCGCAAGAACGAGCAGACCTTCACCGCCGCCATCAATCTCGGTGTCTTCATGTTCATCATGACGGCGCTGGTCTACGAGACCCAGCATGTCTCCAACGACAAGATCAACAACTATGCGGATGCGCTCTACTTCACCGTGACGGCCCTCACCACCACGGGTTTCGGCGACATTGTCCTGGAAGGAACCTGGGGGCGGCTGATCTCGTCCGTGATCATGATCGCGGGCGTCACCCTGTTCCTGCGGCTTGTGCAGGTGATGCTGCGACCCCCGAAAGTGGAGCACAAATGCCCCGCGTGCGGGCTGCGAAGGCATGATTTCGATGCGGTGCACTGCAAGGCCTGCGGCCTCGTTCTGCATATCGAGGATGACGGGGCCGCCTGACGGAGGAAGGCTCCGCCGCCCTTTACCCACGGGGGCTTTTCCTCTATCCCCTCGCGCGGAACCAGACACCCTTCAGGAGACCCCGCATGGCCCGCATTACCCTCCGCCAGTTGCTCGATCACGCCGCCGAACACGACTACGGCGTGCCGGCCTTCAACATCAACAACATGGAGCAGGCGCTGGCCATCATGCTGGCCGCCGACAAGACGGACTCGCCGGTCATCATCCAGGCCTCGCGCGGGGCCCGTTCCTATGCCAACGACATCATGCTCCGTCACATGATGGATGCCGTGACCGAAATCTATCCCCACATCCCCGTTTGCGTTCACCTCGACCATGGCAATGAGCCGGCCACCTGCATGACCGCCATCCAGAACGGCTTCACCTCGGTGATGATGGATGGCTCCCTGAAGGCCGACGGCAAGACGCCCGGCGACTGGGCCTACAACGTGGGCGTGACCAGGGAAGTGACGCGCATGGCCCACCTCGGCGGCATCTCGGTGGAGGGGGAGCTTGGCGTTCTCGGCTCGCTCGAAACCGGCATGGGCGACAAGGAAGACGGTCATGGGGCCGAAGGCAAGCTCTCGCACGACCAGCTTCTCACCAACCCCGATGAGGCCGTGAAATTCGTGCAGGAAACCGATGTGGATGCGCTGGCCATCGCCATGGGCACATCGCACGGCGCCTACAAGTTCACCCGCAAGCCGGATGGCAAGGTGCTGGCGATGAACGTGATAGAGGAAATCCATCGCAAGCTGCCCAACACCCACCTCGTGATGCACGGTTCTTCCTCGGTGCCGGAAGACTTGCAGGAGATCATCAACAGGTACGGCGGAAAGATGAAGCCCACCTGGGGCGTGCCGGTGGAAGAAATCCAGCGCGGCATCAAGAACGGCGTGCGCAAGATCAACATCGACACCGACAACCGCATGGCGCTGACCGGGGCCATCCGCAAGGTGCTGGCGGAGGAGCCTTCGGAGTTCGATCCCCGCAAGTACCTGAAGCC
>JAEUMJ010000183.1 GCA_016792865.1 Hyphomicrobiales bacterium | reverse complement strand
TGCCAGAGGGCAGCCGCCTCTACATCCTTGCCCCGATCGTCCGCGGCCGGAAGGGTGAATACAGGAAAGACCTGCAGGAGCTTCAGAAGAAGGGCTTCCAGCGCGTCAAGGTCGATGGCGTCTTTCACGAAATCGACGCGGTTCCCGCCCTCGACAAGAAATACAAACACGACATCGACGTGGTGGTGGACCGGATCGTGGTGCGCGACGATATCGCCACCCGGCTCGCGGATTCCTTCGAAACCGCCCTCAAGCTGGCCGATGGACTTGCGGTTGCGGAATTCGCGGACCGGCCCCTGCCGAAATCCCAAACGTCCGAGGAGAGCGCAAACAAGAGCAAGAACGAAACCCACGAGCGCATCATCTTTTCAGAACGCTTCGCCTGTCCCGTTTCGGGCTTCACCATCGAGGAAATCGAGCCTCGCCTGTTCTCCTTCAACAATCCGTTCGGTGCCTGCCCGACCTGCGACGGCCTCGGCACCGAATTGAAGTTCGAGGCCGAACTGGTCGTGCCTGACAACACGCTTTCATTGCGTGAAGGGGCCATCGCGCCCTGGGCCAAGACCGGTGCCACGTCGCCCTACTACATGCAGACCCTTGAGGCGCTGGCAAAGCACTACAAGCAGTCGATGACGGCACCCTGGAAGGAACTGCCCAAGAAGTTCAGGGAAGCGGTACTCAACGGCACGGGGGAAGAGGAAATCGCCATCACCTATGATGATGGCCTGCGCACTTACAAGACCAAGAAGGCCTTTGAAGGTGTCATCGGCAATATCGAGCGGCGCTGGCGCGAGACCGACTCGGAATGGATGCGCGAAGAGCTGTCACGCTACCAGTCCGACCATGACTGCCACGCCTGCTCCGGCTTCCGGCTCAAGCCCCAGGCGCTTGCCGTGAAGATCGACGGCCTCCACATCGGCGAGGTATCGCTCATGTCAATTGCCGATGCCGACCGCTGGTACCGTGACCTCGATGGCAAGCTGACGCCCAAGCAGAAGGAGATCGCCGCACGCATCCTCAAGGAGATCCGCGAGCGGCTTCGTTTCCTCGTGGACGTGGGGCTGAACTATCTCTCGCTCAACCGCGTCTCCGGCACGCTGTCGGGCGGCGAGAGCCAGCGCATCCGCCTTGCCTCGCAAATCGGCTCCGGCCTCACGGGTGTTCTGTATGTTCTCGATGAACCCTCCATCGGGTTGCACCAGCGCGACAACGATCGCCTGCTGAAAACCCTTCTGCACCTTCGCGACATCGGCAACACCGTGATCGTGGTCGAGCACGATGAGGATGCCATTCGCCTCGCTGATTACGTGGTGGATATCGGCCCTGGCGCCGGCGTGAACGGCGGGCGCATCGTTGCACAGGGGACTCCCGAACAGGTCATGCAGTCTCCGGACAGCCTGACCGGGAAATACCTGGTCGGCCTTGAACAGGTGCCAGTGCCACGCAAGCGCCGCACCTGGGAGAAGGGCCGCTCCATCCGTGTGCACGGCGCACGCGCCAACAACCTGAAGAATGTCTCGGCGGAGATCCCCCTGGGTGTCTTCACCTGCATCACCGGCGTATCAGGTGGTGGCAAGTCCACCCTCCTCATCGACACGGTCTACCGCGCCCTCGCCCGCAAGCTGATGGGCGCACGCGAAGCTCCTTCCGAACATGATCGCATCGAGGGCATCGAGCATCTCGACAAGATCATCGACATCGACCAATCGCCCATCGGGCGAACGCCACGGTCCAACCCGGCAACCTATACCGGCGCATTCACGCCAATCCGCGACTGGTTCGCCGGCCTGCCCGAAGCGAAGGCGCGTGGCTATGAGCCGGGCCGCTTCTCCTTCAACGTCAAGGGTGGCCGCTGCGAAACCTGCCAGGGCGACGGTGTCATCAAGATCGAGATGCACTTCCTGCCAGATGTCTATGTCACATGCGATGCCTGCCACGGCCATCGCTACAATCGCGAGACACTTGAAATCAGGTTCAAGGACAAGTCGATTGCGGACGTGCTCGAAATGACGGTGGCGGAAGGTGCCGAATTCTTCAAGGCCGTGCCCGCAGTGCGAAACACGCTTGAGACCCTGCAACGTGTTGGACTTGGCTACATCAAGATCGGTCAGCAGGCGACAACACTCTCAGGCGGCGAGGCCCAGCGCGTCAAGCTTTCCAAGGAACTTTCGCGGCGTTCCACGGGCCGCACGCTTTACCTGCTGGACGAGCCGACAACCGGCCTTCACTTCCATGACGTGAAGAAGCTTCTGGAAGTCCTTCACGAACTCGTCGAACAGGGCAACAGCGTGGTGGTGATCGAGCATAATCTGGAAGTCATCAAGACTGCGGACTGGATCATCGATCTCGGACCTGAGGGCGGCGACGGTGGCGGCGAAATCGTGGCCAGCGGCACGCCAGAAGACGTGGCGCGCGAGCCCCGCTCCTATACCGGCCACTATCTCAAGGACGTGCTGAAGCGTGGCCGCAAGGAGGCGGCAGAGTAGCCGCCTACTGGTTGTCCACGTCACCCTGCGTGACCTGATAGGTCGCGGTGAATGTGGCCGTCGCGGACGGCGCAAGGCTGGCCACCGACGCCGGTGCCGGGACGGGCGGACCGCCGGTTCCGCTGTGCACATCCCCTACCGTAACATTGCTGAGTGTCACGTTGCCGGTGTTGGTCACGGCATAGCTGTAGGTGATGACGTCACCCACATCGGCGGTTCCGATGGTTCCGTTGTCCGTGGTGATCACGAAACTCTTGTCCACGGCGATGTTCGGCGTCCGCGTGATCGTGGTGGTAACGGTATTGGAGGTCTTCACCGCCACTTCGGTACATGCCCACGTCGCCACATTGGTGAACGACCCGCCGCCATCGATGTTTGCCTGCGTGACGTTATGGGTGACCGTGTAAACCCAGGTTTCCGTGTCCTGCAGGATGCCGTCGCCGTTCGTGTCTCCGGAGGTCAGTGTCGGCCCCGAGGTGGGCGCTATCGGCGTGCCGTTCAGTTGCAGGGTGTCGGTGATGACCGGGTTGGTGAGAATGGCGGAACCGTTGTTATCAACCGTGATCGTGTAGGTCAGTGTGCCAGGCGCGGCCACCGCTGCCGCACTCACGCTCTTCGTGATCGTGAAGTTCGGATTGTCGTTGTCATACACCGTCATTGTCGGCGGCGTTGCCGTGACACCGGCATAGCCGGTGCCCGCCGCAGAGAGGGTGGCGGGTGAGCAGGAATGGGTTCCCTCGGCCACGGCGTCGTTCGTGGCCGTCACCGTCACGGTTTGAGGGGTCGTGAAATTCGCCGACGTGAAGGTGAGTGTCGTGGGCGAGAAGCTGCACTGGGTGCTCGTGCCGATGGTGACGGTCACGGCTGAGCTGCCCGAGGGTGGACTGGCGGGCCGCACCGTGAAAGTGGCCGTGTCACCGCCCTCCGTGGCAGATGGATCGGACACGGCCACGGTCAGCGCCGAGAGGCCGTAACGCAACACGAATGTCCCCGTCGCGCTGCTGTTGTAGGTGTCCACCTGGAAACGATAAGTCACGCCCGCTGTCACGGTGAAGGTGAGGAAGCTGCCGTAGTTTGGATTGACCGTGCTGTTGCAGCCCGTGGTGTCGTCATTGCTGCCGACGGCGGTCAGGGCGTTCACGGCGGCTCCCGTATAAGCCGCAAGCGTGGTGTCTGTGGCTGTCGTTGTCTCGCCTGACAGGTTGCAGGTGGCGATGGTGAAGCGCCCGGACGCCGGTGCCGTCCAGGAATACCAGTCGGAAGTGGTGGCCCCGCCGATGAAGTTGGGTTCGCCGGCTTCACCGGTCATGCCGGAGGTCGTGCCGACAACAGTACCGCTGCTCCCCCCCAGCACCGTGCCCGGAAACATGTCGGCAGCCAGCGCGCCGCTTGCGAGTGTGGCAAGCCACACCCACGCGACGCAAAGCCAACGCAAACACCGGACATACATGGAGCAACTGTCCCACTTTCAACCAGCTTCACTAGCAGAAACCTGGTTAAGAAACGGTACCGGTGCGCCCCAACGAAAAAGGCCGCCTGACACAGGCGGCCCTTCCGAACGTGTTGAAAAGGAAGCGGATTAGCGCTTCGAGAACTGGAAGCGGCGACGTGCCTTGGCACGGCCATACTTCTTGCGTTCCACCGAACGGCTGTCGCGCGTCAGGTAGCCACCCTTCTTGAGGGCGGAGCGGAGTTCCGGTTCGAAATAGGTGAGCGCACGGGCAAGACCGTGACGGACGGCACCGGCCTGACCCGAAAGACCGCCACCGACGACGGTGCAATCGATGTCGAGTTCGGACAGGCGGTTCGCTGTCACCAGCGGCTGCTGCACGATCATGCGGAGGACCGGGCGGGCGAAATACTGTTCGATCGCCTTGCCGTTAACGGTGATCTTGCCCTTGCCGCGCTTGACCCAGACGCGGGAGGTCGCGTCCTTGCGGCGGCCCGTGGCGTATGCACGGCCCTGCTTGTCGAGCTTGGGCTTGGCGGGCGTGGCGGCAGCGGCGGAAGCCGGCTGAGCGCCAAGGCCCATGGCCTGGCCCAGATTGGCGAGTGTGGTTGATTCAGCCATTGTCGTTTAGCCCCTTGCAGAGTTCTTGGCGTTCATGGCCTTCACATCGAGCTTCACGGGGTTCTGGGCCTCGTGCGGATGGGAAGCACCCTTGTAGATGCGGAGGTTGGTCAGCTGCTGGCGCTTCAGGGATGCGCCGGGCAGCATGCGGCGGACTGCGGCTTCGAGCACGCGGTCCGGATGCTTGCCATCAAGGTAATCCTTGGCGACACGTTCCTTGATGCCGCCGGGGAAGCCCGTGTGCCAGTAGTACTTCTTCTGGTCGCGCTTCTTGCCCGTGAGCAAGACCTTCTCGCAGTTGATGACGATGATGTTGTCACCACAGTCCATGGAGGGCGTGAAGGTTGTCTTGTGCTTGCCGCGGAGGCGGTTGGCGATGATGGTGGCGAGGCGGCCAACAACGAGGCCCTCCGCGTCGATCAGCACCCACTGCTTCTGGATGTCCGCAGGCTTTGCGGTATAGGTTTTCATCTTTCGAACTCTCAAAAGTGGCCATGAAACGAGAAACGCCCTTGGGAGGGGCGCCTGTCCGGGGCGGCTGATACGTGAGCCACCCCTCCCTGTCAATAAAAACCAGCAGATTCGGCCTTCTTTTTGATGCGGTAACATATTACCTCATCGCAGGGCAAAACCATTGAAAACCTTGAGATAGGCACTGGCACCAAGGGGCTTTGTCCAGTAACCTGCCGCCACGCGATTTGGGAGACAGGCTCATGCGTTCCGTGGGCTACAAGACAGGCTTGGCAGGTGTGGCAAAGCTCGCAGCCACGGGACTCGTCACTGTCCTGATGCTGTCTGCGGCACAGGCCAGCACGTCCGGCAGCACCGGGCCGGATGTCCGCAAACCCGACCCTTGGAACCTGCCGGTCCCGACCGCCGAAGACCTGGCGCAGCAGGAGAGCGCCACGCCTCCGGCACCTGTCCCGCCCGCCTCTGCACCGGCCACACCACCCGCCGCCGGGGCGGATCAGCCCGCCCCCGAAGACGTGCTGCCTGATCTTTCGCCGGGCGCACAGGAAGATTTCAGTGTCGGTGAGATTCCGTCCGTCGAGGTGGTCGAACTCACTCCGGAACTGGCCAGGAAGGCGCTAGATGGCGTCGCCCTCGTGCATGAGAAATACAAGGATGCGGCGCTGGAGAACTATGAGAACCTCCAGGAATTCGTGGACCAGGATCCCTTGGGCAAGACCTTTGAGGCCGACCTTCAGACCTTCGGCTTCAAGAGCGCCAATGAATGGAACATCGCAGTCACCACAATCGGCTTTGCCTATTCAAATCTGCTTGATGACCAGACCACGGATCTGAAACAGCAGATCGAGGAAGTGAAGAACGACACCGAGATGGCACAGGACATGCGCGACCGGATGGTCCAGGCGTTGAGCGCCATGATCCCTTCGGACAACAATCGCAAGATCGTGGATGACCTGATGAAAGACCCCACCTATGCCGACAAGCTGAAGCTTCTTGAGACCGAAGAAGAATGAGCCTGATTCTGCGCCGTGTGCGCGAGGGCGCGGTGTTGCGCCTCACTCTCGATGATGACGCCACACGAAACTCGTTGTCCGAAGAAATGATGGATGCGCTCCAGCGGGCGCTCGACGAGGCGGAAACGGATCACGCTGTTGGGGTCATCGTGATCGCCGCAGCGGGCAAGGTCTTTTCCTCCGGCCACAATCTCAAGCAACTCACGGCCCGCCGCAAGGATCCGGACGGCGGTGAAGCCTATTTCAGCACCGTATTCGCCCGGTGCGCCCGGCTCATGACCACCCTCGCCAAGCATCGCTGTGCCGTGATTGCCGAGGTGGACGGACTGGCCAGCGCGGCCGGATGCCAGCTCGTCGCCACTGCGGACCTCGCCTATTGCTCGCCGCGTGCTTCTTTCTGCACGCCCGGCGTTTCCATCGGGCTGTTCTGTTCAACGCCGATGGTGGCCCTCTCGCGCAATGTCGCCAACAAGCATGCCATGGAAATGCTGCTCACCGGCGATGTGCTCCCGGCGGATCATGCGGCGCGGATCGGCCTGGTCAATGCCGTCGTCCCTCAGAACGACCTGACCGCCCACGTCGCAGCACTGGCGCAACGCATCGCCTCGAAATCCCAAGCTGCCGTCGCTTACGGAAAGCGCTCGTTCCTCGAACAGCAACACCTTCCGCTTGAAGACGCCTACGCCCTGACCGCCGGGATCATGACCCGCAACATGCTGGATGGCGCAGCCTGTGAAGGCCTGGATGCCTTCATCAACAAGCGCCAGCCCCAATGGCCGAAGACCGGAACCTGATGAACCACGACAGCTACTCACCTGACTACATCCGCTCGGTCTTGCAGGACGTGAAGACGGTGGCCCTTGTCGGCGCCTCCGCCAATACGGTGCGCCCCTCCTACTTCGTCATGAAGTACCTGCTTGAGAAAGGATACGAGGTGTATCCGGTGAATCCGGGCCTCGCGGGCCAGGAGCTTCTGGGCCGCACCGTCCACGGTTCGCTGGCCGAGATCCCCGGTCCTGTCGACATGGTCGATATCTTCCGCAACAGCGAGGCGGCAGCGGAGATCGTTGACGAGGCTCTCGCCCTCCCGGTCAAGCCGAAAGTGATCTGGATGCAGCTTCAGGTACGCAACGATGAGGCTGCGGCGAAGGCGGAAGCGGCGGGCATTCGCGTCGTCATGAACCGATGCCCGAAAATGGAGTATGGCAAGCTTTCCGGAGAATGGGGCTGGGTGGGCGGAAACGCAGGCGTCATTTCATCGCGGCGACAACAACTGCATGAAAGCGGCAGAATGCAAAGCCTCGGACTAGGTCCGCGCACGCCCACATCCGACGGAGACAAACCATGAGCACTGCAACTGCGATCCAGCCGGAAAAATACAACCGCGTCGCCATATCCCTTCACTGGATCATCGCCGCACTGATGATTTACATGCTGACGCTCGGAGAGGAACTCATGGAGGTGCGCGAAGGTGAAACACTTTCCCTCTATGGCCCCACGCTGCATGCCTCGCTCGGCATTCTCGTCCTGCTGCTGTCGGCGGTTCGCATTGCCTGGCGCATCATCAACCCGGCCCCGCCGCTGCCGCCGATGGCGGCCTGGCAGGTGAAGGCCACCGCCGCGATCCACGGAATGCTGTACCTCCTGACGCTGGTCATTCCCCTGCTCGGACTGCTGGCCATGGCCCCCTACGGGCTGGAGCGGCTCGACGCCGACAAGGTGAGCTTTTTCTGGCTCTTTCCGGTGAACCTCTTCCCGAACCTTGGGGAATGGACGGCGGAGCTGCACGAAATCACGGGCAACCTGGCCAAGATCCTGATCATTCTCCACGTTCTTGCGGCCTTGAAGCATCAGTTCATCGACAGGGACAACCTGATCCGCCGCATGACTTTCCGCTGATCAATCGTTGCGGAAAGCCGGGCGGCGTTCTAGCCTTGTGATCCTATTGGAGGATCACACAAATGGCCGAGAAGAAACCCGGATTCGATACGCTTGCAATTCACGCGGGCGGCGCACCTGACCCAGCAACCGGCGCCCGTGTGACGCCCATCTATCAGACCACTGCTTACGTCTTCAACGATGTGCAGCACGCTGCCGATCTCTTTGCCCTTCGCGCCTTCGGCAACATCTACACCCGCATCATGAACCCCACCCAGGCAGTCCTTGAATCGAAGGTGGCTGCCCTCGAAGGCGGCACCGCGGCGCTTGCCGTTGCCTCCGGCCACGCGGCCCAGCTTCTCGCCTTCCACACCATCATGCAGCCGGGAGATGAATTCGTTGCCGCCCGCCAGCTTTACGGTGGCTCGATCAACCAGTTCAACCATTCCTTCAAGGCATTCGGCTGGCATGTCGTCTGGGCCGACGCAGAAGACCCATCGAGCTTCGAGAAGGCCATCTCGCCCAAGACGAAGGCCATTTTCATTGAATCGATCTGTAATCCCGGCGGCCGCATCACCGACATCGCCGCCATCGCCAAGGTGGCGCAGAAAGCGGGCGTTCCGCTCATCGTCGACAACACGCTGGCGACACCATACCTGTGCAACCCGATTGTCCATGGGGCGAACATCGTCGTCCACTCCCTCACGAAATTCATGGGCGGTCACGGCAACTCCATGGGCGGCATCATCGTCGATGGCGGCAATTTCGATTGGGGCAAGAGCGGCAAGTACCCGCTGCTCTCCGAACCGAATGACAGCTATCACGGCATGAAGCTCTACGAGACATTCGGCAACATTGCCTTTGCGATTGCCTGCC
This sequence comes from Hyphomicrobiales bacterium, assembly GCA_016792865.1. Taxonomy (GTDB): domain Bacteria; phylum Pseudomonadota; class Alphaproteobacteria; order Rhizobiales; family Aestuariivirgaceae; genus Aestuariivirga. The sequence continues at coordinate 11,359 of JAEUMJ010000183.1, read as the reverse complement.
GCGTGCTGGGGCTCCGCGATCTCGGACCGGCGATTGCGCCGCTCAATGCCTTCCTCATTCTCACCGGAATGGAAACACTGTCCTTGCGCATGCAGCGCCATTGCGACAACGCGCTGAAGGTGGCGGAGTGGCTGGCGAAGCACCCGAAGGTGGCCTGGGTCAATTATGCCGGATTGCCATCCGACAAGCAGCACGCGCTCCAGAAGAAGTATTCGCCGCGCGGTGCGGGTGCCGTATTCACCTTCGGCCTCCGCGGCGGCTACGATGCGGGCATCAAGCTCGTCTCATCGGTGAAACTGTGCTCGCATCTCGCAAACATCGGCGACACGCGCTCGCTGATCATCCACCCCGCCTCGACCACACATAGCCAGCTCTCCAAGGACCAGCTTGTGAAAGCGGGCGCAGGCCCGGATGTGGTGCGACTCTCGATCGGCATTGAGGATGTCGCCGACATCATCGCCGACCTGGATCAGGCCATGGCGTGAACCGGCCTGGGGCCTTGCGGCCTCAGCAACTGACGATGCAGATGCCACAGGGCGAGGGCGAGGAGGACGAGCGCCCCGCCCTGATGCGTCAGGGCCACGTCGAGCGGCACTCCCATCACGACTGTCATGATTCCGAGCATGGCTTGGGCCAGTGCCGCCGCCGCAACAATCCAGCCGGTGCGCGGGTTGCGGAACGCCAACACAATCACATACACCAGAATGAGATAGGCGAGGATGCGGTGATTGAACTGCACCGTCAGCGCATTCTCGAACAGGTTCCGCCAGGACGGTCGGCTTGCGAACAGTCCATCCGGAATCCACTGGCCATTCATCATCGGCCAGGTATTTGAGGCAAGGCCCGCGTCAAGACCGGCGACAAAGCCTCCGGCAGCGACCTGAAGGAAGATCAACGGGACAAGGGCCAGCGCCAGCACGTTATCGCTGCCCGGTTGCCAGTGCCGACGCAGGTTCACCCCAAGGGCCGTCCACACCACACCGGCAAACAGCGCCACCGCCAGCGACAGGTGTGCCGCCAGCCTGTACTGGCTCACATCGGTTCGTTCGCTCAGGCCGGATGCCACCATGAACCAGCCCAGAGCCCCCTGTGCGCCACCCAGCACGAAGATCAGGGCAAGCCTGGACCACAGTCGGCGCGGGATGGCCCTTGTGATGACGAAGGAGGCGAACGGCAGGAAGAACACGAGGCCGATGGCACGGCCGAGGAAGCGATGGGACCATTCCCACCAGTAGATGAACTTGAAATCCTCGACTGACATCCAGCGGTTCTGGATCTGGTACTCCGGTATGAGCTTGTATTTCTCGAAGGCCAGGAGCCAATCCGCTTCATTGAGCGGCGGAATTGCACCGAGAAGCGGCTGCCACTCCGTGATGGACAGCCCGCTGTCGGTGAGGCGCGTGGCACCCCCCACGATCACCATGCAGAAAATCATGAAGGCCACGGTCCACAGCCAGATGGAGACGGCCAGCGGAACGGGCTTGTCCTGGTCCAGGGTTATCGTTGTCATGGCCGCCACATAAGGCTTCGTCCTCACCCCAGCAAGTCAGTCGCAACGCCGCAGTTGGGGGCTTCCGCCGGCGTTTCCGGGGCAGTATGAGAGACCCATGAACATCCGCACCCGCAAGTTTATTGGTACGTTTGCCACGTTCTTCTGGATTGTGATCTATGCACTCGTTGCCATGGCGATCGGCGGGGAATTTGTCGTGGGACATGGCATGTGGATAGAGCTGCCGTTCTACATCCTCGCGGGCTTCGCATGGCTTCCCGTTGCCATGGTGATCATCAAGTGGATGTCGAAACCGGACCCCGTCTAGCCGACGTTCAGTTTCCGCCCCAGATTGTTCATGCGACCCGGAACGCCGCTGGCGAGCACCTTCAGCCAACGTGTCTGCGCATACTTGCTCGACACCATCACGCGGGGCAAGGCCAGAAGATGCTTGCCATGTTCGGCATAAACCGTTCCCATGCGCGTGGTCACGGCAGAGGCATAGCCCGCTTCCGCACACAGGCGGAAATCCCGCGCACCGGCATGGGCGACGTTGCCATATGGATAGGCGAAATGGTGGACGGCCTTGCCAAGCTCGCGTTCCAGCGACTTTCCAGAGAGCACGATCTCGCGCCGGGCCTCCTCCTCGGGAAGACGCGAAACGGCAAAGTGATTGAGCGTGTGGGCGCCGATGGTCGCCAGCGGATGGGCGGCAAGTTTCCTCACCTCATTCCAGCTCATGATCTGCTCCCGGCAGAGAGCCGCAAGATCGAAACCGAAACGAGCGGCAATCCCCCTGATCCACTGGCGCTGGTCGTGTTCAGGCATCTCCTGCACCACCGGTGCCAGGACATTCCAGGCAGCCCACTTCCTCGCCACCGAACCATCCAGGTCGGCGGCAACGGCACCGGCTTCGATGCGCCCGGTGGCACTGGCAATGATCCGTTCGAGCGCAAGCCACCACATCTCCGTCGAAGCCTCAACAAATCCAGGCGTGACGTAAACGGTAAACGGACAGGCATGCCTTTCGAACACCGGCAGCGCGTGGATGAGATTGTCACGGTAGCCATCATCAAGCGTGAAGACGGCAAAGGGGGATGTTCCCCTCCCCTCATTGATCCGCACCAATGCATCATCGAGCGAAAGGAACTCATAACCGGCGTGCCGCAACATGGTGAGAGCGGCGTCAAGAAACTCCGGCGTGGAGGTCAATCCGGCATTGGGCGCGAAACCATCAGCGGCGGAACTGTCCGGTTGCACCGAATGCATGCAGAAGATCACGCCAAGTCCCTGGCTCCAGGGCCGCAGGGCCTCTGCAACACCAGAACGGTGAAGGGCTTCAAACGTAAGGCTTAAAAGCGTCTTGCTGGCGGACATGGCGCGAAACACACCATAATGACGGTAAGATTATGTTAAAGCCCTAGCCTGCAGCGCGCAGGCCGCTCCCGTCCTGATCGCGCGGGTCGATGCGGAGATACGAAATGCGCCGCACCCCGCGCCCCGCAAGAATGCGGCCAGCCACCGCGGCATCCTTCTGCCGCGCCGCCGTGGCAAGGAACAACACGGAACCCACACCCTGCACGGCATCAGGTGTTTGCGCAGAGGCTTCACCGGCATTCAGGATCACGATGTCATAGATCTTTGCCAGCGACGACAGGATGGATGGCATCCGCTCGTTGAGCATCTGGGCGGAGTGCGCGCCGTTGCCAAAGCGGATCGCCTGGAGATTGCTTTTCGCGTCGCGCACGATCACCTTCGATACGTCGGCCTTGCCCGCGATGAGATCGATCAGCCCTGGCCCATCGGCAATCGCCATCAGATCCTGAACATGCGGCCGGGACGCCGTCACATCGACAACGACAATCTTGAGTTTGTGCGAGGCGAGCAGTCGCGCAAGCGCGACACTTGCGAATGCGGCGTCATATGCGCCGCCGATGCTGGTGAAGGCAAAAGTCTTGGTTCCCTTGGCGGCGGCGTCCGTCACCGCAGCGGCAATCCGGGTGAACGGCTCCGCAAGCTCCGGGTTCTGACCGACATCTTCCAGCAGGACGAAAGCCTTGATCAGTTGCGGCACGGCAGGAAGTGAAGCCAGCAATTGCGGCATGGATTCCTGTCCATTCAACGGGAGAGAGGCAGCAGCGGATGGCGATGATGGCGCGGCCTGGGGAGGTTCGACCACGATTGCCGGAATGTTCACGTTGCTGCTGCCACGCGCAACATGGACCCGCTCCGGCACGGGGCCTGACGTGACATCGGGCAAGCGCGCAGCGATCTCGGCAACCCGCCCCGACTGCCTGATAACCTCGAACAGGAAGGCAAGACCAAGGCCAAGCGCAAGCCCGCCAAGCGTGGTGAGCAACAGCGTCGGCCCCACCTTCGGAAAGAACGGAACCGCCGGAACACCCGCCGTCTGAATGATGCGGGCATAGCCCGGCTGCAAATTCAGATCCTGCCGCGCATTGGCGTCGGCGAAGCGTGCCAGCATGGTTTCCAGAAGCTGCCGGTTCGCGGCGGCCTCACGCTCAAGCTCCTTGAGCTTCACGTCACTCTGCAAGGCGCCGCCTTCACGCGTTTTCAACTCTTCAAGGCTTTGCTTCATTGCGTCGGCGCGGGCTTTGGCAACCTTCGCCTGGCCCTGCAGCGACTCCACCACTTTGAGGGCCTCGCGTCGCAGCTGTTTCTCGATCCCGGTCAATTCGCGGCTCGCGGCAATCATCTTGGGATGGCTCGGCAGATAGGTGGCCGAAAGCTCGGACACCTTGCGCATTGCCGACACCTGCTGCTCACGCAGCCTTTGCACCACGGTATTGTTCAGTACTTCGGCGGAGGCATCGACAGAGCCCTGGTTGGCCAGCATTTCCTTGATGGCATCGGCCTTGGCGCGAGCCTCGCTGCTGGCCGCTTCCGCGAGCGTGATCTGACTGTTGAGTTCGGAAATCTCCTGCGCCCCCAACGTGGCGGTCTGCCCCTTGAGGAGACCTGCCTCGGCGCGGAACCTTTCCGCCGCCGCTTCCGACTCGGCCACCTTTGTGCGCAACACATCGATCTGGCCCCCCAGCCAGTCACGCGCCCGCGCATTGGTGCCGGATTCGTTCTCACGGGTCGAGAGCACATAAGTTTCGGCGAGGGAGTTTGCGACCGCTGCGGCAGTCTTGCCATCGAGTGCAGTATAGCGGATGACGATGACATTCGACATCGGCACCTGATAAATCGAAGCGTTGTCCTCCAGATGAAGTACCGCCCGCTGCTCTTTCTGCATCACGCGCAGGTCGGTGCCGAATCCGAGGCCGAGCAGGATTTTCTTGATCTTGCCAACGCCGTTCCGGATCGGGTCGAATTCGCCCTGCCCTTCAAGCTGCAACTGCCTCACCACCCGCGTCGCGAGGTCTTCCGACTTCAACACCGCCACTTGCGAGGCAACGAATCTGTCGTCAATGGGATCGGGCTTCGGTTCCTGCACGGCATTGGGCCGGTCGAACGGCGTGGAAAGGTTGGTGACGAGAATCTGCGCTTCGCTGGCGTACTGCGGCTTGTTGACGGTGATGATGCCGAACCCCGCAAGGCCCCCAAGCAGAAGACAAACAAGGATGAGGACAAACCGGCGCAACATGCCTCGCGCGATGTCCGCGATGCTCAAACCGGTCATCATCTGGGAAGGCTGCTGCATATCGTCCTTGAACACTCGGTCACACGCAAGAATTGCAGATTCGCCACACGGGCTGGTCTGCCAAGTGCCCCACCATTCGGGCCTTATGGTTTCCATTCCATTAACAACTCGATAACCCCGTTGCTTAAGTGATTGTTCACCATAACTGCTTAGACATTGCAGGGTGCACAAGGCCCCGCCCGGTGCGCATGTTTGTTTCAAGTGTGGTGTCCGATGCGTATTCCCCTCCTCATTCTCATGGCCGTTTCGCTACAGGCTTGCGCGAGCACATGGGAATCCGACGGTCCCTATTCGCCCGCGGGCGGCACCGGAATCACAGCCAATGACACGCTTGAGGAAGGCCCGTCCGCCGTTTCCTCCATTTCTCAATTGCCGACCCGCAACGCCACCGGCGCCACTCCGCCCTTCGCAACCAGGGGAGAAGCCGCAGCCTATGAGTATGGCGCGGGTTATCGCGTCGGAGCCGGAGACCGCCTGAGCATCCGTGTTGCGGGCGAGACCGATCTGTCCGGTGACTATGTGGTCGATCCTTCGGGCGTTCTCTCGATGCCCTACGTCCAGTCCGTGTCCGTGGCGGGCATGACGAGCGCCCAGATTGAAAGGGTGATCGTGCAACGCCTGCAGGCCGGCTATCTGCGTGATCCGAAGGTATCGGTGCAGGCGGTCAACCTCCGGCCCTTCTACATCATGGGTGAAGTGACCACGGCGGGTTCCTTCCCTTATCAGGGGGGCCTCACGATCCAGCAGGCCATCGCCACTGCAGGCGGATACAGTGCGCGAGCCGATCATGGACACGTGCTGCTGACCCGCCGCACCGCGAATGGCACGAAGACATACAAGGTTCCGGTCACCACACAGGTTTACCCTGGCGACATCGTCTTCGTGCGTGAACGCTGGTTCTGAAGCAAAGCAGTCCCATGCGCATCCTCCACGTTTTCCGCAGCCCTGTCGGCGGGCTGTTCCGTCATGTCCGCGATCTGGCGAAGGGACAACATGCCCTTGGCCATGACATCGGCCTGTTCTGCGACTCGACGACCGGCGGCCCACTGGCAAAGGCAACGCTCGCCACGTGTGAACCGTTCTGCACGGCGGGCGTGACCACGGAAGCAATCAGCCGCCTTCCCTCGCCATCGGATCTGCCCGCCATCGCAAAGGCAAAAGCCGTGGCCCGGAGTGGCGACTTCGACATCATTCACGGACACGGCGCAAAGGGTGGCCTGATCGCCCGGTTGGCAGGAAAACAGATTGGCATTCCAAGCGTTTATACACCGCATGGCGGCAGCCTCCACTATCGATGGAAAAGCCCAACCGGTGCAGCCTTCCTCGCGACGGAGGCACTCCTTGCCCGTATCGGCGCGGGCTTCGTGTTCGTTTGCGACTTCGAGAAAAAAGCCTTTGCTGACAAGATCGGCTTGGCGGGAAAGCCCTACGTTGTCGCCCACAATGGTCTGTGGGCGGAGGAATTCGTTCCGGCCAGGGCCAGGCCTGACGCGACCGATCTCCTCTTTGTTGGCGAAGTGCGCCACCTGAAGGGCATTGACCTCTTGCTGAATGCCTTGGCCGGGCTGCCGGGCGTGAGCCTCACCATCGTGGGGGATGGGCCGGAACTCGCCGATTTCCAGGCGCTGTCAGCTTCCCTCGGGCTGGACTCCCGCGTCCGTTTTGCCGGACGCCTTGCCATTGCCGAAGCCCTGACCCTGGGCCGCATGATGATCGTTCCATCACGTAATGAGTCCTTCCCCTATGTGGTGCTGGAAGCAGCCGCGGCAGCCGTGCCCCTCATCGCCACGCGGGTTGGCGGCATCCCGGAAGTCCTGCCCCCAGAGATGCTGTGTGAACCGGAACAGGCTTCCATCGCCAGCGCCATCCGGCTGGCCCTTGCCGACCGTGCGGAGGCCGCCCGAAAGGCACAGACACTCGCCACCGCCATGCGCACAGCCTATTCAGTCGAGACCATGACGCAGACCATCACGGATTTCTACGCCACGCTACGCCGTTAACCAATCATGCCGGGCGGGCCCCGGTCTTGCTCCGTGTCTGTTCGAACAAGACATCCTGTTTCAAACTGATACACGGCGACACGGCGACACGGCGATGAATTTCCAACCTGACTCTTTCAAGAAGGCGACTTCGGTTGACCTCTCTTCCTTCAATCAAGCGATTCCTCCACTCACACCTGAAGACAGAGGCGCTGAAAAACCCTTCGTTTCCCCGCGCGTCCTGATCACCCTGCTGCGCGGCGCCGAAATGCTGGCAATTGCCCTCGTCGCAGTATCCCAACTGGCAATCTATCCTGGCCTCTCGCTCGCTGCTCCGGGCCATGTCTATGCCGCCGTCATCGCCATCATGGCACTGGGCGTTCCCGCGGTGGCCCACATGACAGGGCATTATCGTCTCGATGTCCTGCTCAATCCCATGCGTAACGCGCCCGGGCTGGCGGCCATCTGGGTATGCTTCATTGCCGTGCTCGCTATCGCCGCCTTCGCCACGCAGATGGGTCACAGCATTTCGCGGGCCTGGTTCCTCGCCTGGAGCGTCAGCGGATTTGGCTGGTTGTTGGCAGCCCGCGTCGCAGCGGCTGCCGTCGTGCGCCACTTCAACGCGCGCGGCCAGTTGAACCGCCGCGCCGTCATCGTCGGAGGTGGCGCAGAAGCCGAGCAGGCGATTGCCGCCCTGCAACACTCCCGCGACACGGCCATCACTCTTGTCGGCATTTTCGACGACCGCAGCGATGCTCGCAGTCCTTCCGAGATGCGCGGCCTGAAGAAACTGGGCAGCATCAACGATCTCATCTCGTTCGTGCGCAGTTCTCGCGTGGACACGCTGATCGTCACCCTTCCGGTCAATGCCGAGCAGCGCCTGATGGACATCGTTTCCCGCCTGTGGGTACTGCCTGTTGATATCCGTCTCAGCGCACAGTCTCAGCGCCTGCGCTATCGGCCCCGCGCCTACTCCCACATCGGCAACCTTGCCCTTCTCGACATCTTCGACAAGCCACTGGGGGAATGGGGACCGCTGCTCAAGGCCATCGAGGACCGCCTGATTGCATCCCTCGCCCTGCTGCTGCTCTCGCCGGTCATGGCGCTGGTGGCGCTTGCGGTGAAGCTGGACAGCAAGGGCCCGGTCCTGTTCAAGCAGAAGCGCTACGGCTTCAACAACGAGCTCATCGAGGTCTACAAGTTCCGGTCCATGTATACCGATCAGGCGGATGTGGACGCCCGCAAGCTCGTGACCAGGGATGATCCGCGCGTCACACGCGTGGGCCGCTTCATTCGCAAGACGACGCTGGATGAATTGCCGCAGCTTTTCAATGTCCTGAAGGGCGAGTTGTCTCTCGTCGGCCCGCGTCCTCACGCCACCCGTGCCAGCGCGGCAGGGACACTCTATGAAAATGCGGTTCAGGGCTATTTCGCCCGCCACAAGGTGAAGCCGGGCATGACCGGCTGGGCCCAGGTCAATGGCTGGCGCGGCGAGACGGACACGGAAGAGAAAATCCGCGCCCGCGTGGAGCACGACCTCCACTACATCGAAAACTGGTCGTTAACCTTCGATCTTTACATCTTGGCAAGAACTCCGCTGGCCCTGTTCAACACCAGCAACGCCTATTGAGGGCGGCCGCGCGAGGACCGGACGAGGATGTGACATGCAAGGCCAAATGGTGCGCGAATGGCCACTGGTAGCAGGCTTTTCCGCCGAACAGATCCGCAATGGCCTGGTCTGGCTGATGTTTGCCGTGTCGTTCGTCGTCTTTGTCGAGCCTGCACCGGTTGACGTCATGTTCCTGACGGTGCTGGTCGGCTTCTTCTCCGGTCGCTTCAATCCATCGATCAGCATCATGCCGCTGATCATGATGCTGATTGTCTACAACATCGGCGGCATCGGGAGCTTCTTCGCCGAGACACCGGATCCCAAGGCGGTGATGTTCGTCATCACCTCCTTCTACATGGCGCTCTCCGCCATGGTGATCGCGCTCTATGTCTCCGAGGATACCGACCGGCGTTTCAACATCATCCGCTCCGGGCTGATCGTGGGCGGAACCATAGCAGCCATCCTCGGCCTGCTGGACTATTTCCAGGTCGGCGGATTGTTCAGGAACACCCCGCTGCCGGGCCGCGCCACAGGTGCCTTCAAGGATCCGAACGTCTTTTCAACCTATCTCATCCTGCCCGCCATGATGATCATCCAGGGCCTGATTGCGGGCACGTTCCGCCGCCCGGTCATTCACCTTTGCATCTTGGGCCTGCTTGCGCTGGCCATCTTCCTCAGCTTCTCGCGCGGCGCATGGGTGAACTTTTTCTCGGCGGCGGTCCTGGTGGCCGGCCTCTCATTCATCTTTCCGCCACGTCGCGATTCCCGCATGCGGGTGGTCTTTCTGGTGGTGGGGGCCATCTTCGTCGGCTTCATCGGGTTCTCGTTGATCATGAGCATCCCCTCCACCCGTGAGATGTTCATCCAGCGCTTCGCCCTGGTGCAATACTATGATGCCGGTGAGACAGGACGCTTCGGCAACCAGTTGCGGAGCATCCCCGCACTGATGGTGAGCCCCCTCGGATTCGGCCCCCTCAACTTCAACAAGATCTATGGTCAAGACCCGCACAACACCTTCGTGAACGCCTTTGCATCCTATGGCTGGCTTGGCGGTGTCACCTACTTCACCCTGATCCTCAGCACGATCTATGCAGGCGTGCGTTCGATCTGGATAAAGACTCCCTGGCAGGGGCCGGCAATAGCGGTTTTCGCGCCAACCCTCACGACAATCCTGCAGGGCATCCAGATCGATACCGATCACTGGCGCCATTTCTACTGGTTGATTGGCCTGACGTGGGGCTTTTTCGCGCTCTCGACCATGGTCACATCACGCCATGTCGTCCCTCCCCTCAATCAGCCGATGCGGGCCTGAGATGACCCTGGCCGCCCGCATCACCTCGCATCTCGCCGACCCGAACATCAGTTCCGTGCTCAGCAAGGGCTTGCTGGCGCTGGTCATCAAGGTGGGCGCGGCGGCCCTGAGCTTCATCATGTTCGTGGTGATTGCCCGCGCCATGGACGAAGTCGAGTATGGTCGCTTTGCCATGGGCTTCAGCCTGGCAATCACGCTCTCCACCATTGCGGGCCTCGGACTCGGCACCGCCATACTGCGATTCCACGCGCAATATACCTCGCACGGAAACATGCCGATGGCGCATGGCTTCATCCGCAGTTCGGCCCTGCTCACATTCCTGTTCCCGCTTGCTGTTGCCCTTCTGGTCGCACTCGGTGCCTGGGGCTATGGCGTTCTCACTCCGGGCCAATCCACCGGCTTCATCATTGCGAGTGCCGTCCTTCTCCCGGTCATGGCATGGAGCGAATATGCGGCTAGCGCACTTCGCGCCTTCGGCTACACCTTCAATTCCATGGCTCCGCGGGACATTGTCTGGCGCGCCATCATCTGCGTCCTCGCCGTTTTGGTGATTGCACAGGGCTTCCGGCCCGATGCGGTTCAGGTGTTGCTCGCCATTTCGGCTCTCCTGCTCGTGATTGTCCTCGCCCAGTTGGGCTATGCCCACAGCCATCTCTTGCCCGCGCTGCGCGAGCCTGCTCCCGCCCATGACTACCCCCTCTGGATCAAGACCGGCCTTCCCATGTGGGGCGCGGCCACGCTTTATGCATTGGCGCAGCAATTCGATGTGGTGGTTCTCGGTTTCTTCATGTCGCCGGCCGACGCCGGACCCTATTTTGCGGCCCTTCGCACAGCAAACATGCTCAGCCTTCTGCTTATTGCCGGCAACCACCTCAGTGCGCCGCTCATCGCCAAGCATCATCACAGCGGCGACAAGGAGGCCCTGAAGCGCCTGATGCGCCTTCTCACGGCGGCCATCGCGATTCCAACCTTGATCGGCTTCGCCATCCTGGTCCTCATCGGCAAGCCGCTGCTGTCGCTGTTCAATCCCGCTTTTGTGGTGGCCTATCCTGTCATGATCATCCTTGGCGTGGGCTTCACCTTCGATGCCATCGCGGGGCCGACGGGCTACATGCTGCAAATGATCGGGCGGGAGAAGACTTACCTCAAGATCATGGCCGCTGCCTATGCCTTAACCATCACCTTGCAATGCCTGCTCATTCCGTGGCTTGGGCCGTATGGTGCGGCAATCCCCAGCGCAATGGGGTTAATATTTGCAAACCTTCTGATTATCCGAACTGTTAAGACAAGTGTGGGAATTGAC
>JAEUMJ010000077.1 GCA_016792865.1 Hyphomicrobiales bacterium | reverse complement strand
CCCTCAGCGTACCCGGTCCCTCACGTCGTAGGCGACGAGATCGCCGCAGCGCGAGAGATGATGCGTGTTCAATGATGTGACGGAGAGCGGCAAGCCCGGAATGCAGTCCACCGGGACTTCCTGGAACGCCTGCCGGTCGAGCAACGTGATCTCCATCGCACAGGCACCCTGACCGTAGTGGTCCGTGCTGTGCTGCATGATGCGGAAAAGGGTGCCGTCTTCCGCAGCAGTGAGGAACCCGGCATTGCGGCCCGTTCCGTGCCGGGCTGTCGTGTAGGGCTTCGCACCGTTGCGCGGGTGCGGAAGGAACTTCCCCGTCAGCAGATCATCGGTGAAGTGGATCTCCAGATGGCGGTTGCCTTGCCCGTCGTGAACCGAGGTCAGCAGCCACCACAGGCCGTCCCGCTGCACCACCATGCTGTCCACCGCATCGATGCCGAACAGGAGGCGGCGGCGCAGCACCCAGCGATCTGGCCAGCGGTCACAGATAAAAAGATCGACCGAACGCCGCTCGCCTGTTTCGGGGATCATGTGCGGAACGCCGTCCAGTTCGAACACAAACGGATATGAGGCGTGCGACGTGATCTCTCCCTGGAAGGGGGGTGCGGTCACGGGTTTCACGGAAAGGGGTTCGAGCGCATCCGACAGCTCCATCACCACCAGCCGCCCGTTGTCCCGCGCGTACTGAAACTCCTCCATGAACAGCGCGATGGTGCTCCCGTGCCGCCAGATGAAGGGATCCGCGTAGTAGCCATAGCGTGGCCCCGGTATCTCCCGCGCCTCGCCGCTGGCCAGATTGCGGACGTGAACGGTGAAGTGCTCCTTGTACCAGCGGCGGAGGCCGTCCAGCGTGGTATCGTCGAATTCGCGCAGGCGATGATACAGGCGGTCGGCGCCCTTCACCATCGATTGGCGAAGGCGCAGCAGCGGATCGAGCCAGGCCGGTGCATCGGCTGCCACCTTGTTGCGCGTGGAGAGGCCCCGATAGGGGCGGAAGGAACTGATGTCGATCTCGTCATCGGTCAGCGTGATTTCGCGCTTGCAGGCTGCCGTGAGCAGGAGACAATTCAGGAGGGATTGATCCTGCTTGTGGAAGCTGGCCGCATTCACCGGGACAATGTGCGCAGCTTCGAGGGCGTGGCGTTTCCAGGCCTGAGCCAGTTCCATGGCGGCGGGATGCTGCGGGTCGATCCCGATTGCACCGGCGGCCCGTTCCGTGAGGTGGCGAGCCTCAAGCGGGACGTGCAAGGCGTCGAGCACGGCGGGATCGCATTTCCGGAACAGGGGGGACTGGCTTTTCAACACCCACAGGCCATGGGTGCGCAGAATGGCGAGCGGCCGGTCGAGGGCCTCATGCAGTAGCGTCGCGCTGTCGAACCAGAACACCGGGCTTGTCGTCGCTGCAAGGGCATCGGCGAGGATGATGGGTTTCCACGCATAGGATTTCGCACTCAACGCAACATGAGGCGGGTAGGAGTCGAAGGCAAACGGCACGACTTCGCACCATGGGAACCGCCGGTTGAGCCGACGGAGCTGGTCCGGCTCCATTCCGAGATCGGAAACGCGCCAGCGAAAGGTGTCGCTCGCTCCGGTCCGTTCTGCAGAAAGCAGGAATTGCCACAGGCTGCGAAAGAAACCTGCATCGGCGCCGGACAGGATCAACGGGCGTGGCGTGGATGTGGGCAAGGGGCGTCGGTGTCCGTGTGAGAGTTTTGAGCAACCCCGGAGCCGGAGCAGGCGAGGGCTATAGATTCCCAACCGAGCTAATTTGCGAATAAGCGCATACGCGACGAAACGCGCGACACCTCATGGATATTAGTTTCAAGCAGTTTGTCGCCATGCTGCGGTTCCTGTGGTCCCATGCGCCACCGAAACTGAAGTATGTGCTCTTGCCCCTCGCGATTGTCGCCGGCTTTTCGCGCGATTACGTGATGATCGTCGTCAACAAGGCGGCTGCATCGCCACTCGACGTGGCGCTTGGCTTCTGGCTGCCGCTGTTCCTCATCGCCTTCGTCGTGGTGATCGGTTCGTTCTATTTCTACCAGATCACCACCGTGATGGTGACGACCTACGTCACCAACACCGTTCGCATGAAGCTGATTCAGGGGCTGATGAAGGTCCAGCCGAACTTCTTGGATCGGCAGCAGCACGGCGCAATCTACCACATCCTGACCACCGACGTGACCAACGTCGCGAACTTCACGGCAACGGCGCTGGGCCTGTTGCCGTCATTCGTGTTCCTCGGAATCGCGGTTCCGCAACTCTTCTATTATTCCTTGATCGCGGGCTGTTTTGCGGCCCTTGTCATGCTCGGCGGTACCTTGAGCTACTACCTCCAGCAAAAAGCCATGGCACGCCTCAACAACGATGCCCGGTCGCTGGATGTGGCCTATTTCGAGCGGGTTTCGGAGATGCTCAAGGGCTTCAGGGAGTTGCGGCTGAACATGAAGCGCCGCGACAGCTTTGCTGCGGCAACGACGCGGGTGCTGACGCTTCTTCGCGAAACCAACATCAAGGTGAGCCGCATCTATGAAGGGGGCGAAGCTGCTGTACATGCCCTGAAGTTCCTGCTCTTCGGCGGCATCGTCTTCCTCGTTCCGTACTACGGCAGCGCCGAGATGGCGACCACCTATCAGGTGCTGACGCTGGTGCTTTTCTCGCTGACGCCCTTCGAGCAGATCATTTCCAGCTACCCGTCGGTGATCGGGACGCTGGTCTGCTTTGCCCGCATTTCCGAATTGGGAAGCAAGCTGGAACAATTCCGGCGCGTGACCGAGCATGTTCCGGAACATCCGGCCGGCTTTCACCGGATCACGGTCAGGTCCGGCTCTGCCATACATGACTCCCGCGAAACGAGCAGCTTCGTGCTGGGGCCGTTTGACTTCAGCATCAGGTCCGGTGAGATCGTTTTCCTCATCGGCAACAACGGCAGCGGCAAAACCACCTTCATGAACGTGATGGCCGGTCTCCTCGACCTGCAGGAAGGATCGATCGAGGTGGACGGCCAGCCACTCGCGGCGGAGATGATGGCGGAGTATCGCTCCCGTATCTCGGCCATCTTCTCGCAGTTCCATGTCTTCCGGCAGTTGCACGGGCTGGAGCATGTGACCGGAGAGGAAGCCGCCGCTGCCATCGTCAAGGTCGGTCTCGCCGGAATCACCGACGTGAGCAACGGCGAAGTGACCCGGCTTGACCTGTCTGCGGGCCAGAAGCGCCGCCTGGCCCTTGCCATCGCGCTGCTGGAGGATCGCGACTTCCTGATCCTTGACGAGTTCGTGGCCGATCAGGATCCGACGCAGCGTGAATTCTTCTTCCGCCACCTGCTGCCGGAGTTGAAGGCACGCGGCAAGACACTGATTGTTTCCACCCACGATCTTCACTGGGTTGATTGTTGCGACAGGCTGTTCCGCTTCGAGAACGGCAAGATCACCGAGGTGTCCGTCGCAGACGTGATTGCCGGCCACGCCGCATGATGATGGGCAACCCGGAGGGTTGAGAGGCAGCAGCGATGCGGATCGTTCAGGTCAGTCCATATGATCTTTCGCGGCACGGTGGCGTGCAGCAGCATGTTCATTCGCTTGCGGCAGAGTTGCGACGACGCGGGCACGACGTGCTCCTCATCGGTCCGGGCCGGGGGACGGGCGGAGACGGCAACATGTACACGCTGGGTGCGGCGCGGCGCGTATCCGTGCTCGGCACGTCCTTTGAAATCACGCTGGCGTCGCGCTCGGAGCTTCGTGCCCTCTCCGACAGGCTGGCCGCGTTCAGGCCCGATGTGATGCACTACCACACCATGTGGGTGCCGCTCCTTCCGTGGCAGATCTTCCGGCAGACGCCGGTTCCCGCCGTCGCCACCTTCCATGACACGCCGCCGCCCGGATTCTCGGGCGTGGTCATGCGCATCGTGTTCAAGCTGCTCAGCCGCTACCTGCTTTCGAGGTTGGACGGTGCGATTGCCGTTTCGCCTGCGCCGCTTGGTCATTTGCGACCCGCTGCCCGTGGCATCAAGCCGGTTGTTCTTCCTCCCGCCACCGATCTGTCGGATTTTTTCGCAGTGCGGAAGGAGCCTCCGTCGGGGCGCAAGACCGCACTGTTCTTCGGGCGCTTGGAGCCGCGCAAGGGCGTGGATGTCCTGCTGGACGCCTGGAGCCGGATTTCCTCCGGTGCGGTTCCGCTGCCGCGCGGGCTGGCGATGCCGCAACTCATCATTGCCGGAAACGGCGAGCTTGAGCCGATGGTCCGCAAGGCGCAGCACCGCCTTGGTGCGCAGGTCTTGCAGCATGTTCCGGCACCCAGTCGCACGGCCTTGCTGCGTCTCCTTGCCGAAGCAGACATTGCGATCTCTCCCGCCACCTATGGCGAGAGCTTTGGCATTGTCCTTGCCGAAGCACTTGCCAGCGGAACCCCGGTGATCGGCGCTGCCAACGCGGGCTACGTCCACGTGCTCACCGGCCCAGGCAGGGCCTTGCTCGTTCCGCCCGGCGACGCCGACGCCTTGGCGCGGGAGGCGCTGGTCCTTCTCGGTGATGACGAGGTGCGCTTTGCCCTCGCCGGCTGGGGCAGGGCGCATGCCCGGCAATTCGATGTGGCGACGGCGGCTCCCGCCTTCGAGAAGGTCTATGCGGAGGCGCTGGCGAGGGGGCGTTCAAAGTCGGACGCGGTGGGCAGGATGTGATGCAGCAACCGTCGCACCATCGCCAGCGTCATGCGGTTCGGGTTCGGGCCGAAGTTGTCGTTGAAGGTCAGCCATTTCGGCTTCATTACATGCGCCATGGCGAGAAAGGCCAGTGTGACCGGCCAGGCATCTTCCAGCGGGATGTAACCCGCAGTGCGACGGGCCTTGCGATGGGGCACAAGTGTTGCCTGTCCCTCTGCCAGCAGGCATTGGTTATACAGGAACTCCGGCGCGAAATTGCCCGCAGTCCGGAAGCGCGAGTTCACCGTCAGGTCACGCGCCGCCGGAAAGAAATCCAGCGTCTCTTGCCAGCGCGCCTTGTCGATCAGGAGGGGGCTGTGACCCACCTGCCTCCGCCGCGACGTGCCGTATTTCACGTCCAACAGCACGTTGCTTGCCGCGAGGGCGAGGTTCCAGCCGCCGCTCCTTTCAGGGTCGGCAATGTCTTCGGTCCGCGGCGCAATGCTCCGTTCCTCAAACACCAGGGGCCTGCCGCCGCCGTCAAGGAAATCGGTCAGCGCAAGCGGCGCCACCAGAACCATGTCGTCTTCGAAGTAAATGAACCGGCGGGAGACACCAGGCACGAGATGGAGATGGCTGGTGATGGCCAGCGAATTGAACGTGGGCAGCGCCTCGGCGGGCATCACTTCATCATGATGGACGACCGAAATTCGGGGATGCGCCGTATTCAGCCACGCGGGCACTTGTGGGCGGCAGGTGAGGATGTGGATGCGGTTGACCCAGGGGGCAAATCGCTCAATCGAACGAAGGCTGTATCGCAGCGTGTCCAGATTGTCGCGTGTTCGCGACGGGTCGCTGTCGCGCGGGTGGCGCGCGTGTTGGCGCAGGAGATCGAGATAGCCGGGGTAGCGGTCATCAACCCAAGTGTAAACGATGTCGATCGGCTCGGTCGCGACGGGCATGTGGGCAGGCGAGGGTGTCATTCATCCTACAAGGCGTTATTTGTCGATATCGGCAAATCACCATACGGCCAGCTGCGGGATTTACCCAGTGATGTTGGCGAAGGGCCGGAGTCGACGAGATGGTGATGGAGAAGCGCGACCTCATTCTCTCCGTTGACGTGGGAACCACCGGCCTTCGCATCGGCGTGGTCCGCGCCGATCTCTCGATCATCACGGTCGCGGTGCAGTCCTATCCCACACGATTTGCCCAGCCGGGCCATGCAGAACAGGATCCGGACGAATGGTGGCTCGCCTTTCGGGCAGCGCTCACGGAACTGTTCGGGAAGATGCCCGATCTGCCGAAGCGCGCTGCGGGCCTGGTGATTTCCGCCCAGCTTTGCGGGGTTGTTCCCGTTGATACAGAAGGGCAGGCGCTCCGGCCCTGCTTGATCTGGCTGGACAAGCGCTCGTCCAAGGTCACGCGGGCGGCGATGGGTGGCTTCCCGTCCATCCTCGGTTACGGCGCGCACAAGCTCCTCACCTCCCTCTGGCTTACCAATGGCGCCCCGTCACTCAATGGCATGGACCCTCCCGGCAAGATGATCTGGCTCCGGGAAAACGAACCGGAGATCTGGGGCCGCACCCACAAGCTGCTCGATGTGAAGGACTGGTTCATCCACAAGGCAACCGGCCGCTTCGTGACCACAGCCGATTCCGCCAACCTGACATGGATGATGGACACGCGGCCCCGGCGGCTTGCCTGGTCGCCCTATCTCATGAAGCGTTTCGGCATTGCGCCGCACATGCTTCCGGACATTGTTGCCGGGGATCAGAGTCCGGGAGGCCTGACGGCGCTCGCGGCCGCCGATCTCGGCTTGCCCGCAGGGCTGCCCGTCATTGCGGGCTGTGGCGACGTGTGCGCGGCGGCGCTGGGCAGCGGACAGGTTGGCGATGGCGAGTTGCATCTCTCCATCGGCACCAGCTCGTGGATCGGCGGCTTTTATCCTTCGCGCCGTCTCAAGGCGAGCGAAGGCTACGCAACGATCCTCAGCCCGATCAACAACCGGCCCTTGCTCATCGCCACCCAGGAAAGTGCCGGTTCCTGCCTCGACTGGTATGACAGTCTCGCCAGCGGTGCGGCCCAGACACGATTGTTTCGGGCGGATCCCAATGCTGCGCCTCCGCCCCTGTTCCTGCCATGGCTTGCGGGCGAGCGTGTGCCCGCCGATGACGAGCGACTGCGGGGCGGGTTCCTCGGATTGTCGCTGATGCATGATTCCCGGAGCCTGGCTCAGGGTGTGATCGAAGGCGTGGCTCTCAACACGCGCTGGGCCTACCGCTCGGTGAGGCAGCAAAAGGGAACGGCTGCGGGCCGACGCTTGCGCGTGGTGGGAGGTGTGACTCAAAATCATGCGTTCTGCCAGACACTTGCGAATTGTCTTGCAACCGAACTCTCAATTGCGCCGGAGGCCCGGCTGTCAGGCGTGCAGGGGGCCGCCGCCATCGCCGGTGCCCATCTGGGTTTTTTCCCCAATCCCTGGGAGGCGGCCCGGTCGCTTGGTGAGAAAGAAGCAGCGGTGTACCGGCCCGACCCGCGGGCAGCTTCCTATTTCGATCGGCGCTTTGACCTGTTCGTCGATGCCTATCGCCGCAATGCGCCCTGGTTTCGCACGTTTTACAACTCGGAAGGAGAGCGCGGATGATCGACGGCTTGTTCAAGCGGCATATCGATCCGTTGTGGGAAGGTGCGGCGCGGCCACTCGCCCGTGTCCTGACAGCCAATCAGGTAACGGTTGCTGGCCTCCTGATCGTCGCCGCCATGTCGGTCGCCTACCTCTGGCACGGCTCAACCCTGTGGTACGGCATCGGCCTGATCTTCGCCTTCTCTGCCGACTCGATGGATGGCGCGGTGGCACGGCTGCGCGGGGAGTCTTCACATTTCGGCGGCTACCTCGACGCGATGGTGGACCGCTATCAGGAAATGATGGTGCTGGCGGCGCTGGCCACCGCAACCGGGAACTGGCCGGCGGCCTTCGCCGTCCTCGGCGGCAGTTTCCTCACCAGTTACGCCAAGGCGCGCACCGCCGTGGAGATGCCGGTCAGCAATTCCGATTGGCCGGATGTGTTCGAGCGACAGGAACGCATCATCTATCTCTGCCTGCTGCTCATCGTGAACGGTCTCGCCTGGCCGTGGCTGCAACAGCATGTGGATGTGATGCAGGCGGGACTGTGGCTGATGGCCCTGCTTTGTCATGCAACGGCCATCCAGCGGTTCTTCCGCGCCCGCTCGTTGCTCCGCCGCCACGACAACCGGCAATGAGGACAAGGACCGATGTTCACGCGCAGTGTTGCATTCATGGGCGGGCTGCTGCTGGCGGCATCCCTGGCATGGGCAGATTCCCCGGGGAGCTTCGGCTTTCCGGTACCTGCTGAACCCAATCAGGTGTTCTTCCTGCAACGTTCGATGAACGCGAACACCGTGGTCTATGTCGCCAACATGAAGGACAATGGCAGGATTTCCGGCAAGAGGCCCCTTGATGTGTACTGGCGCCGCTATGGTAACACTGGCGAAAGGCAAGAGCTGAATTTTGCCGAGCAGAACCTGGCCTATGGGGTGAATGCGGTTCTGCAGAGCAAGGAGCCGCAATCCTTCCGCATCACCCTCAAGGCATATGCAAAGCGGAGTGCTGTTCTTCGTGTGGTGAACAATGTGCCCCGCCTCGAAACGAAGCTGTCGGGCAGGGATGTGCAGTTGGTTTCCGCATACCTGCATCTGGACGAAAGCAAGCGCGTGCCGACTGTCACGCGGGTGGATGCATGGGGAAAGGCGCTGGATACGGGCGAGTGGGTATTCGAGTCCTTCATCCC
The DNA here is from genome assembly GCA_016792865.1 of Hyphomicrobiales bacterium. Taxonomy (GTDB): domain Bacteria; phylum Pseudomonadota; class Alphaproteobacteria; order Rhizobiales; family Aestuariivirgaceae; genus Aestuariivirga. Next base: position 338 of record JAEUMJ010000077.1, on the reverse strand, counting down.
GTGAAGGCGTGCGCCAGCCACAGCAATGCAATGGCATAGGCGGCAGCCAGAACGTCATCCATCATGACGGCGACGCCGCCCCTCGCGTGCACATCGGCAAGTCGAACCGGCCAGGGTTTCACGATGTCGAAGAAGCGAAAGGCAAGAAAGGCCGCAAGCCACCACGGCCAGCCCTTGGGTGAGGTGAGCAGCACCAGGAGCATGCCGACGGTTTCATCCCACACCACCTGCCCGTGATCGTCCTTGCCCAGTGTCTTGCAGGCGCGATCACACGCCGCAAAGCCGACGCCCAGGAAAAACAGCCACGTGATGGCGGTGATGAAGAGGGGCAGGCCCCG
>JAEUMJ010000139.1 GCA_016792865.1 Hyphomicrobiales bacterium | reverse complement strand
ACGCCGGAAGATGCTGAAACCCTTCAGGTGCGAGATCCGGGCAAGCTCGCCTACATCACCCAGACCACACTTTCCGTTGATGACACTGCCGGAGTGATCGAGGTCTTGCGCCGTCGCTTCCCGGACATCCGCGGGCCGGTGAAGGAAGATATCTGCTATGCCACCACAAACCGCCAGGAAGCGGTGAAATCGATCGCCCACGACATCGACATGCTGCTGGTGGTGGGTGCGCCCAACTCATCGAACTCCAAGCGGCTCGTGGAAGTGGGCGAAAAGAACGGCTGCCCGCGGGCGCTGCTGGTGCAGCGTGCCAGCGACCTGAAATGGGATGAACTCGGCGGCCTCAAGGTTCTCGGCCTTACGGCAGGAGCGTCGGCGCCTGAGGTTCTGGTCAATGAAATCGTCGATGCGTTCCGCCAGCACTATGACGTGACGGTGGAGAAGGTGACGCTGCGCGAGGAGAACGTCTCCTTCAAGTTGCCGCGTGAACTGCGCGAAAACCAGCCCGCCGCATGAGCGCCAACACAGTCGTGATCCACACCGACGGCGCTTGCTCCGGCAATCCGGGGCCGGGCGGCTGGGGCGCCATCCTCGACTACAACGGCAGCCGCAAGGAACTGTTTGGCGGCGAGGCAAACACCACCAACAACCGCATGGAGCTGAAGGCCGCCATCGAGGCGCTGAATGCCCTGACACGTCCGTGCGCGGTGGCGATGCATGTCGATTCACAATACGTGAAGGACGGCATCACCAAGTGGATCCATGGCTGGAAAAAGAACGGCTGGAAAACCGCCGACAAGAAGCCGGTGAAGAATGTCGAGCTGTGGCAGGCGCTTGACGAGGCGATCAGGCGGCACAAGATTTCCTGGCACTGGGTGAAGGGACACGACGGCAATCCCGACAATGAGCGCGCCGACGAGCTTGCCCGCATGGGAATTGCAGAGGTGCGGGGACGCTAGGCCCAGCGCCTAGGCGTCACCCGGGCGTCACCCTTTCGCCAGTTCGCGCAGCTTGAACTTCTGGATCTTGCCGGTGCTTGTCTTGGGGATTTCGGTGAAGATCACGTAGTGCGGCACCTTGTAGTGCGCGAGGTGATCGCGGCACCACTTGATGATCTCGTCTGCGGTCGCGGTCTTGCCGGGCTTCAGCTCCACGAAGGCGCACGGCGTTTCGCCCCATTTCGGATCAGGCTTCGCCACCACGCCTGCCGCCTGCACGGCAGGATGCTTGTAGAGCGCGTCCTCCACTTCAATGGACGATATGTTCTCGCCCCCGGAGATGATGATGTCCTTCGAGCGGTCCTTCAACTGGATGTAGCCGTCGGGATGCAGCACTCCCAGGTCGCCGGAATGGAACCAGCCGCCCCTGAAGGCTTCGGCGCTGGCCTTCGGATTCTTGAGGTAACCCTTCATCACCACGTTGCCGCGGAACATGACCTCGCCCATGGTCTCGCCATCGGCTGGCACGCGCTGCATCGTTTCCGGGTCCATCACGGTGAGGTCTTCCAGCGCATGATAACGCACGCCCTGACGGGCCTTCTTCGCGGCACGTGCGGGGCCGGCCAGCTCATCCCACTCGGCTTTCCAGTCGTTCACCACGGCAGGGCCATAGGTCTCGGTGAGGCCATAGAGATGCGTCACGTTGAAGCCCGACTCGGCCATGGCGGCGAGCACCGCTTCCGGCGGCGGGGCGGCAGCGGTGAAGAACTCCACTTTCTGTGACAAGGCCCGCTTTTCCTCTGCGGGCGCATTGAGGATGGTGGACATCACGATGGGCGCACCACACAGATGCGTGACCTTGTGCTCGTCCAGTGCAGCCCAGATCAGCTTGGAGCGCACCCAGCGCAGCGTGACATGGGTGCCGCCAATCACTGAGAGCGACCAGGGGAAACACCAGCCGTTGCAATGGAACATCGGCAAGGTCCAGAGATAGACGGCATGCTTCGGCATGGTGGCCGTGAGCACGTTGCCCTGCGCGAGCAGCGCCGCTCCCCGGTGGTGATAGACGACGCCCTTGGGGTTGCCCGTGGTGCCGGAGGTATAGTTCAGCGAGATGGCGTCCCACTCGTCATCGGGCCAGTGCCACTGGTAGGCGGCATCGCCCGACTGCAGGAAGGTTTCGTAGTCCTCGCTGCCGACGCGCGCGCCTTCAACGTCGTGTTCCGGGTCGATGTAGTCGATGACCAGCGGTTTCACCTTGCACAGCGCCAGCGCATCGGCGGCAAGTTTCGAGAACTCCTTGTCCACGATGAAGACCTTGGCTTCGGCATGGTCGAGGGAGAAGGCGATGGTCGCCGCATCGAGCCGGGTGTTCAGGGTGTTCAGCACGCCCTTGGTCATGGGCACGCCGTAGTGGCATTCCAGCATGGCGGGCGTATTCGCCAGCAGCACGGACACCGTATCGCCCTTGCCGATGCCGTATCTGGCAAGGGCAGACCCGAGCTTGCGGCACCGGGCATAGAAATCGCGGTAGGTGACGCGCGCCCTGCCATGGATGATGGCGAGGCGGTCGGGATAGACCGCGGCTGATCTCTCCAGGAAGGAAAGTGGCGTCAGGGGCTGGAAGTTGGCGGCGTTCTTGTCGAGGTCGTGATCGTAGGAAGACATGCGAGGTACCCGTTGTGGATGCCCTTTTTAGCAAGCCTTTCGATTAAAGCGAGGCCAGACCTTCGTCCAGTTTCCGGCTATCGCCGCGGGCATGGTGCCAGCGGGCGGCAAAGCCGGAAAGCCACCAGCAGAGCGCCGCCAGCAAAAGCCCGGCATAGCCGTCAACCGCATAGTGCCAGCCCAGGTGCACCGAGCCAATCAGGATGATGGCGCAATACACGGCAAAGGCGATGCCAAGCCCGCGTGAACGCCGCCAGGTCGCCAGGGCGAAGAGCAGGGCCGAGGCGTTGTGCATGGAAGGGAAGGCGGAAATGCCGATCGGGGCCGTCTTGCCGGTATAGCCGTCCCAGAGCAGCTTCTGGGTATCGAGCGAGAGAATGGGCAGGCGCAGGTCGACGTCGTTGAGGTAGGCCATCAGCGGTGCGAAGGGATCGGGCGCAAGGCCGATTCCGCTGTAATAGACTGGCCCCGCCGACGAGAAGGCAACTGCCAGGAGGCCGCCCCCGATCCACCACGTCAGCATGTAGGAGAGGAAGAACTGCGTGCGGTTCACCGACGGGCGGCTGGCAAAGCCGAACCACGTGAAGCAGCCGAACAGGGCGAGGAACCAGAGGTTATAGAAGACACTGATGATGAAGGTCACATAGTCGTGGCCCAACACCGGTTGCAGCAAGACCCAGGGATCGGACCCGCCGTGCAGGCTGCGGTCGAGATCGGCAAGCGGCAAATCCCATGTGAAGGGATTGACGAAAGGGATCATCGGCTTCAGTTCCAGCATGCCCTTGTTGAAGATCACCATGGCGGCAAGCAAGGGCAGCCCAAGGATGATGGCGGAAGGCTTGCTGAACAACCCGCCGACATCCCTGATCATCTGCCGCGTGGGACTCGTCGGCTTCAGCACCAGCGCATATTGTGCAAGGCGGAACAGGAACACGGCCACAAGCCCGGCAGGAAGGGTGAGCGTGATCATTCCCATCACCAGGGCGCGGACGGATGCGACCCTGGCCTCCGGCACGTCACGCAGGAACCAGCTTGTGGTCGCAACGTACAGGAGCGGTATGACGAAGAAGATCCATTGCTGGCGCAGGCTGAGCCAGAGCAGGGCGGCGCGGCCAGGCCCGTGTGCGGGTGTATGGAGCGCAGCCTCAGACATGGGCGACGCGGGCATTGAAGCGGGCCACATGCGGGCGGTCCTCCCACCAGGCGGCGATGCGGCCGGCGAGCCACCACAGGGCAGCGGCAATGGGCCAAGCCGCATATCCGTCAATCGCATAGTGCCAGCCCAGGTGAACCGAGGCGATGAAGACAAGAAGCATGTGGGCAATCAGGATGCCGCGCAACAGGCGCCCCTTGTTCCAGGCGGCGAGGACGAACAGCAGGGCCGTGGCATTGTGCATGCTCGGCATTGCGGAGATTCCCCCGAAGACCGAACCCTGGCTGCGGAAATCCCACAACATGTTCTGCGTGTCGATTGCCCACAGCGGATAGAGTTCGTGGACCTGGTTGAGATAGGCCATCAGCGGTGCATAGGGATCGGGCGAAAGGCCGATGCGGCCATAGAAGCAAGGGCCTGCGGATGATGTCAGGATGGCTGCCAGCGTGCCGCCAAGCGACCAGATGAGGATGAATGACAGGAAGAAGCGGGTCCGCTCCACACCGGGCTTCGCAAGGAAGGCGTGGTAGGCCCAGAAGATGTTCATCACGAAGAACCATGCATTGTAGTTCACGTTCAGCAGCATGGTGACGATGGGATAGCCGAGCACCGGTTGCAGCAGTTCCCACGGGCGGTAGCCGAAATGGATGGCCGCGTCCCACCGGTCCAGTGTCTCATCGAGCGCAAACGGGATGAAGGACGTGATGTTGGCCTTGAAAACGGTAAAGCCATACATGAACGTCAGCAGCGACACGAACATCGGGATGCCGCGCGACATGCGCTGGGGCGAGGCGAGCACGCCCTTGAGGCGCTGCCACAGCTCGCGCGTGGGGCGGTCCGGCCTGTCCACAAGGGCCATGTGGCCGAACAGGAAAACGGTGAGCGAGAGAAGGGCAATCGGAATGGAGAAGGTGGCAAGGCCGAGGAAGGCCTCTGCCCCTGAAAGGTCGTTCACGGAAGGATTGACGAGTCCGGAAATCTTGAGGGCCAGCACATAGGTCAGGGCGAGCGTGATCATCAGGGCATGGGCGGACAGGCCCTCCCGCAAGAGGGACGAAAAGCCCTTTCCGGAAAGCGCCCCACCCTCCAGCGTGCCCGAAATGTTGCTCATTGCGCTGCTCCCATGCCGGGCGGCAAAATGCCTGCAAAAGCTCTTAAATCCCGTTAATATCCTCAGACCAAAGTTGGCCTCGCGCGAAGGCGGCAGAGCGCGCGAAAAGGGGCCATCCACGAACACGCCTCACCAGGGGGATTCTCGCCATGAGCCTGTATGCTGCCACCTATGACCGCTGGAAGAACGACCGCACCGGATTCTGGGCGGAAGCGGCAGGCAATGTGGATTGGGTGAAGGGCTGGGACAAGGTTTACGACCGCGTGGACGGGCTTGACCGCTGGTTCGTGGGGGCCGAGTGCAATACCTGCTGGAATGCGATTGATCGCCATGTGAAGGCGGGAAACGGTTCCCGCACCGCCATCATCCATGACAGCGCCATGACCGGCGTGAAGGCCAGTTACACCTATGACCAGGTGCTGGATGAGGTCGCCCGTCTCGGAGCCTGCCTCCAGGACATGGGCGTGGCCAAGGGCGACCGCGTGATCCTCTACATGCCGATGATTCCGCAGGCCCTGTTCGGCATGCTGGCCTGTGCCCGCATCGGGGCTGTCCATTCCGTCGTCTTCGGTGGCTTTGCCCCGCACGAGCTGTCCACCCGCATCAACGACGCCAAGCCAAAGGTGATCCTCACCGCCTCCTGCGGCATCGAACCGGGCCGCATCATTGCCTACAAGCCGCTGGTGGATGACGCCATTGCGCAATCCGAGCACAAGCCGGACAAGGTGATCCTGTTCCAGCGCCCGGAGGTGGACGCTGATCTCGGGCCGGATGATGCGGACTGGGCCGCGCTGGTGGACAATCAGAAACGCCGCGCCGAGTGCGTGACGGTGAAGGCCACCGACCCCCTGTACATCCTCTATACCTCCGGCACGACCGGCCAGCCCAAGGGCGTTGTGCGCGACAACGGCGGCCACATGGTGGCCCTGCGCTGGTCAATGGAAAACATCTACGACATCAAGCCGGGCGAAGTATTCTGGTCGGCCTCTGACGTGGGCTGGGTCGTGGGGCATTCCTACATCTGCTATGCCCCCCTGTTCATGGGGGCGACGACACTGGTGTTTGAAGGCAAGCCCGTGGGCACGCCCGATGCCGGCACCTTCTGGCGCGTCATCAGCGAGTACAAGGTGGCGGCCCTCTTCACCGCTCCCACCGCCTTCCGCGCCATCAAGAAGGAAGACCCGGACGGCCGGTTCATCGGCCAGCATGACCTTTCGCACTTCCGCACGCTTTTCCTTGCCGGTGAGCGTGCCGACCCCGACACCGTGAAGTGGGCCGAGAACCATCTCAAGGTTCCGGTGATCGATCACTGGTGGCAAACGGAAACGGGCTGGGCCATCGCGGCCAATCCGGTGGGACTTGGAAAGCTGCCGGTGAAGTACGGTTCTCCCACCGTCGCCATGCCGGGCTATGAAATCCATGTTCTGGACGAGGGCGGCCACGAGGTGGCGCCCGGCCAACTGGGCGCCATCTGCATCAAGCTGCCACTGCCGCCCTCATGCCTGCCGACCTTGTGGAATGCCGATGATCGCTTCCGCAAGAGCTACCTCACGCACTTCCCCGGATATTATGAAACGGCGGATGCAGGCTACATCGATGCGGACGGCTACCTCTACATCATGGCGCGCACCGACGATATCATCAACGTCGCCGGCCACCGGCTCTCGACCGGTGGCATGGAAGAAGTCCTGGCCTCGCATCCCAGCGTCGCGGAATGTGCGGTGCTCGGTATCGCCGACGAACTGAAAGGCCAATTGCCGCTCGGTCTTGTGGTGCTGAAGGCCGGTGTCACCAAGACGCCTGCAGAGGTGGAAAAGGAATGCGTCAAGCTGGTCCGCGAGCAGATCGGAGCCGTTGCGGCATTGAAAACGGTGATCACCATCAAGCGCCTGCCCAAGACGCGATCCGGCAAGATCCTGCGCGCCACCATGCGCAAGATTGCCGACAAGGAAGACTTCAAGCCGCCTGCAACGATCGATGACCCCGCCATCCTCACCGAAGTGGCCGAGGCCATGAGGGCTCACGGCATCGGCGTCTAGCTCTTTTTGCGATAGAGATAGACCAGGGCGCCGAGAAGGCCGTTGCCTGCAATCCACGAACACAGGATCAGGGTCGCGCCAATATGACCGACGTTGATGAGAAAGGCCCGGCCGTTCTCCGATACCAGTTCGTTGAACTGCAACAGCAGCAGGTAGCCGAATGTGAGCTGGAAGCACATGTAGATGTTGAAGGCGACAAACAGCGTGTTGGCGAGAACCGTGAAGTGGGAGGCGCCGAAGCAGCGCAGGGTCTTGCCGCAATGGGGGCAGGCAAGGTGATGGTCATGCACCACACCTCCGCAGGAAGCACAGGCCTTGCCATGCTTTCGTTCAGCGCACATTTCTTGCGGTCTGGTCGCTGAACCTGATGAGAAATTCCGGCGATGCAAGCGAGCCTCGCAGGGTCATGCTCTTTTCCTGAAAGCCAACCTGCCCGGACGGAAAGATCGTGCCTGAGAAAATCACACGATCACCGATCTTGAGGCGGTCGAGCCGGGCATAGAGGCCGCTGGTCACGGGAATGAGGGTATTGCGCCCATTATCGGATTGGGCGTTGTTCCAGGTGCCGAAGCTGATGCCCGGCGCAATGCCGATGGACAGCACGCCGCGACCGTCGCGGCTGGCGCTGGCATCCTGAACCTCTCCGGTCCAGTTCACGATCTCTCCATCCAGATTCAGTCCACGCAATTCGGCCGCGCGCTTGCCCAGCAGCTCGGCGAGCTGGATTTCACTCTGCGCCTTGTCGCTGCGTCGCTGGTAGTCCTTCACGATGTTGATGAAGGCCACTTCGCTCTCCGGCATCGCACTGCTGTCGAAGGATTGGGTGAGGGCAGGGGTGGGACGACGCGTGTACAGGTCCATCGCAATCAGTGCCACCAGCACGACCGAAGTGAAGGCGATCAGCTTTCGGCGCGCCCACAAATCCTGCATCAGCGCAAAACAGAAGAAGGTGGATTTGTAGAGGGATTTCCCGAAGACGTGATCGAGCAGGCCGATATTATTACTCATGGGCGGATAAGTTATACTGACTCTGTGCTTGCAAAGTGCCGGTTTGACGTGAACCGATCACATCGTCTCATCCGGTATTCCAGTGTCAAAATCAACGAGAGAGATTTTATACTCAGATAATCTCGTCTTCGTCCGGCATGGCGTCCACCCTCGCGGACGTTTTTATCCGCGCCACATGGAACAATGCATCGCCGCGATTGACGATGGGCAGGTTGGTGCGGCCAATGATGATGCCGTCATCTTCCGCAAACACCGGAACCCGCGTCTGGCCGAGCGGATCGGTGATGATGCCGATGGGCTCGCGGCGGCCCACGCGGTCGCCCACATGGCGGACGGAGTGAAGGATTCCGCCCTCGGGGGCACGCGTCCAGGTGCTTGAGGTGGAGTGAATGGTACTGGCGTGGGCCGGAACAGCAGGTGCGGCTTCGATCATGCCGATGTGCTTCATCACGCGCAGCGTGCCCTTCACGCCCGCTTCGATGGCCGGTTCCTCGAAGCGCAGGGCCTCGCCACCTTCATAGAGGATCACCTTGACGCCGGCATTCTTGGCGGACTGGCGCAGCGAACCATCGCGCAGTTTCGATGTCATGATGACCGGCGGCGCAAAGGCTTCCGCCAGCTTCATCAATTCGCTGTCGCCGGGGGCAATGCGGATCTGCGGCAGGTTGGTGCGGTGGAGTGCGGCGGTGTGCAAGTCGATACCGTAGCTGGCCCGCTTCACCACCTCGCGGAAGAACAAATCGGCGAGCAGGCTGGTGAGCGATCCCTGATCGGAGCCGGGAAAGGAGCGGTTGAGGTCACGCCTGTCGGGCATGTAGCGGGAGTGGTTGAGGAAGCCGAAAGCATTGACGATGGGAATGGCAAGCAGGGTGCCCCTGATCGACTTGAGGGCGTCGTGGGCGAGCACCCGGCGCACCACCTCGATGCCCTGGATCTCGTCACCATGAACCGCGCCGGAGAGAAACAGGACCGGGCCGGGGCCGCCGTGCACCACATGCACCGGAAGGTTCATCGGCGTGGCATTGGCCAGCGTCGAGACATCCAGGCTGACTGTTTCCCGCGTGCCCTCGGCCACGATGCGGCCGCCGATTTCAAACCCGCTCATCTTCGCCCCTTACCCCGGTTCCCCAACCGGACCCCACGCGGGCACTCTAGCCCTTTCCGCGCGTTTTCGTCCTGTTTGGTTTGGCGTTCTTTTCCAGAAAGACAATGATGTCCTTTGCCACATCCTTGCCGGTAGCGCCCTCGATGCCTTCCAGGCCGGGAGAGGAGTTCACTTCCATCACCACCGGCCCGCGCTTGGAGCGCAGCATGTCGACACCTGCCACGTTCAACCCCATGGATTGGCAGGCCTTGAGGGCCGCAGCCTTCTCCGCAGCCGAAAGCTCGGCCACGCTGGCAGACCCGCCCCGATGCAGGTTGGAGCGGAACTCGCCTTCGGGTCCGGCCCGCTCCATGGTCGCCACGATGCGGCGGCCCACCACAAAGGCGCGGATGTCGTGGCCTTCGGCCTCCTTGATGAACTCCTGGACCAGGATGTTGATCTGCGCCCCGTGGAACGCCTCGATCACCGATTTGGCGGCCTTGTGGGTTTCGCCCAGCACCACGCCGATCCCTTGCGTTCCTTCCAGCAGCTTGATCACCACCGGGGCGCCACCCACCATTTGCAGGATGTCGTCGGTGCTTCCGGTGGAGTTGGCAAAGGCCGTGACCGGCAGACCGACACCATCCCGCGCCAGAAGCTGAAGCGAACGCAGCTTGTCGCGGCTCCTGCCGATCGCCACGGATTCATTCAGCGGATAGACGCCCATCATCTCGAACTGTCGCAGCACGGCAAGGCCATAGAAGGTGTGCGACGCGGCGATGCGCGGGATCACCGCATCGAAGCCGGAAAGCTTCTCGCCCATGTAGCGAAGCTCCGGCTTGCGGGAGGAGATGTTCATGTAGCAGCGGAGATAGTCGATGGGCACGATCTCGTGCCCCCTGTCCTGTGCCGCCCGGATGATGCGCTGGTGCGAATAGAGCTTCGGGTTGCGGGTAAGGAGAGCGATTTTCATGGCAGTGTCTTCAGGTCGTCTTGCTCTTGCGGTCGAGGAGGAATGATCGGGCCGGATTCACGACGAAGCGGCCCTTGAGGGTGTTGCGCCCCAGCAGCATGGGCACATCCATGTCGCTGCGGTCGGTGAGGGTGATTTCGGTCTTGAACAGCGCCTTGCCGATTTCGAGTGTCGCGCGAATGACGGGCCGCAATTCACTGATCCCGTTCGAGCTTTTTACCCGTTTCATGCCGGCCAGAGGCGCCCGGTAGGAATGCCTCCGGTGAGCCGAGATGATGACGAAGGTGACGCGCTTGCCGCTCACATGGATTTCATCGGCGTGGAGGGCAGCCGAACGTGCGCCCGTGTCGAGCTTCGCCACGATGGGGCCGATCTTCAGTTTGGGCAAGCGCACATGCTCCTTCCATCCCGCCTGAGGCAGGAAGAAAATGGTGGGGCGGGGAGCAGCCGTCATGCCCCCTGATTACATGACTGCCGGGCGCTTGACCACAGCGGGAGGCGGGGCCAGCGGGAACGCTTCGGCCGGATGGCCCTCACGGCCGGATGATGGTGATGCCGGTGCCCTCGAAGCGGTCCATGGCGGCAAGTGCTGCCGGTGCCTCGGACAGCGGAATGGTTCTTGCGACCAGCCTTTCGGGTTTCAGCACGCCGTGCTCGATCATGCGCAGCATGTCGGGATAGCGATGCGCCTGCATGCCGTGCGTGCCCTTGATTTCAAGTTCATAGGCAATGATGCGGTCCATGGGCAGGGGCGCGCGTGCATGTTCAGCGAGCATCAGGCCCACCTGGACGTGCCGCCCGCGCTTGCGGAGGGAGCGCACTGAATTCATCGCCGTGGCGGAGTGGCCCAGCGCGTCAATGGAAAGATGCGCGCCTCCACCCGTCAGTTCACGGATGGCGTTGGCAACCTTCACACCGCCAGAGGCATTGATGATGGCGGTGGCGCCCAGCGCCTTGGCCAGCGCCAGCTTCTCGTCGGTCAGGTCGACCGCGATCACCTGTGCGCCCATGGCAGCCGCAATCATGATCGCCGAAAGCCCCACGCCACCGCAACCATGCACCGCAACCCACTCGCCCGGTGCACAGCGGCCCTTGTCGATCACCGCGCTGAATGAGGTCACGAAACGGCAGCCAAGGGCCGCAGCAGTGTCGAAGCTCATCGTTTCCGGCAGCTTCACCACGTTCAGGTCCGCGAATTCGAGCGCCACATACTCCGCGAACGATCCCCAGCAGGTGAAGCCGGGCTGCACCTGGTTGTCGCAGATCTGCTGATGCCCCGCCGCGCATTCCGGGCAATGGCCGCAGCCGGACACGAAAGGCACGGTCACGCGGTCACCCGGTTTCAGGGTCTTCACATCGCGGCCCACGGCTGAAATCGTGCCTGCCAGTTCATGTCCCGGAACATGGGGCAGCCTGATATCGGGATCATGCCCCATCCAGCCGTGCCAGTCGGAGCGGCAAAGGCCGGTCGCTTCCACTTTCACCACAACGCCGGTGCTGGAGGGCGTGGGGTCGGGCAGCGTCGCGACGGTGGGAAGGGTCTGGAATGTCTCGTACAGGACAGCGCGCATCTGGTGGTCTCAGGCGCCCCAGGTTTCTTCGAGAACCCGGAGCCAGTTTCCATGGGTGATCTTGTTGGTGAGTTCGGTGCCGTAGCCCGCCTTGTGCATGGCCTCGACCAGGTGCGGAAGGCCGCTGGCGTCGTGGATGGCATCGGGGATGCGGGCGCCGTCGAAGTCGCTGCCCAGCCCGACGCAATCCTCGCCTGCCAGCGCCATCATGTGATCGAGATGGCGGATCATCACATCGAGTTCGGTCTTGCTGCTCCAGCGGCCATCCGGGCGCAGGAAGCCTGTTGCGAAGTTCAGCCCCACCATGCCGCGCGTGGCTCCGATGGCGCGAAGCTGCTCGTCGGTCAGGTTGCGCGAGGACGCGGCTACGGCGTGGGCGTTGGAATGGGTGGCGACAATGGGGGCGGACGAGACGCGCACCACATCCCAGAATCCCCGTTCGGTGATGTGCGAGCAATCCACCATGATGCGCATGCGGTTGCACGCCTGCACCAGGGCTTCGCCTTCGGGCGTGAGGCCCGCTCCCACATCGGGCGAGGAGGGGAAGCGGAAGGGAACGCCTGAGCCGAACACGTTGGGTCGCGACCACACCGGTCCGATGGAACGCAAGCCGCGCGCATAGTAATCCCCAAGGTTGGAAAGATCGGGCTTGATCGCCTCCGCGCCCTCGATGTGGGTGATCACGCCGAGCTTGCCGGCCGCCATGGCTTCCCGCAGGCACGCAGCCGTCGTGCAGCCGGTCACGGCTCCGCCCGACTGCGCAAAGATCTGGTCGCGAATGTCCAGCATCGCGAAGGCCGCACGCTCGGCGGAGCGTTGCGAAAGCGCCCCGGCATATGGCGGGTTCAGGTCGTCGTCATCATCCGGCAGGTCTTCATCGTGGCCGGGCGAGAAGATGGCAAAGAAGCCGCCCACCATCCCGCCGGAGCGGATGCGTGGCAGGTCCAATTGCCCCACGCCGTCGCCGTCGATGAAATCGAGGGCCGCTGTGGCGCTCTTCTTTTCGAAGAGACGCAGCAACACATCATTGTGGCCGTCGATGATGGGAAACATGTTACCTTGCCCAAGACTACCTGAGGCACTCAAATTTTGCACCCCGGCGAAGGACGATACCACCACCGGGGCGCTTTCATGCTATACGACAAAAGGTTGCATCAACCGGCGGCACTCAGGCCTTTGCGTGCATTTCGGCGACATAATCCCAGTTCACGAGGCTGTCGACGAAGGCTTCGAGGTACTTCTGGCGAAGGTTGCGATAGTCGATGTAGTAGCTGTGCTCCCACACGTCGCAGCCGAGAATGGGCGAGGCGCCATGCATCAGCGGGTTCTCGCCATTCGGTGTCTTGCTGATCACGAGCTTGCCGTCCTTCACCGCAATCCAGCACCAGCCTGAACCGAACTGGGTGAGGCCCGCCTGCACGAAGTCGGCGCGCATCTTGTCGTAGCCACCGAGGTCGCTGTCGATTGCCTTCTGCAGCGAGGCGGGAATCTTCTTGCCGCCGCCATTGGGCTTCATCCAGTTCCAGAAGTGGATGTGGTTGTAGTGCTGGCCGACATTGTTCACGAGGCCGGCGTTCTTTTCAGCAAAGGCCTTCTTGCAGATCTCTTCGATGGACGCAGAGGCGAGAGGCGAGTCCTTCAGCAGGTTGTTGCCGTTGGTGACATAGGCCTGATGATGCTTGTCGTGATGGAACTCAAGCGTCTCCTTCGACATGTAAGGCCCAAGCGCGTCATAGGCGTAGGGCAGGGCTGGAAGTTCAAGGGCCATGGGTTCTCTCCTCTTGGTTGGAAGGCACTATCTAGGCCCTCAACCTGTGCCCTGCAAGGAAGAGACAATTCACCCCTCCGCAGGGCAAATCACAACCTGAACAAGGGGATGCCCAGCGCAGCCTGGCCGAACAGGGCAAGCGACAGCAGGGCGACGGCAAGGGCGGCAAGCCCTACAACGCCACGGCTGCCGGAAAGTGCCGCAAAAGGCACCACCTGCATGGCGTGGAGCGCGGCGAAATGCGGGATGCGCAGGTCGCCGCCCGTGGTGGACCAGAGAAACAGGCGAAGTCCATTGGCATCGCTCATCTCGCCCCCCACCCAATGCCCGCCGACGTGGGAGGAGAGATAGAAGGCCATGGGGATGGTGAGCACGGTCGAGAGCATCAGTCCCAGTCCAGCCGCCTCCCGCCAGATATCCGCGGCGCGGTTGCGCCAGAGCACCAGCCCGATCCATCCTGCCGTCAGCACCAGGACAAGGGCGCCGAATCCCATCAGGCCATAGGCGACCTGGCCCAGCAGGGTGCCGGTGTTGAAATGCGAGGCTTCGCCCCGCGCGGCGCGAAAGACGATGTAGGCCATTTCGCCCCAGCCGGCCCAGATCATCGCGGACACCGGAAGCGCGATGGCCCGGCCCGTGCGGAGGGTGGGCGGCAGCAGCGAAATCGCCCAGGCCACGGTGATGAACTGCACCGCCAGCGAAAAGAAGAATTTCGCCGGCTTGTGCCAGATGTTTGCACCGTTGAGCGTGCGGTCGTCGATTTGCATCAGAGCGAATGCGACAACGAAGGCGGCGAGCATCAGCCCGGCATGCAGGGCGAGGGCCGGTGAGCCGGCGCGGCTGTCACGGAAGAACCGCGCCACGCGGGTCTCGCCGAGGCGGAAGGCGGGCAGGGCGGTGGAGGTCATACGGCTTTCTCCCGGTGAAGCAGCAGAAGGGTGATCTCGGACATGAGCAGGCCCATGGGGCCGAACAGGAAGGTGAGCGGAAGCAGGATCAGCAGCAGCAGGCGGGGAAGTCCGCGCTCCATCACCCGCCTTGCGATCACCGCGCCGATGAACAGGTCAAAGGCAAGGTAATGCACCCAGCCCGCCAGCGCCGCCCACGGCGAGGTGAACAGCAGTTGCACATTTGCCAGCGTATCGAAGCCGCCGGGGCTTCCCGCGAAAAAGAAGAAGATCAGCACGCTGTAGAGGGCCGCAAGGGCAAGCGGCCACCAGCGCCCGGCAATCTCGTCGCGCAGGAACGTGTTTCGCCGCAGCACGGCAAAACCCAGAACCAACCAGCCCGCGAGTGCGGTTGTATTGGCGAATGAGAAGATCTGGTCGGCAGTCATGAGGTCAGTCCTTTGCCCGCAGGAGTCCCGGTCGCGGAGAGGGCAACTCATGCGACAATATGTTTACGCCGTCAAGATATTTTTACATTGTCAACATTGAGCGACTCGAATACCCTGCGCTCATGGTACAGATTCAGAAAAATTCCTATCATCACGGTGACTTACGGGAATCCCTGCTGAACGCGGCAGAAGCGGCCCTGGCGGAATTGCCGGTCGAACAGGTTTCCCTCCGGGAAATCGCCCGCCGGGCTGGCGTGTCCCATGCCGCCCCCCGGCATCACTTCGCCACTGTGGGGCAGTTGTATGGGGAACTGGTGGGCCGGGCTTTCGAGCGGTTCGTCGCTGCTCTGGACGAAGCGGCCGGCCGCAGCTTTGATCAATCCCCCGCCGCCCGTCTTCAGGCCATGGCCCGCGCCTATCTTCGCTTTGCCGAGGGCAATCGTGCAACCTACGGCCTCATGTTCGGCAAGCGGGCGGGGGTGGAACGCACGCCGCGCTTTATGACGGCGGCTTTTGTGGCCTGGAGCCAGCTGGAACGGGAGGTTACGGCGCTGGTCGGCCCGCAGAGGGCCGCCTATGGCTCGCTCCATGTCTGGTCATCGTGCCATGGCCTGGCCATGCTGCTGCTCGACAGCGCCACACCGCCAAACATTGATCCCGACCATGCAGTTGAAGCCGTCACTCGGATGGTGCTTGCCGGGCTACAATCCGATACATAGTCCGGATGGACGTCGACATCACAATCTTGCTCCTGCTTGGCCTTGTCGGGCTTGTTGCGGGTTTCATCGATTCAATCGCAGGGGGCGGGGGCATGCTGGCCCTGCCGTCGCTGCTGCTGGCCGGGCTGGACCCGCTCTCGGCCCTTGCCACCAACAAGCTGCAAGGCACCTTCGGGACCGCATCGGCCACCTATACATTCTGGAAGAAGGGGTTGCTGAAGCCGCAGCTTTACTGGCGCACCGTGCTCCTGGTCTTTCTCGGTGCCGGGCTTGGGGTGCTGATGGTCTCGGCGGCCCCGAAGGCGCTGCTCTCCATCATCATGCCGGTGCTTCTCCTGGCAGTGGCGCTCTACTTCGCGCTTTCTCCCCGCCTTACCGATGATGCTTCCGAGCCTGTCCTGCCGATGGCCGCATTCTCATTCGGCCTTGCGCCCGCTGTCGGCTTCTATGACGGCTTCTTCGGTCCGGGTACCGGATCGTTCTTCATGCTGGCGCTGGTTTCCGTGTTCGGTCTTGGCATCGTCGAAGCGACGGCCCGGACGAAGCTCTTCAACTTCACCTCGAATGTCGCAGCGCTGGTGATGTTCCTGTTCACGGCCAAGATCGTCTGGATCGTCGGCCTCACCATGGGAATTGCACAGGTGATCGGCGCCTATGCCGGAGCGCACGTCGCGATCAGGAACGGCGCGCGCGTGATCCGCCCGCTTCTCGTCACCGTGTGCCTGGCGATGGCAGCGAAACTGCTGTTCGATCCCGCCAATCCGGCGTGGGTGTATTTCAGGTAGCGACCGGAATGAAAATGCCCGGCACCTGGCCGGGCACGAAAACAGCCGGGATCGGCATGTGCTTACATGAACGCCTGTATTCCTGTCTGCGCACGACCGAGGATCAGCGCGTGAACGTCATGGGTGCCTTCATAGGTGTTCACCGTTTCCAGATTCACCATGTGCCTGATGACGTGGTATTCCTCCGAGATGCCGTTTCCGCCGTGCATGTCTCGCGCCATGCGGGCGATATCCAGGGACTTGCCGCAATTGTTGCGCTTCATCAGCGATATTGCAGGCGGGGCAACGGTGCCGCGCTCAAGCCCCCGGCCCAGCGACAGGCAGGCGTGAAGCCCCAGGGCGATTTCCGTCTGCATGTCGGCGAGCTTCTTCTGCACAAGCTGGTTGGCGGCAAGCGGCTTGCCGAACTGCTTGCGGTCGAGCGTGTACTGGCGGGCGCGGTGCCAGCAATCTTCCGCTGCTCCCATCACGCCCCAGGCAATTCCGAAACGCGCCTTGTTGAGGCATGAGAAAGGACCGCTCAGGCCCTTGGCCTTGGGCAGCATGGCATCGGCGGGCACTTCCACGTTGTCGAGAACGATCTCCCCGGTGATCGAGGCACGGAGCGACACCTTGCCCTTGATTTCGGGTGTGGAGAAACCCTTCATGCCGCGTTCGACGATGAAGCCCCGAATATCGCCAGCCTCATCCTTGGCCCAGACAACGGCGATGTCGGAGATCGGCGAATTCGTGATCCACATCTTTGCGCCATTGAGAACATAACCGCCTTGCACCTTCGCGGCGCGGGTTTTCATGCCGCCGGGGTCTGAACCCGCTTCCGGTTCGGTGAGGCCGAAGCAGCCGATGATTTCGCCGGTTGCGAGGCGGGGCAGGTACTTCTTTTTCTGCTCGTCGCTGCCGAACTCCTCGATGGGATGCATGACGAGCGAATTCTGCACGCTCATCGCCGAGCGATAGCCGGAGTCAACCCGCTCCACTTCGCGCGCCACGAGACCGTACGCGACGTATCCCAGCCCGGAGCCGCCGTATGCTTCCGACGTCATCACGCCCAGGAAGCCCATCCCGCCCAGTTCATTCATGATCTCGCGGTCGAAGCGTTCTTCACGGAAGGCGGATTTGACGCGCGGCATCAACTTGTCCTGTGCGAAGGCCCGCGCGCTGTCGCGGATCATGCGCTCGTCTTCGTTCAGAAGGCTTTCGAGGTCGAGGGGGTCTTCCCAATTGAAATCGGCAGTCTTGGCCATGATTTTCCCGTGAAATTGCTATGCCCGCATTGAACCCTCCCGTCCTGCCAAAGTCAAATCGGAGGAAAGCATGAAGGCTTGCGGAAAAGTGCACTACTTGATGAGGGCGGAAAGCGCCTTGAACTGTGGTGTTCCCGCCTTTTCCAGAAGCTCGAACAGGGCCATCTCGGTGTTCAGCACTTCAACCCCCAGAAGTCCGAGGCGCCTGTAGGCCAGTTCCGCCGATTCCGGCGCACGCGATGACATCGCATCGCTCACCGCGAAAACCCCGAAGCCTGAATTGTGGAGGTCAACACAGGTTTGCAGCACGCAGACATGGGATTCGATCCCCGCCACGACCACCAGCGGGCGGCCCCCTTCGTGAAGCCCGATGAAGTGTTTCTTCATGGCGGGATCGCGCCAGCACGAGAAGGAGAGCTTCTCGAACACCGTCGCATCATTGGCCGCGAGAGCCGGAACGGTGCGCCCCAGCCCCTTGGGATATTGCTCCGAAATGGTGATGGGCAAACCCAGTTCCCGCGCCGCGGTGAGCAGGATTCCGGTCCGGGAGACCACACGCTCCGGACCCGCCATTGCAGGAAGCAAACGCTCCTGGATGTCGATCACCAGAAGCGAAGCCTTGGAGGCATCAAGCAGCATCGATCTTCCCCGTCACTTTCAATCCGAAGGCATAGACCTCCGCCACTTCCTTGAGCCGGTTGAAGCGGCCCGATGCGCCGCCATGCCCTGCGCCCATGTTGATCTTCAGCAGCAGCAGGTTGTCGGACGTGTTGTCATCGCGCAAGCGTGCCACCCACTTCGCCGGCTCCCAATAGGTGACGCGCGGATCGGTCAGGCCACCGATCGCGAAGATATGAGGGTAGGCTTGCTTGCGCACGTTTTCATAGGGCGCATAGGAGGCAATCGTCTCATAGGCCAGCTTGTCCTCGATGGGGTTGCCCCATTCAGGCCATTCGGGCGGGGTGAGGGGCAGGGTATCGTCCAGCATGGTCGTCAGTGCATCGACAAACGGGACTTCCGCCACGATGCCCTTGAACAGGTCAGGCGCCATGTTGGCGACGGCCCCCATCAGCAGGCCGCCGGCGCTGCCGCCCTGCGCCACGATATTGCCCCTGGACGCAAACCCTTGCCGCACCAGATGCTCGCCCACAGAAATGAAATCGCGGAACGTGTTCATTTTCTTGTCGAGCTTGCCCGTCTTGTACCAGCGGCGGCCTTTTTCCTGCCCGCCCCGGATGTGTGCGGTGGCATAGATGAAGCCGCGGTTCACCAGCGACAGGATGTTGGTGTTGAAGGACGATGGCATGGAGATGCCATAGGAGCCGTAGCCATAAAGCCAGAGCGGCGCCGAGCCATCCAGCTTCGCATCCTTGCGATAGAGCAGGGTGACGGGAATCTCCTCGCCGTCATGGGAGGGCGCGAGCAGGCGTCGCGCCACGTAGGCCGCCGGATCGTGGCCCGATGGCACTTCCTGGGTCTTGCGCAAGACCCGCTCGCGCGTCGCCATGTTGTAGTCGAACACCTGCGAGGGCGTGGTGGGCGAGGAGTAGATGAAGCGCAACGTATCGGTGTCGTATTCGCGCATGTCTCCGAAGGCCAGCGAATAGGCTTCCTCGGCGAATGCGATCGCATGTTCCTCGCCCGTCGTCATGTTGCGGACGACAAAGCGGGGCAGCGCGTTCTCGCGTTCCAGGCGCACCAGCCAGTTCCGGAACATCGTGAAGGAGACGATGAAGATTCCGGGCCTGTGCGGCACAAGGTCAACCCAGTTCCGGGGCGAAGGATCGCTCACGGGGGCGGAGACGATCTTGTAGTCTTCCGCATCATCAATGTTCGTCTTGATGATGAAGCGGTCGCCGTGATGCTCCATGTCGTATTCCACACCCGTGACGCGGGCGGCCACAAGGCGTGGTGCTTCAAGCGGCTTCTCGGCATCGATCACCCAGCTTTCGGACGTGTCGTGATCATGGATGCTGATGATGATGTAACGGTCGGAATGGGTCGGCCCCACGCCGGTGAACTTGCCCGTATCCTCTTCCTCGAAAATCAGCACATCCTCGCCCTGCGGTGTGCCGAGCTTGTGGCGATAGCTTTTCAGCGGGCGATGATGCTCGTCCTGAAGGGTATAGAACAGGTATTGCCCATCGGCAGACCAGGTGGCGCCACCGCTGGTGTTCTCGATCACGTCGGCAAGGTCATTTCCGGTCGCGAAGTCGCGCACGCGCAACTCGTAGAATTCGGATCCCTTGTCGTCCTGCGACCAGGCCGCCAGCCTGTGGTCGGGAGAACGCGCCACGCCGCCCAGGCTGAAATAGGGCTTGTCCTTTGCCAGTTCATTGCAGTTGAACAGCAGCTCTTCCGCGCCGCCCGCCTTGGGCTGCCGCTTGAGCAACGGGTATTGCGCACCCGTTTCGAAGGACTGGAAATAGATGTAAGGCCCGTCGGGAGCCGGTACGGATTGATCGTCTTCCTTGATGCGCCCCTTCAGCTCCGCGAACAGGATCTCCTGCAGGGCTTCCGTCTCCGCCATCTCGGTCTTGGTATAGGCGTTCTCCGCTTCAAGATAGGCGCGGATGTCCGCCGGAAGCTGGGCCGGATCCTGCATCACGGCCTGCCAGTTTTCCGCCTTCAGCCATTTGTAGGGATCGAGCTTGGCATGGCCATGCCACGTCTCCGAATGGGGACGCTTTTCCGCGCGCGGCGGAGACGAAACTGCTTTTGTCATTCTTTGCTTTCAGGTTTGAAATCGAGCGCTACGCCATTGATGCAATAGCGCAATCCGGTGGGGCGCGGACCATCCGGAAAGACATGGCCCAAATGCGCGTTGCAATCGGCACAATGCACTTCGGTGCGGCGCATGAAGAACGAGCGGTCTTCTGTCTTGCCGACGGCTGTGGCGTCAACGGGCTGGAAGAAGCTGGGCCAGCCGGTGCCGGAATCGAACTTCGCATCAGAACCGAAAAGATCCTTGCCGCAGCAGACACAGGTGAACATGCCGTCCCGCTTCTCGTCATTCAGCGGGCTGGTAAAGGCGCGTTCGGTGCCGTGCTGGCGGGCCACGCGATAGGCTTCCGGGGAAAGCTGGGCCTTCCACTCGGCGTCGGTCTTGTTGATCTTGTTCATGTGGGGAAACCTCCGGGGTTCCATGTAGTGACAGCCCGGCCATTCGTCAGCCGCCGCGCCCCTGGATGACACAGAATTTACCAAGCATTCACCATAACCTCAAACCTTAACCATGTTGGAGCCGGGCCGGCGGCCCGATTAAGTAAGTTTGAAGCTGTCTCCGTCATGACATGTGCTGGGGTCACAACATTTTTTGGGTGCGATGACGGAACGGGTGGGCATAAGTGAGCAGGGCAGTGGTGCGTCCAACGCAGCCATTGCTGGCGCTTCCCGGCCCCGGATCGGAGCCGACCGCTTCCGCGCCCTTGCTGACCGGCTGAAAAAGCCGGCCGTGGCGGCACCATCGCCGCACCACACCATTTCCGTGCCGCCTGTGCCCCCCGCCGCGGGTCAGATCGTTGTTCCCAACAGTCAGGCCGAGCCGGACGCAGGGGCGCTCGCGGTTCACGTTCCTGACCTCGCTCCTTCCGTTGAGACTCGCGCGGCCCCTGTCCTGGGGACGGAGCCTGCTCCGGCCATTCCCGATTTCATCCCGGCGTCCGCGCCCGATCAGGCTCCGCAGCCGGAGTTTGAGCCGGACAGGATGTTCGCCCCCGATCCTCCGCCGCTGCCGGTGGACGATACCGTTGCGCTCGAACCTGTTGCCGAAGCCGAAGCAGCCGATACAGCACCTGTTGAAACACTTGCGCCCGAACCGTCCTTCGCGCCCGAACTGGCACCTGAACCGGCGCCCATGCCGGTCCATCAGCCTGAGGCGGCCCCCGAGCCAGCCCCCGAACCAGCCCGCGAGCCTGCGCCGGATTTCGAGGCACTGTTCAAGTCATTGCAGGTCGCGCCGCCTGAGCCGGACCCCGCACCGCAGGGCATCCTGACCTCGGCAGCGCCTGTCTATGAATCCGCTTCGCGCTTCGGCCACGCCCATGTGGTG
>JAEUMJ010000075.1 GCA_016792865.1 Hyphomicrobiales bacterium | reverse complement strand
GACGAGTGAGCGGCTGTCCTCCTCGACATGACCGATCACCACGGCGTCGCGGCCATGGGGGTGTTGCCGCATGGCGGCCACAACCGCCCCTGCATCGTCCGCCGGGCAGAAGGCAACGAGCTTGCCTTCGTTTGCGATGTTGAGGGGATCAAGCCCCAGCAGTTCGCAAGCCGCCGCAACGCCATCTTGAACCGGAATGGCCTCTTCCTCGATCAGCATTCCCACTCCCGCCTGCATCGCGAGTTCGTTCAGCACAGCGGAAAGACCGCCGCGCGTGGGGTCGCGCAAGGCGTGCAGCGCCGGAGCAGCCGCAAGCATGGTTGCGACCAGACCGTTCAGCGGTGCGCAGTCGGACACCACTTCGGTTTCGAAGTCGAGGTTCTGGCGCTTGGAAAGAATGGCCACACCATGATCACCGATGCTGCCCGAAAGGATGATGGCGTCGCCGGGCACGATCCGTGACGGTGAAAGCATGACGTTGTCCGGGATCACGCCCAGGCCCGTGGTGGAGATGAAGACGCCGTCGCCCTTGCCCTTCTCCACCACCTTGGTATCGCCGGTGACGATTGCCACGCCTGCAGCCTTCGCGGCTGCGGCCATGCTGGCGGCGATGCGATCGAGGTCGGCAAGCGCAAAGCCCTCCTCGATGATGAAGCCTGCCGTGAGATGGAGAGGCTTCGCGCCTGCCATTGACACGTCATTGACGGTGCCGTTCACGGCCAGCTTGCCGATGTCGCCGCCCGGAAAGAACAGCGGCGAAACGACATGGCTGTCAGTCGAGATTGCCACGCGCCCGGCCGGCAGGGAAAGCTGTGCCTGGTCGGCGGCCTTCAGCAACTCGTCATTGGCGAAGTGACGGAAGAAGATCTCTTCGATCAGTTGTGCCGCGGCGCGGCCACCGCCGCCGTGGCTCATCTCCACGCTGCCTTTGGCGATGTCGAGACGGCGCACGAACCTGCCCGGTCGCCCTGGTGAAATCATGTTCATGCCCTGGCCTCCGTCATGCCGCCACTGTCTCGCCGAGTTCATCTTCATCCTCCAGCGGAACCGGAAGCCCGTCGCGGTGGCGGGCATAGCTCCAGTACGCGGCGCACGCCCCCTCCGATGATACCATGCAACTTCCCATGGGATTGTCCGGCGTGCAGATGGTGCCGAAAAGCTTGCAGTCGAGCGGCTTCTTCACGCCACGCAGGATCGCGGGGCATTCGCAGCCCTTCACGTCCTTGCCGGATGAGGGCGTGATCTCGAAGCGTTTCTCGGCATCGTAGCCTGCATATGACTCGCGCAGCTTCAGGGCGCTGTCCGGCACAAAGCCGAGGCCACGCCATTCAAAGGTGTCGCGCAACTCGAAGACATCATTGACGATGGCCTGCGCCCGGGCGTTGCCTTCCCTGCTGACGACGCGGGTATACTGGTTCTCGACTTCGGCGCGGCCGTCATTGAGCTGGCGGATCACCATCAGGGCCGAGAGCATCACGTCCAGCGGCTCGAATCCTGCAATCACCACGGGCTTCGAAAACTCCTTCGCCAGCGGCTCGTAGGGCCTGAAGCCGATCACCGAACTCACATGGGAAGGCCCCAGAAAGCCGTCAATGCGCACCGTGTCCTCATCCTGTTGCGCGGGCGAGCCCAGCACATGGCGGATGGCGGCGGGGGTGAGCACATGATTGGAGAAGACCGAGAAGTTCTCCAGGCCATCCCGTTTCGCCTGTTGCAAGGCCACGGCGGTGGGCGGCGTTGTGGTCTCGAACCCGATGGCAAAGAACACCACCTGACGCCCAGGATTTTCCCGCGCGATGCGCAGCGCATCCTGGGTGGAATAGACCATGCGCACGTCGGCGCCATCGGCCTTGGCTTTCAGCAGGGTTCGGCGCTTCGAGGCGGGCACCCGCATCATGTCGCCATAGGTGCAGAGTATGACCCGATGACGCTCGGCAAGCTCGATCGCATTGTCCAGGCGGCTGATGGGCAGCACGCACACGGGGCAGCCGGGGCCGTGTACGAAGGTCACGTTCGCGGGCATCAGGTCCTTGACGCCATAACGGAAGATCGCGTGGGTGTGGCCGCCGCAGAATTCCATGATGCGGTATTGCCGATCCGGCCGCGCTTCCTGCGCAATCCTTGCTGCAATGTTGCGGGCCAGGTCCTGGGCGCGAAATTCGTCAACGTATTTCATGCGGCTTCTCCGCTGAGTGCGCCAACACCCGCCTCGCGCATGAGCGCCAGGGTTTGCTCGGCTTCTTCGGGACTGATCCTGTTGAGGGCGTAGCCCACATGCACCAACACGAATTCTCCCGCCTTGACCTCCTCGATCAAGGCAACCGATACGCGCTTCCGGACGCTGCCAAGCGCGACAACGGCGGTTTCACCTCCCTCATCGAGGCTCACCACCTGTGCTGGAACTGCTAGACACATGCTGACCTCCTATGCCACGCGCTGCCGTGCGGAATTGCCAAGCCAACCGTACCATTGCTCAAGCCCTTCGCCGCTGCGGGCGGAGACGTGCATGATGCGGGCCTTGCGATTCACGCGACGGATATTCTCTTCGATGAGTTCAAGATCGCACTGCAAATAGGGTTGCAGGTCCAGCTTGCTCACCAGCACGATGTCAGCGGAAGCGAAGATGTCAGGGTACTTGAGCGGCTTGTCCTCGCCCTCGGTGATGGAGAACAGCACGATGCGGGCCTGCTCTCCCAGATCGAAGGATGAAGGGCAAACAAGGTTGCCGACATTTTCGATGAAGAGAAGGCTGGCCGGGCTGGGCCGCAACTCGTCGTAGGCTTTCGCAACCATGTCGGCATCAAGATGACACCCCCGGCCGGTATTGATCTGGATGGATTGCGCTCCCGCCGCCTTGATGCGTTCGGCATCGTTGGAGGTCTCCTGATCACCTTCAATGACGGCAATGGGAAAGGTTGCTGACAGGTCGCGGATGGTACGCTCCAGCAGCGTCGTCTTTCCGGAACCGGGGCTTGAGACAATGTTCAGAACGAAATGCCCGGCGGCGGCAAAGGCGGCGCGGTTGCGGGCGGCAAGTGCGTCGTTCTTGGAGAGGATGTCCTGCTCGATCTGCACGATGCGTGACCTGGCGAGGCCGGGCGCATGGGCGGCGTGGCCGCAGGACATGGGCTTGAAGTCCATGTCGGTTCCGATGTTCAAGGGCACAATCCGGGTTTCGCCGGAGCCGCATCCACAGGTCGCGCACATCAATCCACCTCCAGTTCCCTGATCCGCAGATCCTCGCCGCCGGTCACCTGCAATTGATGACTGCCGCAACGCGGGCACGGGTCAAAGCGTTCGTTCAGGATCACGGTGTCCCCGCAGGCGAAACAGCAGGCCTGACCCGGAGCCGTGATGATTTCAAAGACGGCCTTCTCGGCCAGGGTGCCGCGCGAAACGGCCTCGAAGCAGAACTTCATCGACTCCGGCTCTGCACCGGAAAAGGCCCCGACTTCCACCCAGATATGCTTGACGCGGCTGAAGGATTGGCGGGCAGCCTCTGCTTCCAGCACTGTGATGATGCTTTCACACAAGGACATTTCGTGCATCACTGAACCCTCAGGCCATAGGCGACGCAGGGGTCAAAGGCTTCGACCATCAGGCGGGCCGCATCGGCGAGATCATCCTGCATTTCCCCTGAGAGTTTCAGCAAGGCCCTTTCTGCCGGTCCGTCCACGGCGAAATTCACATCGGTGGGCGCGGTGATTTCATAGGCCGCGACGAGACCCTTCTCCAGCCTGGCGCGATGGGTGAGCAGTCCGCGCGAGGTCGGAACATGGGCCTCGCTCCACCCGCTCTCCCGCGCCACGGTATCCGAAGCAGGCATGTCCGGCACCACACCATTCCTGCGCAACTGCCGCGCCAGACATGCCGCGTGAACAAGGCGCGCGTAGAGCCGGGGAAGCAGGCCGTCACCATGATCGCGGGCCAGCACCGCGATGCAGCTTTCCGCCGCGACAAGGCGATAGGCGGTTCGCTCGTCCGGAAGGCTTGAACCCGCTGCGCCCACGCCATCCCATCCCCGCGTCATGACCGAGCGGATGAGGCGCGCGGCGGGCGTTTGCGATGCCACCAGCACGCCCGGCCCGGCGAGGATCGCTTCCTCCGTGCCGATCCACTGTTGCAACAAGGCGTCAGCCTCGCCGGAAAGTGCCGCGGGATCTGCGGCGGCAAGACGCGGCAAGCGGTGGATGCGCCGCAATTCCCCTGCCGCCGGTGCTTCAGCAGACACCGCCTTCTGCCAATCGACGGCAATGCGCATGAGGTGTTCGCGCATGGCTTCCGCCGCCACCACCTGTGACGCTGCCCCTGCAACCGCACGGCCCGCACCTTCCTTCGCAAGGCAGACAGCACTCGCACGGGAGTGGGCAGCACCACAGACCGTGAAGAGCGCCGGCACAAGAGCGGCAACGCCGTCGGGAGCCTTGCCGATGAAAAGTCGCGCAATTGCCTTGCTGCGGGTGGAGACGATGCTGACGGCTCCCGGACTGAGGGTAATGTCGATATGTCCGGCGTCGATCATGTTCCCTCTCCGGCAATTGCATCCCTTGCCATTGCGAGGAGATTGCGGCGCGACGGGCTTTCGAGGTCGGGCTTTAAGGTGGCCTGCGTGACTTCCTGCTGTCCGGGCGGTTCCTGCACGTCCGCCTTCATCACTTCCGAGATGATGGCTTCAGCCGTCTGCACCGCCTGATCCTGGGCGGTGAATTCGAACACCGGAGAGAACAGGGAACAGCATTGATATGTACCGAGGCCCTCCTCCTCGCCCACCAGGAATGAGAAGGCGCCGCACGGCAGGACATGCCGCTGGCTTTCGCCGGGCCGCAGGTTCAGCCATGCCGCATCATCTGCCGCCCTGGGCAAGAGAAGCATGTTCATGAACCAGGGCGTGATCAGCACGCAGAACCAGTTTTCCCCGAAGGGCCTGAGGCCCACCACTTCCACCGTGAGCGCGGCATTCAGGATCGGAACGCCCGCCATGCGCGTCTGCCCGATGGTGCGGAACACCCCGGCAATGCGTTCGGCGATGGCCAGCTCCTCGCTCATTCCTTTTCCAGCACCATGAAATCGTCCTTGCTGCCGCTGCATGTGGGGCAGCTCCAGTCCCACGGCAGGGCGGCAAAGGCCGTGCCGGGGCCGATCTGCCGGGTTTCATCACCATGGGCAGGGTCATAGACCCACCAGCAGATCTTGCATTCGAGGCGTGTGTCCGCCGCGATCCGGGTGAGATCCCCGCCGAATGAACCGCTGAAAAAACTGTCTTTCACCGATACACATCCAGGATTTCGGAAAGGCGCTGGGCGCTGTCGTGAATGTCCTCCACCGCCGCGAAGGCCACCTCCGGGATGCGGGCCACTTCCAGCGAGTTGAGGATCAGCGTATCCTGCGAGTTGAAGTAGCGCACCCACCAGACATTGCGTGTCGTGGTACTTGAGATGCGGCAATTGCCGTAGCCGCGCGAAAGGATGTGGACGCTTCCCGCCCCCAGTTGCTGATCCAGGAAGGCAAGATCCTCATCCGTATGCGGAAGAAGCGAGAGGTTGATGCTGTGGGTGGCGTCGTCGCCCTTCCCGCCCACCAGCACGTTGTGCACCTCGGCCAGCAATGACGGCGATGCCAGCAATCCTTCCGCCGAAAGCCCATCGGGCGAGCGCACTCCGACATGAGCGGTGGCAAAGGCGGCATCGTGAACGGCAGAGGGAATGCTGCCGATCTCGATGCTGTCGCGCACCAGCGCACCGTCGTCGGCAAGCACGCGCACGCGCCAGACGCCCGCCAGCACAGCCTCCTGGATCTGCAGGTTTGCGCCCGCAACGATGCTGACTTCACCTTCCCCCAGAACCTCGTCGATGAATGCGCGATTGGCAGCATTCAGGCCACCGAGATCAACCACGAGGCCCGTATGGCCCGGCTTCCAGTGATTGAGCGCGAGCAGCACTTCATCCAGTTTCTCCAGCGCCGCCGTGAGCGTGGACACCGCCGCCCGTTCCGGCAGCGCGGGCATGTGATAGGTGATCATGCCTTGCGGCATCTGCATGTAGTCGAGGACCACATCTTCCTCGTCGGGCTGCGAGCCGGGTCCGGTGAGCGGAAGGGCCGTGTTGGTCATGGCATTGCCTCAGTGAATGAGAAGTTCTTGTTGCAGGCTGGTGCGGGCGGGTGCGCCGTTGGCCACGCAACCCTGCGGAAGCTCGAAGGGCGGCGGTTCGCGGACCTCGCCGGACAGGATGGCGCTGATCTCCTGTCCATACTCGCTCCAGTCGCGCATGCCGGTAATGACGCCAAGGTAGCCCGTGCCGCGCGACAGGACGATGGCCGGAAACTTATTGAAGCGATAGCGAAGCTGAAGGGGCCGTTCGGCCTCCCGCGCCACGACGGCCAGGCCGATCCCGTCGGCAAGACGCTGAAGCTCCGGCAAGACCACAGCAACGTCGTTGCTTTCGGCAAGCCTTTCCCAGTCGCCGGAGAAGAACAGCATGCTGTGCCGGTGCCCGGCCAGGAAGGCATCCACTGTTTCCATGGTGACCACGGAAAGCGACGACCGCGCAATCACGGATTGGAGAAGGGGCGAGAATTGGGGCGTTGGCTTGCTCATGTTCTTTCCGTGCCTGGCTGGAGGAGATGGGCCGGAAGCGTCGGTTCGCGTCCGGCGAGATCGGCGAATTGTGCGTCGATGTCGGGGCTTGCCCCGTTGAGGATGTCACGCAGTGCCTGATGCGCATCCCTGATGCGCAGTGCATCTTCTTCGGTCAGCACCTCGCGCGCCGCACCAAGGAAGACGAGCAGCCACGTTCCTGCCGGCTGAGGACCGACGAGGGCCAGATCAACCCGTGACGAGCCGCCCCCGGCCGCGCACAAAGCATCGAACTCCCCGGCCTCCACGACCTGCATCGGCGTTCCTATGCACATGAGGACGCCTCGCCGTCGGCGGCGCGGTTGATGAAGCGAATGTCCCCGCGGCGAAAGGCCATGTCTTCGGCGGGGCGTTCGGATTCGTAGATGTCGAGAGCCGTTTCAGCGGATGATATGGGGTCTGCCGCTGCCTGGCGGGGCTTCGCCGCAATGCCGAAGCGGGCGAGGAAATCGAGGCCAAGGCGGATCGCTTCCTCCATCTTCCCTTTCGGCTGGTCACGCAGGGAACCACCGAAATCCTCAAGCTCCACCGGCTGCACGCCGATCAGCATCATGTGCCTGGGGCACTTGCCCAGAAGCACGGAGGTGGAAATCACTTCCTGGAAGCCGGTCTGGTGAAGGCTCATCTTTTTCGCGCCCATGAAGCGCGGAACGTCATCGCCTTCGACGATCTTCAATGTGCCCGGCGGCAGGCCATAGTCGATGGCATCGAAGACGAGCAGCACATCTGCCTCGCAGATATGATGCACAAGATAGAGGCCCTGAGTGCCGCCATCCATCACCCGCACAGTGTCCGGAAATTCAAATCTCTGGTGCACCGCCTCCGCGACGCGCACACCCCACCCTTCGTCTGCCCACAACAGATTGCCGATACCCAGCACCAGAATGTGGGGTGCGTCTTCTCCCATTGTCCGCTCCAGCGGTTAGTTTGTTATCGTTACTGATAAGATTGCAATCGCCGTGCCACGTTTTGATGCACGGGGATGGCCAGAATTTCATTCACTTACCGGCAAGATAACATCACTGGATAGTAATTTACTTTCCACTCAGCGGTCAAATGGCAACTTTCTTTCCAAATGAAAAGGGCGCCCGAAGGCGCCCATGAGTTGACCCTGGGAGGGGGGTCAGTGATCCTTGTCCATCGGCAAGTCATCCTTGAAGTTCCGCCAGCCGGAGAACATCGAGGACATCATGCTCTGGCGAGACATGATCTCTTCGCGCACCGCCGCATAGACATGGACGATGACGAAGATCACCATGCCCCACATGGCGAGGTGGTGGTAGGTATGCACATCCTGGCTTTGCCCGAACAGCGGGATCACCCAGGACGAGAAGAACGTGTACTGCCAGCTGTCGTAACCCGCACCCTCACCGTAGAGCGCGAGGCCGGTGACGATGAGGAACACGGTCAGCCAGATGAAGCCGAAATGCATGCCGAAGGTGGCAAGCGGATTGTGCCCCACATACTTGCGCGGTTCCTTCACGAGGAAAAGATACCAGCGGACGGAATAGATGATCCCGGCCCACCATTTCGCCTTGTGAATGGGCGGCAGGAAGATCTGCCGGGCGTGGATGTTGCCCACGATGGCCCAGTAGATGCGGAAGACGAAGCCGATGATCATGATGTAGGCCGCCGCAAAATGGGCGAAGCGGATGTATCCCATCAGGTAATGATCGGACGCCTCTCCCCCCAGGGACGGCAGCGGCGAGGCGATGAGATAGCCCGTCACTGCCAGCGTGAGGATGGCCAGCGCGTTGATCCAGTGCCACAGGCGAATGGGTGCCTCGTAGACATAGACCTCGTTCCTGTCGATGGGGCGCGTGCGGGGCACATGCCGTGCCGGCTTGGAATTGCCAATCGCCTGGTTGCTCATGGCGGCCTCCTAGCGCACGCGCACTTGCGTGAGTTCCTGCCCGTCCTCGCTCATGACGTGGGTGGAGCAGGCAAGGCAGGGATCGAAGCTGTGCAGCGTGCGCAGGATTTCGACCGGTTCCTCCGGGACTTCCACCTTGGTGTTCATCAGAGCCGCCTCAAAGGCACCGATGTTGCCCTCGTTGTCGCGGGGAGAACCGTTCCATGTGGTCGGCACGATGCACTGGTAGTTGTCGATCCGGGTGTCCTTGATCTTGATCCAGTGCGCGAGCGCACCACGCGGCGCTTCCGTGAAGCCCACGCCCTTCGCCTCCTTCGGCCAGGTGGAGGGATCCCAGTTGGTGGTGTTGGCCGTCGCTGAATCGCCCGCCTTCAGGTTGGCGATCATCTTGTCCATGAAGTAGCGCATCTTGTAGGCCGCCCACTGGCATTCGAGTGCGCGCGCCGCCGTGCGTCCGAGAGTTGAGAAGAGCGCATCGACAGGCGCATTCAGGCGGCCCAGCAGGTCTTTCACCTGGTCGGTGATCTCGGTGTGGCCAGCGGCATAGCCCACGACGTAACGGGCGAGCGGACCCACTTCCATCGCATGTCCCTTCCAGCGCGGCGCCTTGATCCACGAATACTTTCCGTTCTCGTCGATCTGCTGGATGTTCGTCCTGGAGCCGACCGTGTTCGGGCCAAGCTCGAACTTCGGGGTGGTCTCGCCGTCCCATGGGTGGAGACCCTTCTTCTCGTCGGCATAGCTGTACCAGCTATGCGGCACGAATTCCTGGATCTCGTCCGGATTGCGGAGATCTACGGGGAAGACCTCTTTCAGGTTTCCGTTGATGATGGCGCCGCGCGGCATCATCAGGTTGGCGGTTTCGTAGTTGTTGGCATTGTCGGGAATGTCGCCGTAGGCAAGCACGTTCTTGCCTGACAGGCCGCCGCCATAGAGCCAGCCCTTGTAGAGGCCGCCGATGGCCACGATGTCCGGGATATAGACATTGTTCACGAACTCGATCGTGGCATTGATGACCGAGCTGACAAGGTTGAGGCGTTCCATGTTGATGGCACCCACCGCACCGACGCCGTCGATGTTGATGGCGCAGGGCACGCCGCCCACGATCCAGTTCGGATGCGGATCCTTGCCGCCGAACACGGTGCGGATCTTCATGATTTCCTTCTGGAAGTCGAGGGCTTCCAGATAGTGCGTCACGGCCATGAGATCCGCTTCCGGCGGAAGAAGGTAGGCCGGATTGGTCCAGTAGCCGTTCTTGAAGGGGCCGAGCTGGCCCGATTCAACGAACTTCTTCAGGCGGTTCTGCACGTCCCGGAAATAGCCCGGAGACGAATTGGGATGCGAAGGCGACACCGACTGCTGCAAGAGGCTGGTCGCATTCGGATCGGCCTTCAGCGCATTGACCGGGTTCACCCAGTCAAGCGCATGCAGATGGTAGAAGTGCACGAGGTGATCGTGCACCTGCAACGTGAGCTGCATGATGTTGCGGATCGAGTTGGCATTCTCCGGAATGGTGATGCCCAGCGCATCCTCCACCGCGCGCACCGAGGTGAGCGCATGCGTTCCGGTGCAGACGCCGCAGATGCGCTGCACGAAGGCCCAGGCGTCGCGCGGGTCGCGGCCCTTGAGGATCACCTCAAGGCCGCGCCACATGGTCCCGGTGGAGACGGCGTTGGTGATGATGTTCTGGTCGTTCACATTCACTTCGCAGCGCATGTGACCTTCGATGCGCGTCACCGGATCGACGACCACACGCTTGCCGCTGGTGTCGAGCGTGAAACCGTTGGGAGTCTGGATGGTCATGACTGCTTGTCTCCATTGTCACGGGCGCGCTTGATGGCGGAAACCGCCGCGTGGGCAACAGCCGCCGCACCGACCACGCCGGCGGCTGCCATGCCGATCTTGTCGGCATTCTCTTCAATGCCGAACTGGTGAATGTTGGTGAGGCGGTCGTAGAAGCCGCCCTTGTCCCAGAAGCCGTCCTCGGAACAGCCAATGCAGCCGTGACCCGACTGGATGGGGAAGGACAGGCCGCCGTTCCAGCGCACGGTCGAACAGGCGTTGTAGGTCGTCGGACCCTTGCAGCCCATCTTGTAGAGGCAGTAGCCCTTGCGTGCCCCCTCGTCATCCCAGGTCTCGACGAACTGGCCGGCGTCGAAGTGCGGGCGGCGGTAGCACTTGTCGTGAATGCGCTGGCTATAGAACATCTTCGGGCGGCCCTGGCGATCCAGTTCCGGGAAGCGCTCGAAGGTCAGGATGTAGGAGACGACCGCCGTCATCACCTCGGCGATGGGCGGGCACCCCGGCACCTTGATGATGGGCTTGTCGGTAATCACCTGATGCACGGGGGTGGCGCGCGTCGGGTTCGGGCGTGCCGCCTGCACGCAACCCCACGAGGCGCAGGAGCCCCAGGATATGATGGCCTTGGCATTGGAAGCGGCATAACGAAGCTGTTCCACGAAGGGCTTCCCGCCGATGATGCAGAACATGCCGTCTTCGTTGAGCGGCGGATTGCCCTCCACGGCAAGGATGTAGTTGCCCTTGTACTTCTCCACGATCTCGGTGACGATGGCTTCGGCCTGATGCCCGGCGGACGCCATGATCGTGTCGTCGTAGTCAAGCGAGAGCATCGACAGCACCACATCCTTCACCAGTGGATGGGCGGAGCGGATAAAGCTTTCCGAGCAGCAGGTGCATTCAAGGCCATGCAGCCAGAGAACCGGAAGCCTCGGCTTGTTTTCCATGGCATTGGCAATGGTTGGGGCGAAGCTTGGCCCAAGCCCCAGTGACGCTGCCGTCAGACTGCAGAACTTGAGGAAGCTCCGGCGCGAGATGCCCTGCCGTCGCATGACATCATAGAAACTTTCCATCATTGCTGGATCCTCCGCCTTTTTTGTGGGGCTGATTGCGCGCGCAATCGCCTGGGGGGAGTCATTGCAACTGTGATGCCAGTTGCTGCCGCCGGCCCGATGGCCCGGTTTTCAAGGGAATTCACGTTGTCTCGCCCTCGGCCATGACGGCAACGAACTTTCCATCGCGCGCGAGTGCAAAGGAAGCTTCCACCTCTCCTCTTGCCGCGTCAGGCCCCAAACACATGCAGCGGGGATGGCGCCGCTGCGCCGGACGGGCGGACAGCGGGAAGAGCCTCGACCGGCTTGCCGAAATGATAGCCTTGCAGCAGGTCGCATCCGGCCAGCCGCATCAGCTGGGCCTGTGCCTCTGTCTCAACCCCTTCCGCAACAATGCCCGCCTGCATGCCGCGGGCAATCAGCACTGTGCCCTGCACGATCTTCTGCACGGCAACGTCGCTCTCGATTGCCTGGGTCAGGCTGCGGTCGAGCTTCACCTTGTTGAAGCCGAATTCGCGCAGGTAGCCGATGCTGGCATAGCCTGCACCGAAATCGTCGAGCGAAACGGTGATGCCGTGTTCCTGCAACTCGCGCACGACCTTCTGGGTGCGCTTGGGATTCTTGACGAGCACGCCCTCGGTCAGTTCGATTTCCAGTTGCCGGGCGGGGAAGGAATGATCGCGAAGGGTCTGGAGAAGATCGGGGACAAAACGGGAGTCACCGATCTGGAGCGGCGAGACATTGACCGAGAGATTGAGGTCCGGGCGATGGCGAACCTCCTTGCACGCCTTCTTGAGCAACAGCGTGCTCAGGCTGCCGATCAGTCCGAATTCCTCGGCCACGGCGATGAACCTGTCGGGAGTGACCATGCGCCCGGAAGCCTGCGGCCAGCGGGCCAGCGCCTCGACGCCCACCACCTCGTGGGACTTGGAATTCACGATGGGCTGGAAGGCCAGGCCCACCTCGCCCCGCTCGATGAAGGAGCGGAGTTCTGCCGCGATCTCCAGGTTCTCGTTCCGCCGCGTATCGAGGGCCGGCACAAAGCGCCTGAAGCGGTTGCCGCCGCGGTCCTTGGCATCATACATGGCGATGTCGGCCCGGCGCATCAGTTCGTTCGGGTCCATGGCCTCCGAAAGGTTGTCGGAAATGCCGATGCTGGCCCCGATGGACGCGACACGGCCATCCACCTCGAAGGGTTCCTTCACGAAATCGAGAATGCTCTGGGCCAAAGACTCCGAGGCGACGCGGGCGTTTTCACTCACCATGAGTATGCCGAACTCATCGCCGCCGAGGCGCGCAACGAAATGCTGGTTCCGCGCCAGCACCTTCAGGCCGGCCGCAATGGCGCGGATGAGCCGGTCTCCCGTCTCGTGATCATAGGCATCGTTGATCATCTTGAAGCCATCGAGATCGATGAAGAGCAGCGATACGTGGGGCCCGCCCGCGATTGCCAGTTGCTCGTGCAGGCGTTCCGAAAGGCCGAGGCGGTTGGGAAGTCCGGACAGGGAATCCTCCCGCGCTGCCTGCCGCTCGCGTCGTTCGTTGGCCTGCATGCGGCGCATGGTACGGGCATGGACAATGGATATGGGCAGGAGCACCAGGATCATGGCGATCACCGACGAGAACGCCAGCGAGGTGTAGCTGCGTCGCGCTGCATCGCCGGGGCTGCGCGGCTTCCATGTCACCGTCGCTATGGGCGCACCCCAGTTGTCGAAGATGGCGACAGAATCCTTCACTGCATCCCGCAACTGATGCACGCGCAGGCCATCGACGACATATTGCCTGCTGAGCTTTGCGAGGTGGGCACTGTCCATCGAGCGTGAAATGACCAGCTTGTTGTACTGCCGGTCCGGATCGATATCTTCCGGCGTGTAGGGAATGATCGGGGCTGCGGCCACGACGGTCAGGCCGTCCTGCGTCCATGCGAGCGTTGAAATGGCCCTGAACTGGGCTGCCTTGGCAGGCGTGGAGGAAATCAGGCGCCGGAAGGATCCGCCGAAATACGTGCTGGGATCGAGGTCCGTCACTTCACCCTTGTGGTAGGCAGACAACACCTTGCCCTGCGGCGACAGCACGAACACGGTGTCGTAGTTGGAATCCGAAGTGGTCGTGCCCCAGTTGTCGAAGACCCATTGCTGGTCCACCGTGTCGCCGGTGTGCTGGGCGGCGTCATCCCAGCGGGCGTTGTCCACGATGAGGGCGGAAATCTGCTGCCCGGCCGAGCTGAATGCGGAGTTCACCGCCTCCCAGCTTCGCTGCATTTCCTGACGGTCCACAGCCTCGGATATGCCATCAAGCATCTTCAGGCTAACGAAGGTTGTACCAAGGGTCGTGAGGAAGAGCGGCAATAAGATCAGCACGATGAAGTTACGTGGTGCCCTGCTCTTCACTTTCCCCTCTTCTCTGGAAATTCCTGCTTAGGGCGCAATCCCTAACGCAGACATAAAGGCAGTGAATCGCGGGCATCTTTGATATTGCACCAGGTTGACCGGAATGAAGCTGGTCCGGCAACAGCAGGGCCGAAAAACCTGCCTTCCGCAGCCCCCGGAGGGGGCCGGGCCGGGCCGGTCGCCATGTTGATCAACATCAACCCGGCGGATGCCTTTCGTGGTAATGGCTGGGCGATGGAAAACGGACCTGGCCCTGTCTTCCGCGTCAGCAACCTGTGCAAGACCTACCGGAGCGGGGAGGTTGAGGTGCAGGCATTGCGCGGCGTGAACT
This sequence comes from Hyphomicrobiales bacterium, assembly GCA_016792865.1. Lineage (GTDB taxonomy): Bacteria > Pseudomonadota > Alphaproteobacteria > Rhizobiales > Aestuariivirgaceae > Aestuariivirga. The sequence goes on along the minus strand of JAEUMJ010000075.1, from coordinate 51,873 downwards.
TCGAGGCCCGGTCGGGGGAATTCATCGTCATCCTCGGCCCCTCCGGTTCCGGCAAATCCACCTTTCTCAACATCATCGGCGGACTTGACCGGGCGACTTCGGGCCATGCCCGCTTCCGCGACCATGACCTGACCGGAGCCAGCGAGGCCGCGCTCACCCGCTACCGGCGGGATCATGTGGGCTTCATCTTCCAGTTCTACAATCTGGTGCCCAGCCTCACGGCAGTCGAGAATGTCCGCCTGGTGACGGAAATCGCCACGGCGCCCATGCGCCCCGAAGACGCCCTGGCACTGGTGGGGCTTGAGGGCCGGATGGATCATTTCCCGGCCCAGCTATCGGGCGGGGAGCAGCAGCGCGTCGCCATCGCGCGGGCGATTGCGAAGCGTCCCGACGTGCTGCTCTGTGACGAGCCAACCGGTGCGCTCGACTCCAGAACCGGCATCAGGGTTCTCGAAGCACTGACCCGAGCCAACGCCGAAACAGGAGCCACGACGCTGGTCATCACGCACAATGCCGCGATTGCAGAGATTGCGGACCGCGTGGTGCATTTCGCCAACGGCACCATCGCCAGGGAGATCAGGAACAGCAGCCGCAAGGAACCATCGGAGGTGAGCTGGTGATCCGCGCGCTGGACATCAAGATGCTGCGCGACCTCCGCCGCCTGTGGCCGCAGGCGCTCGCCATTGCGCTGGTGATGGCCGCAGGTGTTGCCACACTGGTTCTGGGCGTGGGCGCCTATCAATCCCTGTCGGCCACGCGCGAGCGTTACTACGAGGCCAATCACTTTGCCGATGTCTTTGCCGGGCTGACACGCGCCCCGCTTGCCTTGAAGCGTGACGCCGAGGCGATCAATGGCGTCGCCGCAGTCGAGACACGGATCGAGAAGATTGCACTGGCCGATATGCCGGGCATGTCGGAACCCGCCTCCGTCCTGCTCGTTTCCCTGCCGGAAGGCGGGCGGCAAGTCCTGAACCGCATCTACCTGCGCAGCGGCCGCCTGCCGGACCCGCAGGCGGGCGAGGCCGTCGCCAGTTCGGGCTTTGCCAAGGCGCATGGCCTTGCGGAAGGCAGCATGATCCGTGTGCTGATCAATGGCCGGCAGCGCGACATCCGCATCAGTGGCACCGCCCTGTCCCCGGAATTCATCTACACGCTCGGGCCCGGCGCCCTGATGCCGGACGAAAGGCGCTTCGGCATTCTCTGGTTGCCGGAGGTGGTTCTGGGTCCGTCCTACGATCTTGACGGAGCCTTCAACTCGCTGTCGCTCAGCCTGGTGCGGGGCGTGAATCCGGATACCGTGATTGCATCGCTCGACAATCTCCTCGACAGGTATGGCGGACAGGGCGCCTACAGGCGGAAGGACCAGCAATCGCACGCGTTCCTTGATGCCGAGTTGCAGCAGCTCCGTTCCATGAGCCGCATCCTGCCGCCGATTTTCCTGCTGGTTTCGGCCTTCCTCGTCAACATGACGCTTTCACGCCTCATCTCGCTGGAGCGCGAACAGATCGGCCTCCTGAAGGCCATGGGCTATTCCTCCTTCGCGGTGGTGCGCCACTATGGCGGTTTCGTCACCCTCATTGCACTCGCGGGCATTGCGATCGGCCTTGTGGCGGGGATCTGGCTGGGGGCGGGCATGGCCAAGCTCTATGCCAAGTTCTTCAGCTTTCCGTTCCTTGTCTTCACCCGCAATCCCGCCGTCTACGGCACAGCTGCCGGCGCAACCTATGCCGCGGCCCTCTTCGGCGCGGTGAACGCGGTTCGCGAAGTCGCCTGGCTCTCGCCTGCGGTCGCCATGTCGCCGCCCGCGCCCCAGAAATACCGGAGAATGCTTGATGGATTGCCGGATCTCCGCATCCGCTTCAGCCAGTCAGCGGTGATGGTGACCCGTCACCTCACCCACTGGCCGTTCCGCACCGCAAGCAGCGTGCTGGGTGTGTCACTTTCGGTTGCCATTCTCGTCGGCTCGCTCTGGTCTTTCGGTTCCATCGACCACATGATCGATGTGACCTTCCGGCGAAGCGACCGTCAGGACGCCGCCATCACCTTCACGGAGGCCCGTCCGCAATCCGCACTTTTTGCCGTGCGGCGCTTGCCGGGCGTGATGCAGGCGGAGCCTTTCCGTGCCGTGGCCGTGAAGTTCAGGAATGGCCCGGTTGAACGACGCGTGTCGCTGGTGGGCCGACGGCAGGATGCAACGCTGGCGCAGGTTCTCGATGGCGATCTCAGGCCGGTGGTGCTGCCCCGTCACGGCGTGGTGATGTCCGACAGCCTCGCCCGCCTGCTCCGTCTCCGCACCGGCGACATGGTGACGATCGAGGTTCTGGAAGGGCGGCGGGAGCATCACCGTGTTCCGGTGTCGTCCATCGTCACCGGTTTCATCGGCCTGACCGCCTACATGGAGATCGAGGCCATGAACAGTCTGCTGGGAGAGTCTCCGGTGATCAGCGGCACCTACATTGCGCTTGATGCCGGGAAGCGGGACGGGCTTTTCGCCACGCTGAAGGAGACACCCGCTGCCGGCTTCATATCGCTGCAATACATCGCCTTGCAGAAATTCCGGGAGACGCTGGCCCAGAACGTCACCATCATGATCAGCGTCTATGCCGCACTCGCCGCAATCATCGCCTTCGGCGTTGTCTATAACTTCGCCCGCATCTCGCTTTCCGAACAGGGACGCGAGATGGCGAGCCTCCGTGTCCTCGGTTTCACCAAGGCGGAGATTTCCAGCCTCCTGCTGGGCGAGCTGGCAATCGTTGTCCTGATGGCGCAGCCGCTGGGCTGGGGCATCGGCTACACCTTTGCCTATGTCATGACCGAGGGATTCAAGACCGAGCTGTACCGCGTGCCGCTGGTGGTGAACCGCAATGTATATGCCTGGGCAAGCCTGATCGTCTTTGCGGCGGCAGCGGTGTCGGGCCTCATCGTCCGCAGGCGCATCGACCGGCTGGACATGATAGAAGTATTGAAGACGAGGGAATGACATGCTTCGCCGGATTGTCACCATACTGATCGCAGTCTCCACTGTCGCAGCACTCGCCTGGGCGCTGTGGCCAAGGCCGATTGCGGTGGAAGCGACGAAGATCGCCAGGCGGGACATCACCGTGACCATTGCGGAAGAGGGCAAGGCCCGCATCCGTGAGGTCTATACGGTGTCCTCTCCCATTGCCGGGCAAACCCTGCGCATCGACCGTCATGCCGGTGACGCCATCGGCAAGGGCGAGGCCATTGTCTCCATCCGCCCCGTGGCCCCCGGCCTGCTTGATGTGCGCCTGCGCCGCGCCGCCGAAGCGACCGCCGCATCCGCGAGGGCGGGCGTTGATCTCGCCGCAGCAGAGGTAAAGCAGGCAGAGGCGCAACTCGCCTACCTCCGCACCGAGCTTTCCCGCGCTGAGCGGCTGGCAAGCCGGGGCACGATCTCGGAGAGTGCGCGCGACAAGGCACGGCTCGCCGTCGATACAGGCAGCGCCAATCTCGACAGCGCCAAGGCTTCCCTCAGCGTGCGGGAGCGCGAACTCGAACGGGCGGAGGCTGCCCTCATCGAAGCGGCGGTCAGTGACGAGACCTGTTGCACCGATATCAAGTCTCCGGTCAGCGGGCGCATCCTGCGCGTCCTGGCGGAAAGCGAGCAGGTGGTCCAGGCTGGCACGCCCCTCCTCACGATCGGCAATCCTGCCGACATCGAGATCACCGCCGACTTCCTCTCCCGCGATGTCGCCGAAATCCGCCCCGGAGCGGAAGCCCTGATTGAAAACTGGGGCGGCGCTCCGCTCACGGCCAAGGTACGCCGCATTGAACCCTCGGCCATCACCAAGACATCGGCGCTGGGGATTGAGGAGCAGCGGGTTCCGGTCATCCTCGATCTTGCGGAACCGCAGCCCCCGCCGGGGTTGGGCGATGGTTTTCGTGTCATTGTCAACATCACGGTCTGGCGGGGCGAGAACCTTGTCGCGGTTCCGGTCGCGGCCCTGTTCCGGCAGGGCGATGCCTGGTCGGTCTATCGCGATGACAACGGAACGGCAAAGCGGCAGGACGTGGTTCTGGGGCGGCGCAATGATGAGTACGCAGAGGTCCGCTCCGGATTGTCAGAAGGAGATGTCGTGGTCCTGCACCCGTCCGATGCAATTGAAAGCGGCTCCTCCATCGCGCCCAACACGCCGGATCAATAGGCCGGACGCGGCGGGGCCAGCGTTCGCATCAGGCGTAGCCATAACGTTCGTAGTCAGGCGCGAAGAAGCTCCGCACCAGCTCGCGGGACCGTCTGGAGACCGAAATGTCCATATCGCCGCCACGCCGTTCGTGGGGAATGTCGTTCGGGCATCCGATTCCGATCCGGTCGGAGACCCGCCGCAGGGCTTTCATCAATCCGTCCTCAAACCTGAACACATCGGCATTGAGGCATTCGAATGATGCCTGAGGCATGAAGTGGTTGTTGCTGTAGTGCGGCGAGACCCTGGCGAGGTTCAGGGAGAGCGCAAGCCAGTTGTCGAAGGACAGGCGCGCAATGGTCCTGTTCCTGGCGCGCGCGTGACGGTACTCGGATTTCATGCGCTCGACCGGATCCCGCACCATCATGAACGCGTAGTCGATGAAGCCGGGGGCGAAGATTTCCTCCAGCCACGCCCGATGGAAATGCTGAAAGGGCACCGACCGTGCAAGGGGACACCAGCGTGCCGGCCGAACGAGGTACTTGCCCTTGTTGTGCATGCCCAATGGTGCCAGATGGCCCATGACGGCCTCAACCGACGTGCCACCGGTTTTCGGCACGTGAATATAGAGGACGTTCTTGTCTTGCACCCGGAAGATCGGCATGAGGCCCTTATTGCTACGCCGTGTTTCTGTTTCATGACAGCTTGCGCGGCGGGACAGGCGGACCAGACAGGCTGACGGGACAGGCAGACGGGAGACGCCCGACAGGCTAGCCCGACATGCGTTGCAGGGGTGTGACGGCAGGACCGTTCAGTACTTCGCCGTCTGGTGCGAATTGTGAGCCATGGCAAGGGCAATCCCAGCACTTCTCGAAACTGTTCCAGTGCACGATGCATCCTGCGTGGGTGCATGTGGGCATCGCGCACAACACGCGCCACGGAATATCCGGAATCGTGAAGGGCCGCCGTCGGTGAGCATGGACATTCATGTGCAATGCCCCGTGCAGCCAAAGGTTCAGGCCGGAACTGACGCGCGTGCAGTTTCCGAACGTGTGCACCTCGCGGCAGGATTGAAGTTGCGCTGCCGGAATTCAGTTTGAGGAGGAGATCGCAGCCACGTCTTCAACCTGTGCAAGGCTGTGGCGAAAGCACACGCTCGTTTCCCTCCGGTCTTGCACGAAAACATTGGCGAATCCCCGCTGTCCTACCTAATTGGCAGCCATCGGCGCAACCTCCCACGCATGCGAACATCATCATGTCACTTCTCTTCAGTGCCAACCATTTTCCCCTGTTCCAGCCGAAGCACACGGAGGACCTGAAAGACCCTTGCCCCGTCTTCGATGGCGAGATGTGGCATGTGTTCGGATCGAGCGGAAATGTCAGGACCGAGACGTGGTGCATTCTCCATGCAACCGCTCCTGATCTCTATGGTCCGTGGACGGAACAGGATCCTGTCAGGCTCTCCATACAGGGCAGCGGCGTTGCTGCACCCGGCGTGATTTTCGAGGACGGCGTCTTCCATATGTTCGTGCAGACCGAGTTCATGAAGCCCGGCGGACGTTGCGAACACGCCATATCCCGTGACGGTTTCGAGTGGGAGGTGCAACAGCCTGCCCTGGTTTCCATTCCCGGCACCGAGGAAGATGGCATCTACGATCCCCATCCGGCAATCATCGGTGGACGCCGCTACCTCGTCTACTCCGCCATGCCGCCCTTCCTGAAGGTGCCTCAACCCGACATCTACCTCGCGCGGAGCCTGTCGGATTCCTGGTTCGGACCCTGGAAGCGGCTCGGCAAGATCCTGGATCATGCCGACGTGCCCCACCACAATGCACGCGAGCACCCCGACTATGAATGGGGGATCGAGGGTGCCCAGCTCATCGAGTTGCCCGATGGCCGCATCATGCTCAATGCCACATGCTTCCTGCCTGAAGGCGCGCGCGGAAATCGCCAGCGCGTTTTCTTTGCCATCGCCGATCGTCCGGAAGGCCCCTATCGCTCGCTCGGCCCCGTCCTCGATCCGGGAGAGGCGGGCGAGAACGGGCACTCAACCGCTCTGGTCACGGGCGAGGAAGTGACGCTGTTCTACCAGAGCCGGAAATGCGACACCAACAACCTGTGGCGCTATGGCATCGCGAAATTCAATCTGGGCCAGCCCTCATTCTCTCCGACGCCGCAACCGGTGGCAAGCGCGGCCTGATCCCGCGCAGGCCCAACACTGTACGGTAGCGTGAGCGGAACGATGTAATCCCCACGGCGTTTCCTATCCAACGCGCATGCTCTGGCGTGCTTCAAGGCTCTTTCCGAAGCCCGGTCATTTCACGATGGCCGGGCTTCTCAGGAGCGAGCACGAAGAGCCGCCCGGCGCCACAACTCTTGGAGAGGACGTTTCCTTCATGCTGAACAGTTCAACCCATCCGGTTTCTCCCAGCCTCGCGAACGAAGTTCCGGCGTCGCGGAAGAAACACGAGAAACTGTTGCTCTGCCTGTCGCACCTGCGGTGGAACTTCGTCTTCCAGAGGCCGCATCATCTCCTGACCCGTGCCGCACGAACCCATGAGGTGATCTTCTTCGAGGAGCCCATCTTCGAAAAGACACGCCATGCCTCCATCCGCACCAGTAATCCCGCACCATCGATACAGGTCCTGACGCCCGTCCTGCCGGAGGGATCAAGCACGGCGCAAGTGAATGCCATGCTGCGCCGCCTCGTCGACCGCACGCTTGCATCGCGGCGGTATGACGAGCTTGTGCTTTGGTACTACACGCCCATGGCACTGTCCTTCACCGATCACCTCGACAGCGACATCTGCATCTATGACTGCATGGATGAACTGTCGGCCTTCAGGAACGCGCCACGGGTCATGGCACAGATGGAGCGCCTGCTCATGTTGCGGGCAGACACGGTATTCACCGGTGGCCTCAGCATCTATGAATCCAAGCGCCGCCTGCACACCTCGATCCATCCCTTCCCGAGCAGCATCGATGCTGCTCATTTCGGCAAGGCGCGGCTGCCGGGAGATGATCCAGAAGACCAGCGGCAGATACCACACCCCCGCGTCGGTTACTTCGGCGTGATCGACGAACGTCTCGATGCGGAACTGCTGGCCGAGGTGGCGGGCAAGATGCCCGATGTCCAGTTCGTGATGATCGGCCCCGTCGTGAAGATCGATCCTGAGAGCCTGCCACGGCTGCCGAACATCCACTGGCTGGGGTCGAAGCCCTATGCCGATTTGCCCGACTACCTCCGTCACTGGGATGTGGGCTGGATGCCCTTCGCGCTCAACGATGCAACGCGCTTCATCAGCCCGACAAAGACGCCGGAATTCCTTGCAGCGGGCCTGCCCGTCGTTTCGACCGCGATCGTGGATGTCGTGCGCACCTACGGAAATCGCGGCCTTGTGCGCATTGCCGACAGGGATGATAGTGTCGGCCAGTTGCGTGAGGCCCTCCGGGCCCCGCGCAGCGGGCTGTGGCAGGCGGCGGATGCCTTTCTCGCCACAATGTCGTGGGACCAGACGTGGGATGACATGTCGAAGTACCTGAAAAAGAAGCTGACCGCCGAGCGGATCGTCTCCGCACCACCCCGGCGCTCGCGCAACAAGTACGACTGGCTCATCGTTGGGGCGGGCTTTGCAGGCAGCGTTCTGGCCGAGCGCATTGCGTCCGAACGGGGTGAATCCGTCCTGCTCGTGGACCGGCGCAATCACATCGGCGGCAATGCCTATGACTGCCACGACGACAGCGGGATCCTCATCCATCGCTACGGGCCGCATATCTTCCACACGAACTCGGCGCAGATCGTGGAGTATCTTTCACGCTTCACCAAATGGCGCCCCTATGAGCACCGCGTGCTCTCGCGCGTCGATGGCATGCTGCTGCCCATCCCCATCAATCTCGACACCATCAACAAGCTCTACAATCTCAACCTCACCTCGGAGCAGCTTGAGCAGTTCTTCCGTGATCGGCGCGAGCCCGTTGCGGAGGTGAAGACCTCGGAAGATGTCGTGGTCAGCACCATCGGGCGCGAATTGTACGAGAAGTTCTTCCGTGGCTACACCCGCAAGCAATGGGGCATCGATCCTTCCGGCCTGAACAAGTCGGTGACCGCCCGCGTGCCGACCCGCACGAACCGCGATGACCGTTACTTCACGGATACGTTCCAGGCCATGCCCTTGCAGGGCTACACCCGGATGTTCGAGCGGATGCTGGCACACCCGAAGATCAACGTGATGCTGCAAGCGGACTTCCGCGACATCCGCGAGCGGGTTCATTACGAACACCTGATCTATACCGGCCCGATCGACGAGTACTTTGAATTCCGCCTCGGCAAGCTGCCCTATCGCTCCCTGCGATTTGAGCACAAGACACTCGACCAGCCATGGTTTCAGCCTGTGGCGGTGGTGAATTATCCGCAGACGGAGGACTTCACCCGCATCACCGAATACAAGCACCTGACCGGCCAGACGGCAAACCGGACCAGCATATCGTTCGAATATCCCAGCGACGTGGGCGATCCCTACTATCCCGTGCCGCGCGCCGAAAACGAGGCGCTGTACAAGCGTTATGAAGCACTGGCCGCGGCCACGCCGAATGTCTGGTTTGTGGGCCGTCTGGCCACCTACCGCTACTACAACATGGATCAGGTGGTGGGTCAGGCCCTCGCAACCTTCCGTCGGATACAGGACTCCATGCCGGCCCGACGCAGCAAGGCGAAAGCGGTCCAGACGGAGGCCGCGGAGTAATGTCGCCCTTGCAGATGTGGGGCGGCATCGAATGCAGTGTGGTCAGGGTGGGCCGGTCAACGCGCAATCAGTTGCGCGACACCGGACACCTGCACCGCACGGCTGATATTGGACTGCTGGCAGCCCTCGGCCTCAGGACGGTGCGTTATCCCGTCCTCTGGGAGATGATCGAGCCGCGACCGGGTGCACTCGACTGGCGCTGGACGGATCGGCGCCTGGCATTGTTGCGGAAGGCCGGCATTGAACCTGTGGCGACGCTGCTTCATCACGGGTCAGGACCGAAATGGACCGACCTTCTCGATCCGGACTTTCCGGAGAAGCTGGCGGGTTTCGCCGCACGGGTTGCCGAGCGGTATCCATGGATCACCCGGTTCACGCCGGTGAACGAGCCCTTCACGACCGCGCGCTTCTGCGGGCTTTACGGTCACTGGCATCCGCATGGGCGCGATGAGGCAACGTGCTTCCGGATCACCGTCAATGAATGCCGCGGCATCGCCCTTGCGATGCAGGCGATCCGCAGGCTGCACCCCGATGCGCAGCTGGTGCAGACCGAGGATCTGGGCCGCATCTTTGCCACGCCGGAGGTGCAGCCGCAGGCGGACTACGAGAATGAACGACGTTGGCTTTCCCTTGATCTGCTGACAGGTCGCGTGTCGGACCGGCATCCCTTGCATGCGCGGCTTCGCGACGCCGGTGTTTCCGGGCAGCACCTTGCCGAACTCGTTGCCGCGCCCTGTCCACCTGACATCGTGGGGCTGGACTACTATCTCACCAGCGACCGCGTTCTCGATCATCGGCTTGTGCTTCACCCCAACGAACCTGTGGGGGGCAATGGCAGGCAGAGCTACGTGGACATTGCAGCCGTGCGCTCCGCTGTTCCGCAAGACCGTTCCGGCCTGACCCAACGGCTGCTGGAGGTGTGGCAGCGTTACCGGATACCCGTAGCCGTGACCGAAATGCACAACGGTTGCTCGCGCGACGAGCATCTGCGCTGGTTGATGGATGGCTGGAAGGGCGCGACGGCGGCTCGCGCTGCGGGTGCCGACGTGCGGGCCGTGACATCCTGGTCGCTGTTCGGCGCATGCGACTGGAACTCGCTGATGACGCGGCGCGACGGCCATTACGAATGTGGCGCTTTCGATTCGCGGAGCAAGCCGCCGACGCCCACCATTGTTGCCACCGCCATATCCGCCCTGGTGCGGCACGGGCGTTTCGATCATCCGGTTCTGGATGGTGCGGGATGGTGGCACCAGGGGGCCGGGATACATCCTGCGGCACGGCCGCTGATCCTCAGCGGAGGCTCGCGCCTCGTCACCCGGCTGGCAGGTTGCTGCGACCGGAGAAGGTTGCGCGTCCTGCGCACCCGCAAGACATCCGGGCTTGTGGGCACCATGGAGAAGGAGAGGGCATGGGTTGCCGTGAGCCTCGAGTCCGGGCGGCCCGGCAAGAGCAAGACGCGCGGCATCACATGCAGGTTTCCAGATGGCAGCGCCGTGCAGCTTCACCTTCCGCAGCCTGCAACCGAGGCTGACCTGGACGTGCTTCTGGACAAGGTGATCGATCTTTCCGTCCAGCCCCGTTCCAGCCGGTCGGCGGGCCATGCCCACAGGCAAACGCTTCCCCCATCGGTCGGGCTGGAGGCGGGCTGAACGCCGGAACCTTTCATGCGCCTGAAGCTTGAGTCTCCATCGCCGGAGGAACAGGCCATGTATCATCACGTCAAGAAACTCATGTACACCGTGCGGGTGGATGCGCCCGATCCCCGTTTCGGAAACATGCTGCTCGAGCAGTTCGGCGGTGCCAACGGGGAGCTTGCTGCTGCCATGCAGTATTCGATCCAGGGCCTCAACTGCGATGATGCGGCCCGCAAGGATCTGCTGATGGATATCGGCACCGAGGAACTCAGCCATCTCGAAGTGGTCGGCACGCTTGCAAGGCTGCACCTCGTTCCCATGAAGAACATGCGTGATGCGGCAGAGGCGGACCCGCTCATTGCCATTGCAGGCGGCGGCGGCGTGAACCTGTTCAATTCCATGGGCAATGCCTGGACTGCCGACTATCTCAAGATCACCGGCGAACTCGATGTGGACCTGCGCAGCAACATCGCTGCGGAAGCCCGCGCCAAGATCGTTTACGAGCGGCTGATCAACTTCTGCGACGATGCTGGCACAAAGGACGCGCTGCAATTCCTGATGACGCGCGAGATCACCCACATGAAAGCCTTTGCCGCTGCGCTTGAAAGCATGGAGAAACCCGCATTCTCCATCGGGCGCATCGCGCCCAGCGCCGGGGTGGTGAACCAGTATTTCAATGATTCATCCGGCACGGGCGAAATGGGAGAAATCGACACCCGTGGGCCATGGAACGAAGGTGCCGAATGGGAATATGTGGAATCTCCCGCGCTCAGGCAGAACGGCAGCGGCAACGCCGTGCACACGGAAAGCGCGGAAACCGCCGCCGATGGCGAAGTGGCAGGCGACATCATCTACGAGAACTCGATCCCCGCGAGTGCAGAGGCAATCCGCGAAGCCCTCGTGGAGCACCTGCGCGACCTCCTCCATGCCGAAAAGCAGCTTGTGCGCGCGCTTCCCAAGATGGCCCGCGCGGCGCAATCGCTGCAATTGCGCGAAGCTTTCGAGATGCATCTTGCCGAAACCGAAGAGCAGGTGGAACGCCTCAACGAGGTTCTCAACCTGCTGGACGCGGGCAACGCCCGCCTCAAGCCGTGCAAGGGCATGCTGGGGCTTCTGGAAGAGGGCGAGGAGATCATGGCGGACGGCAAGAAGAGGGATCCCTATCTTGCCGATCTCGAATTGATCGCTGCGGCCCACAAGGTGGAGCACTACGAGATTGCCAGTTACATCACGGCGCGCAATCTCGCCTTCCAGCTCCGCATGCCGGAAGTCAGCCGCCTGTTGCAGATGTCTCTCGCGGAAGAGCAGAACAGTGACATGCTGCTCGACCAGATCGGGCGGCCCCTCACATCGGTTCTCGGTCGCCCCGCTGCGGTTGTCTAGCAGCGGTGGATGACGCGGGTGTTCAGCGTTCCTGCCGGACGACCTGTTGTTCCGGTTCGCCACCCGCGAGGCCGGAAGGATTTTCGAGGAGGGAGCGCTGGCTGGCGCAGCCGCCGAAAGCAAGACAGAGCGTGAGCGCAACGTGATCGCGGCACGGAGAAGAAGCAACTGGGTGAGAGCCAGTTGAAGAATGAACCGGACTTCCAGCCTCTCCATCCTGGCGTCCCAAGGCGTGGATGTCGATGAAGACGGCCTCAAGGGCGCCAACCCGGATGGGCCCGACAGTCCCTTGCAGGAGATTGATGGCGACGGCCTTCCCATCCGCTGCGGCTCGATCGTGGTGGACTTCGGCGGCGCCGGAGCACCGGCAAGCGTCTGCTCAATTGGGCAGGGACAGCGGCTTCAGGCCGGCGAAACTGTCATCATTTTCAGCGGGAAGGGCGAGCGAGAGGCAATGCAGCCGTTCTGCGGCCGTCTTGGCGAGCGGCGCGATCCTGTCGCGACGCCCGTAGATGCCTTCCAGCTGGGCTTCCCAGAGGAGTTTCATGACCTCGCCGAGCTGGTTCAGGCTTGTCAGGGCAGTGTCGTCCAAGGTGGGTTTCAACTGGGGCTGATGGGCCAGTTCCATCATCAGGAGTGCCACCATTCTCGCTGATTTCGTCGCAGTCTCCTCGCGACCGAGGGAGGCGTGCCGCATGGCTTCCTGCAAGAGGCCGAGAGCCAGGTGCAGTGTTTCCAGTCTTGTTTTCATGTACTTTAGTGACTGCAATCAAAAGGTGTATTATTGCGACAATACCGGCAAAATCTATCAAACAGTTAAACCCGGGAAGTTTTCCGCTTCTGCTGCCGGCCCCACCTGCCAGGCTGCTGCCGATGCATGGCCGCATAACAAGCAGAGCGGTCGCAACAAGTTCGGAGGTGGTCTTACTCCAGCATGCCATTTTCATACTGGCGCCACACTGCTCCGTATATTCTTTCACACCTTATCAGGTGCACCAGCAGTCCACCGCCACTTGAAATTGGTGCAACAAGTTCCCAAATCGATCGCGCCGCTGGAATTGGCCAGTCGGCATGGTTGTTTGAACTGTCAAGTGGTTCGATGATCGCCGCATGGCGGATGACGAAGGTCATTGCTGCGTAGGCGACGCGAATGCACAAGACGATGGTTAAGACTATCATATATTGCTTCTCGTTTATGGAAACCCGCATTGACAAAGTCCTGTTTTGCACAACGGGAGAGAGACAGTGGATTGAAGCGCGTGCGTCTGGTGGGCGTTTGGCGAAAGCCAAGGTGTAGGGTTCATGCTAGCCCACCAGACTCTGCAACTAGGAGGGACCTTGAGCTATCCATGGTTCAAGAAGCGGGGGTATCGCCATTTTGACGCCGCTGTAGGGGAAGCCTACGCGCATAAGATTTGCGATCCAACAGTTGTTGCGAAGCACTCATGGCTTCCTCTCATACACTATGTAAAGACCGTGAAGCGGTACAAGCCCAAAACGGCAAGTGACGGGAAGACACGTTTGAAGGGTGAAACTGTCACAAAGCCGCGTGACATCATGTTCGCGTCACATCGGGACTCCTGCATCCTGGCGAAGTACGCATTCGAATTGGGCGAGTTGTTGGACAAGCACTATGTCCAGACCGGACTCGAGAAGACAGTCATAGCCTATCGGAAACTTGGGCGCGCAAACTATCACTTCTCTGCCGACGCCTATCGCTATGCCACGGACAACATGCCGTGTGTTGTGCTTTGCTTTGACATCACAGGTTTCTTTGACAATCTCGATCATAAAATTCTGAAGAACCGCCTGAAGCAATTGTTGGGTGTTTCTGAACTGCCCGTCGATTGGTACGCCGTCTTCCGTTATGTAACTAAGTTCAGCAGAGTTAAGCGATCTGCCTTGGAAGCGAACACAGTGTTTGCAGAGCGGATGAAAATCAGGTCGCACGAACCTGTTGCAACGATAGCTGAACTGCACAAGGCGGGCATTGCGATCCACCAAAACAACAAGAAGCTTGGAATCCCACAAGGCACGCCGATTAGCAGCGCTCTATCAAATCTTTACATGATGGAAGTTGATCGCCTTATGCTTGAAGCTACCAAGAAATTCGGTGGGCTGTACCAGCGCTACTCAGATGACATTTTGATCATTTGCAAACCGGATGCAGAAGCCGAACTTGGAAGCGCCCTTGAGGCGGCGGTGGCTGCGCATAAACTCGAAATCAAAGACGAAAAAACTGAACGTGCCTTGTTTGAGGCTGGCAGAGAGGATGCGTTTCAGTATCTCGGATTCAACGCTTCACAAGCCGGTGCCACTATTCGGCCTTCATCACTGGCCCGACAATGGCGCAAGGCAAAGCGCGGTATAAGGGCAGCAAAACGGGCAGGTGACAAGGCGATTGCTTCAGGTAGGGCAACGAAGGTTTTTACAAAGAAGTTGCGGAAGCGGTTCCAGCCAGTTGGCGCGCGAAATTTCTCGAAGTATGCGCGTAGGGCAGCAGACGCTTTCGGATCAAAGAAGATCGTTCGACAGGTGTTGAAGTTTGAACGGATGGTTGATCAAGCAATTCGGAAAATTGAGGTCTGATGCGTTCCACTGAGTTCGGTTCACGATAGCCACAACGAATTCTAACTGCTTCCTGCGACAGGAGAAAAATGGTGCCGCTTGCGTGACTCGAACACGCGACCCCATCATTACGAATGATGTGCTCTACCGACTGAGCTAAAGCGGCCCGGCGGCATCTGGCCGCTGTTCTGGACGGGCGGGGGATAGACCGTTTCGGTTAAGATTTCAACCATCAATCCTGTCTGTCTCCACACCCGGATCATCGGGCGGGCGATCAAAGGGAAGGGCCTTGGCCGGCTCTGAAACCTGCTTGTTTTCCGCCGGTCTGATGGTGATCTGGGGCAGGTTCCCTGCCTCCCCGGAAAGGTCGGCTTCCGGCTCTGCCACAGGCAGCATGTCGAAGGGCACCTTCCACTCGGACGGCACGATCTCGCCCGTCACCGGCGAAAGCGGCGTCCAGCGCGGGCTTGCCACGCCATCGGAAACCCACATGGGATCACGCGGCGCGTGAATGGCGCGGGCAAACCACTCCCGGGCCTTGCCCTTGTCGCCTTCCGCATCCTCGATTTCGCCCATGAGGGCACAGACACGCGCCTGCGGCCGGTCTCCGATATGGGGCGCCAGTGCCGATCGCGCCACGTCGAGGCGGCGGGCAGCAAGCGCCGATTTCGCCAGCGCACAGGCGCCCTCCAGCGTGTCCGGCGTGGACCCCACCAGATCGCGCACCCGTTCATAACGCGCCTCAGGTCCGTCGCCGCTGACCGAGCGGGCCATGAGTTCGGCCAGATCGGGATGGGGCGCCAGCGCCCAGGTGTTGCGCAGCAGTTTCTGTGCCTTTCGCGCATTGCCACCGGCGATGTGGCAGCGGGCGGCAACCGAGGCCGCAGGCACAAGGGCGGGATCAAGGCGCAGGGCCTCGCTGGCCAGGTCGAGGGCGCGGTTGCGGTTTTCATCTTCCACCGCAATCGCCTCGGCGGTGATGAGCGCCGCGCGCTTCTTAGCCGCCTCAGCCCGGCTCAACATGCCGGAACGGCCCTGCATGTCGAGGGTATGGGCCGCAGGAAGCCAGAGCTTCCGGGCCGCCTGCACCTGCAACACGGCGGTCGAGGCCCACGGCAGGCGGGCATTGCGGGACAGCGCCTTCTCGGCATGATGGAGGGCGGCGACGAGATCGCCGGACTGCCGCGCCTCATTGAAAAGCCCGCGCAACCCCATCAGCTCGGTATCGGGGTCTTTCGCCATCGCTTCAAAGATGCGTTTCACGCTTTCGCGGTCGCCCTTGAGCTGGGCGGCCTGGGCGGCAAGCACATTCACCAGCGGCTCATCCGACAGGACATTGGCGGCAATGGCTGCATGACGCGAAGCGCCCTGGGCATCACCCGCCCCCGCCGCAACGATGCCCTTCGAGAGGGATTCATACGCCTTGCGATGCTTGCGGAAACGCCAGAACTCCCGCGCGGCGGCGGGGCTGCGCCAGATGCGGCGGAGCATCGACCAGAGGAACGACAGCGAAATGATGAGCGCAATGGCAATGGCCACCGCCACGAAAAGTTTCATTTCGTACTGGCGTCCCAGCCACGTCACGGTCAGCGTGCCCGGCCTGCCCGCCAGCCAGGAGAAGAACCAGGCCGCGGCCACAAGCAGGGCAAAGCGCCAGAGCATCCTGATCATGGTCAGGGGCCTGCATTCTGCACCCGGTCCGCCGCAGCGGCGACGGATGCGAGTGCCGTTTCAAGGGCGAGGCGTTGGGCCGCCCTGTCGCGCCATTGCTGGAGCCTGGGCGGAATGGTGGCCTCCTGTTCATCGATGGCGGCAATGGCCTGGGGAAGGTCCCCCGCATCCGCGAAGGCAATGGCCTTCTCGGCCACCTGCTGCCAGTTCACCGCATCGAGATCACGGATGGTGATGACGGAAGACAGCATCTCGCCGATGCGGTCCCAGATGCCGGGTTCGGAAGGAACGATCTGCACCTCCGGCGTGGGCAGCTCCGGCTTCAGGGCAGAAAGCTCGGTGGCCAGGCCCCTGGCGTTGGGAAGGCCCGTGGCGGCATGGGCCGAGATCACGTCAAGCCCGCCCGCCGCCGGGAGCAACCGCACGATGCGATCACTCTCGTCCGCGAAGGACGTGCCCGCTTCGATCTTGGCCTTGAGATCGGAAATCGTTTGCGTGAGCGCCGCCCTGTCAACGTTGCCCGTCTTCTGCGCCTTCAGCGCGGCAACATCCTGCTCCAGTGCCGCAAGCCGTGCCGCAACATCGGCGGGGAGATTGGCCGGTGCCATGCTGCCGCTGCCGGACGCCGGTGCCTGCGAACCGATGGCGGCCACTGCCGTCTTCGTTTCATCGAGTGCGGATTGAAGTGCCGCGAGGCTCTGCCGTGTCGCGGCGAGATCGTCGGTGAGTGTCTTGGAGGTGACGGACGTCGCGGTTGCCGATGCCTCAAGCTCATTCACGTCGGTGGTGAGTTGCGCCGTCAGCCGTTCGAGGCCCTGCATCCTGGTGGCGAATTCCTCGTGGCCCTTGCCGAGAATGTCCACGCGGTCGGAGAGCGCCTTCACATTGTCGCTGGGGAAATAGGATGAGATCAGGTCGCGATAGGCCCAGCCTCCCGCAATGGCGCCGATTGCGAGGGCCGCGACAAACGCGGCGCTGCGATAGGAGGTGCGGCTCTCACGCGCAGGCGGCGGCGGTGGCGGTTCCTCCGGCGGATTGGGTGTTCCGGACTCCGTTCTGGGGGGGCCGGAATCGTCTCTCACATCGTCGGGATCGAGGTCGATCACCGTCGGCTTGACTGGTGATGTGTCAGCGTCGTTACTCATGGGATTAGGGCTATTCCTGTTCGCCCGAAGGTTCAAGACTTTCCAGCGCCGCAAGCATCGCGGCTTCTTCCGGCACCGCCGCAACCCGGCGCGGCCAGGCGTCGGGAAGCACCGCGGCAACGGCTTGCGACAGGCAAAGATGGGTCATGCCAAGCATATGATGTGCGAGTGAGGATCTTTCAATCTGCTCCACCCACAGCCTGGCGGTGCGCGGCGAGTACAGCAGAACCGCACTCGCTGTGGTTACGGCATGGGCAAGATCCTGCGGCGTTGTCGAAACGGCGTCATAGCTGATCACCCGCGTGACAGGAAATCCCTCTCGCTGCAACCGTCCCTCAAGATCGCCCGATGTGGCAGCGCCCGAAAGATAGAGCAGCGGCCCGTCGGATGGCTTGAGATGACCGGCAATGAAGGCGGTGAGGCCGGCCACATCACCACCCGCCGCCGTCACGTCGGTGAACCCTGCCGCCCGTGCCGCAGCCGCCGATTGCGGTCCGACGCACAGGAGCCGGGTGTGCTTCAAACCATCCAGCAAGGACGCATTCGCAAGGCCATTGGCACTGGTGATGCAGACGGCCTGATACTGCGCGGCAGGAATCACCACACCCCTGCGCGGCACGATTTCAAGCA
Source organism: Hyphomicrobiales bacterium (assembly GCA_016792865.1). Taxonomy (GTDB): domain Bacteria; phylum Pseudomonadota; class Alphaproteobacteria; order Rhizobiales; family Aestuariivirgaceae; genus Aestuariivirga. The sequence continues at coordinate 33,955 of JAEUMJ010000075.1, read as the reverse complement.
GCGGCAAGATGATGGCCTCATGGCCCAGCGCCTGCAATTTTTCCGCAAGCGGCCTTGCGTCCTTCTCCGGCCGCGTGAGGATGAGACGCATCGGATCAGATGGCGCCAACGATCAGGCTGCCGCCGTTCGCCTTCACTTCGGCGGCTGCGTCGGCGCCCATGCGGGCAGCGTCGGAGGGCGCGCCGCTGCGTTCCGCTGCAAAGACCTTCTTGCCGTCGAGCGTGAGTGTCTCGCCACGGAAATGCAGGCGGCCGTCAACCAGCCGCGCATGACCGGCAATGGGCGTGCGGCACGACCCGTCGAGGGCGGCGAGGAAGGCGCGTTCACAGGCCATGGCCGTAGCCGACTCTGCATGGTTGATGGGCGCAAGCAGCCTTGCGATCTTCTCGTCACCGTCGCGGATCTCGATGCCGATTGCCCCCTGGGCAATGGCAGGCAGCATCTCCTCCATGGGGATGACGGCGGCGATGTGCTGCGTCAACCCCAGGCGGCGCAAACCCGCAACGGCGAGAAAGCTGGCGTCGGCAACACCATCGGCAAGCTTGCGCAGGCGCGTTTCCACATTGCCGCGGAACTGCACCACCTGAAGGTCGGGGCGGAGGCGAAGGGCCTGTGCCGAACGTCGCACCGAGGAAGATCCCAGAACCGCGCCTTGCTTCATGCCCTTGAGGGATGTTGCCGTGAGGCTGATCAGCGCGTCGCGGGCATCTTCGCGGGGAAGCGTGGCGGCAAAGGCCAGCCCTGCCGGAAGCACGGCGGGCATGTCCTTCATGGAATGAACCGCAAGGTCGATCGTCTTGGCAAACAGGGCCTCTTCGATTTCTTTCGTGAACAGGCCCTTGCCGCCGATCTCGGACAGGGGCCGGTCGCGGATGCGGTCGCCGGTGGTGGTGATGACGGTGATCTCGAAATCATCAGGGGAGAGGCCATGGGCCTTCACAAGACGTTCCCTGGTTTCGTGGGCCTGGGCGAGGGCAAGGGGTGAACCGCGGGTGCCGATACGTATTTTGGTCATTTGCAAAGTCTAAGTTCCGGATGCTACAGCGGCAATCCCTATTTCATTTCCCTGTTCACAAGCCAGCCGGACTCATGGCCGCAGCCCCAACCCTCATTCTTGGCCTTGAAACGTCCTGCGACGAGACCGCCGCAGCGGTGGTGCGCCGCGAGGCCGATGGCCGGGGTGCCATCCTGAGCAATGTCGTGCTTTCGCAGGTGAAGGATCACGCGCCCTATGGCGGGGTGGTGCCGGAAGTTGCCGCCCGTGCCCATATCCGCCACCTGGGGGCGCTGGCGCGGCAGGCGCTGGACGAGGCCGGGCTGCAAGCCGCTGATCTTTCGGCTGTCGCGGCAACCGCCGGCCCCGGACTCATGGGCGGGCTGCTGGTGGGCCATACCTTCGGCAAGGGCTTTGCGCTGGCCCAGAACCTTCCCTTCATTGCCGTCAATCATCTCGAAGGCCATGCCCTCACCCCGCGCCTCTTGGGCCCCTGCCCCTTCCCCTACCTGCTGCTGCTCATCTCCGGCGGGCACACCCAGTTCCAGCTCGTGAAGGGCGTGGGCGACTACACCCGCCTTGGCACCACCATTGACGATGCGCTAGGCGAGGCTTTCGACAAGACGGCCAAACTCCTCGGCCTTGGCTATCCCGGCGGGCCGCAGGTCGAGGCACTCGCCAAATCCGGCGACAACACCCGCTTCGACCTTCCCCGCCCCCTGAAGGGCCGGGCCGGATGCGACTTCTCATTCTCCGGCCTGAAAACCGCAGTGCGCGAAATCGTTCAGGCGCAGGACGCCGTCACCGATCAGGTCCGGGCCGATATCTGCGCCTCCTTCGAGCGGGCGGTGAGCGAAACACTGGCCGACCGCACCCGCCGCGCCATGGCGATGTTCCGCGAGGCGTGCCCCGAAGCCGCGACGCCGGCTTTCGTGGTGGCGGGCGGCGTGGCGGCCAATGCCAGGCTGCGAGCCACCTTCACCGAGGTCGCGGCGGCACAGGGATTCAGCCTGATGGTGCCGCCATTTCATCTGTGTACGGATAATGCCGCCATGATCGCCTGGGCGGGAGCCGAGCGTCTTGCACTGGGCTTCAGTGACGGGCTTGACGTTGCCGCCCGTGCCCGCTGGCCGCTCGATACCGTATCTCCCCCGGCCGTCGGCAGGGGGCGCCTCGGAGCAAAGGCATGAAGCGGAGGATCAGGGTTCTGGGTGGCGGCGCGTGGGGCCTGGCGCTGGCCCAGGTGGCGCGCGATGCGGGCCACGATGTTGCGGTGTGGAGCAGGAAGGCTCCGGACGCGCGGCTTGCCACTGATGCGGAAGCGGTCATTGTCGCCGTTCCGGCCCAGGCGGTGCGTCAGGTGCTGGAGGCCGTCCCGCTTCCGAAATTGGCAGCCGTCATCATTTCCGCCAAGGGAATAGAGCGTGGCAGCGGCGCCTTCATGCACGAGGTGGTGAGGGCCGTCGCGCCGGGACATCCCGCCCTCATGCTCTCCGGCCCCAGTTTTGCCGCCGATGTCCTGGCGGGAAAGCCCACAGCCGTCACCATGGCGGCGCCCGACCTGGCACAGGCGAACGCATGGGCAAGAGACCTTAGCCGTCCGCACTTCCGCATCTATGGCTCGGACGACATCACGGGCGTCGCCATCGGGGGCGCCATGAAGAACGTGCTCGCGATTGCCTGTGGCATTTCCGATGGCCGCAACCTCGGTGACAGCGCCCGCGCCGCCCTCGTCACGCGGAGCTTTGCCGAACTCTCGCGCTTCGGGCGCGCCCTTGGCGCAAGGCCCGACACGCTGATGGGCCTTTCAGGACTGGGCGACCTGCTCCTCACCTCGACCTCGCCCCAGTCGCGCAACTATTCCGCGGGCTACCGGATCGGCAGGGGCGCAACGGCAGCGGCGGCAGTCAGCGCCACCACGGGAACGGTCGAAGGTGCATACACCGCGCAGGTGGCTGTCGATCTCGCCCGCCGTCACGGCATCGACATGCCCATCGTCGCAGCGGTTCATGCCATCCTTGACCAAGGCTCGTCACCTGAAGACGAAATCAACCGCCTGCTGGCGCGACCCCTCAAGTCCGAAACCTGAAGCTGGAGAAGAACATGCTCTTTGTCATCATCTGCACCGACAAGCCGGGAAGCCTCGACCTGCGCATGGCCACGCGGCCCGCCCACCTCGCCTATCTTGAGAAGGTGGCCGTGAAGGGCGCCGGCCCCTTCCTCGACGATGCGGGCAATCCCAATGGCAGCCTCGTCATCATCGAGGCGAAGGATCTGGCCGAAGCCAGGAGCATCGCCGCCGCAGACCCTTACGCGCAGGCGGGCCTCTTCGCCTCCGTCGATATCCGTCCGTGGAAATGGCTCATCAAGAACCCGGAGGCGAAGTGATGGCCTTCTGGCTTTTCAAGTCGGAGCCGGATGTCTTCTCTTTCGACGACCTTGTGAAGAAGGGTGCAGCCGGCGAGGAATGGACCGGCGTGCGCAACTATCAGGCCCGCAACAACATGCGGGCCATGAAGCTGGGCGAGCGCGGCTTCTTCTATCACTCCAACATCGGCAAGGCGGTGGTGGGCGTGGTTGAGGTCTGCCGGGAGGTCCATCCGGATTCGACGGCTGATGTTCCGGCGTGGGAATGCGTTGACGTACGCGCCGTTGCAGCCGCGGCGAAGCCCGTGACGCTGGATGAGATCAAGCTCGAAAAGCCGCTTGCCAGGATGGTGCTGGTCAACAACTCGCGCCTTTCGGTGCAGCCGGTCACCCCGGAGGAGTTCCGCCACATCTGCACCATGGCCGGCCTCGACCCCGCCCGGATGGCGACATGACGCCGGAGGACCGCGCGCACTTCGTTCGCGCCAATACGGAAATCCTCTCGCCGCCACTGGTGCCGGAGGTTCGCCTCCACCTCGCACATGAAGCCCTGCCCATCTGGCAGAAGACGGAGGAGGAGCTGGGCGAGATCGGCCTGCCGCCGCCCTTCTGGGCGTTTGCATGGGCCGGCGGCCAGGCACTGGCACGCCACCTTCTGGATGAGCCGCTGGTGGTGCGGGGCAAGCGCGTGATCGATCTTGCTTCCGGTTCGGGGCTGGTGGGGATTGCGGCGATGAAGGCGGGAGCGGCATCCGTCCTCGCAGCCGATATCGACGCCTTCTCGGTGGCGGCCATCGCCATCAATGCGGCCTGCAATGACCAGACCCTGGCGGTGACGGCGGAGGATCTTCTCTCCTCTCCGCCCCCTGAGGCGGATGTCATCCTCGTCGGAGACTTGTTTTATGAACAAGGGCTTGCGGGCCGGTGTTACGCCTGGCTCGAGAAGGCGCAGGCCCGCGGAACGGACGTGCTGATCGGCGATCCGGGGCGCAGCTACCTGCCGAAAGACAGGCTACGCGCCATTGCGCATTACTCCGTGCCGGTGACCCGCGAGCTTGAAGATGCGGAGATCAAGAAGACTGCAGTATGGCGTCTCGCCTGACGGGCTGCCCGCTGTTGTTGAGGTAGAGCGCCACCATCAGGAGCGCGAGCGAGAACCACAGCCACACGTCACCTGCGCCGCCGAAGAAATACATGGCGATGAACACTGCGGCAGGGGTTGAGAGATAGACGGCTTGCGAGGTGTAGCTTGCGCCCCGTTCCCGGATGAGGGTGAAGAAGGAAATCCGCTCCGCCAGCCACATGGCCGTTGCGAAGACCAGGCTCCACCACGCTGATGTTCCCGAGTAGCCGGTGGCCCATGGCGGCGCCATGACAAGCACGAAGGGCAGTGCCAGGAGGCCGGAGAGAAGCGACTCCGCTGCCCCCACCGAGAAGGTTGTCCCCTCCTTCGGCCAGTTGGTTTGGGCATACCAGTTGTATGAGGCCCAGAGCAGCGGGTTGATGAAGGCTGCCACCAGCCACCACGACACCTGTCCGCTCACCATGCCCTCGCGGGTCAGCACCAGGATGGTGGATGCCGCGAAGCCGAAGGCGATGGCGAGCACGCGCCGCGCCGTGAAGGGATCACGCCCGGTCGCCGCCCCCACGATGAAGCTCACGATGGGCGATACGGAAAAGACGATGGCCAGTTCCGGTGCCGGCACATGCCGCGCCAGCGTCAGCGACCAGGCGAATGGCACGTTCATCAGGACGGCACACACCAGGCCATAGCGGAACAGGGGTCCGCTGACGTTCCACAGTCCTTCCTTCAGGCGCGACATCAGGAAAAGGAACAAGGCGAGGCCAAGCCCCGTGTAGCAGATGACATGGCTCACCGGCACGCCGGACTCGCCCCAATACTTGTAAAGGCTGGGAGAAATCCCCCAGAACAGGCCAAGGGCGACAAAATAGAGGACGTGGCGCAGCGCCAGCATGGGGAATCAGACCTCGGCCTTAGACAGGAGTCGGATTGCAAGCTATAGACCCGAAAGCCGATAAGCATGACATAATCCGGCATGAATGGGAGGAATGACGTCTATGTCCGAGAGAGTCTATCCGGTTCCGGCAGCGTGGAAAAAGCGCGCCTGGGTTGATGATGCCGGTTACAAGCGCATGTATGCGGAGTCGGTGAAAGACCCCGTGAAGTTCTGGGCCAAACAGGCGAAGCGCCTCGATTGGTTCAAGGCTCCCAAGAAGGTCAAGAACACGACCTTCGCCCCCGACAAGGTTTCGATCAAGTGGTATGAAGACGGCGTTCTCAACGTCTCCCACAACTGCATCGACCGCCACCTGAAGAAGCGCGGCAATCAGGTCGCCATCATCTGGGAAGGCGACAACCCCTACGACGACAAGAAGATCACCTACAACGAGCTGCACACCCAGGTCTGCAAGCTCGCCAATGTGATGAAGAAGCACGGCGTCAAGAAGGGTGACCGCGTCACCATCTACCTGCCGATGATCCCGGAAGCGGCCTATGCCATGCTGGCCTGCACCCGCATCGGCGCGGTGCACTCCATCGTCTTCGGCGGCTTTTCGCCGGAAAGCCTCGCGGGCCGCATCGAAGATGCGAAATCGCACTTCATCATCACTGCCGACGAGGGCCTGCGCGGTGGCCGCAAGGTGCCGCTCAAGGCCAACACCGACGCCGCCCTCGCCAAGACGGGTTCATCCGCCAAGGTGCTGGTGGTCCGCCGTACCGGCGGCCAGGTGTCGTGGGAAAAGGGCCGCGACATCTGGTATCATGAGGAAATGGCCACGGCCTCCGCCGACTGCAAGCCGGAGAAGATGAAGGCCGAAGATCCGCTCTTCATCCTTTATACCTCCGGCTCCACCGGCAAGCCCAAGGGCGTGCTGCACACGACAGGCGGTTATCTCGTCTATGCCGCCATGACCCATGAGTATGTCTTCGATTATCATGACGGCGACATCTACTGGTGCACCGCTGACGTGGGCTGGGTCACGGGCCACAGCTACATCGTCTATGGGCCGCTGGCGAACGGCGCAACCACGCTGATGTTCGAAGGCGTTCCCAACTATCCCTCAGCCTCGCGCTTCTGGGATGTGGTGGACAAGCATCAGGTCAACATCCTGTACACCGCACCCACTGCCATCCGCGCCCTCATGCAGTTGGGCGATGACTCGGTCACGCACACCTCGCGCAAGTCGCTGCGCCTGCTGGGCTCCGTGGGTGAGCCGATCAATCCGGAAGCCTGGGAATGGTATTACCGGGTGGTGGGTGACGAGCGTTGCCCCATCGTGGATACGTGGTGGCAAACGGAAACCGGCGGCATCCTCATCACGCCTTTGCCGGGTGCCACCAAGCTCAAGCCCGGATCGGCGACGCGGCCGTTCTTCGGCTGCCAGCCCGCCCTTGTGGACGAGAAAGGCGCGATCCTGGAAGGCGAGAACTCCGGCAATCTGGTGATCCTCGATTCCTGGCCGGGTCAGGCCCGCACCGTTTACGGTGATCACGAGCGCTTCGTGCAGACCTATTTCTCGGCCTACAAGAACATGTACTTCACCGGCGACGGCTGCCGCCGCGATGCCGACGGCTATTACTGGATCACCGGCCGCGTCGATGACGTGATCAATGTGTCCGGCCACCGTCTCGGCACGGCCGAAGTGGAATCGGCGCTCGTCTCCCACGCCAAGGTGTCGGAAGCTGCCGTCGTGGGCTACCCGCACGACATCAAGGGCCAGGGCATATACTGCTACGTGACCCTGATGAAGGATGAAGTGGGTGACGATGAGTTGCGCAAGGAGCTTGTGGCCCACGTGCGCAAGGAAATCGGACCGCTTGCAACCCCTGACAAGATCCAGTTTGCGCCGGGCCTGCCCAAGACGCGCTCCGGCAAGATCATGCGCCGCATCCTGCGCAAGATCGCCGAGGACGAGTTCGGCGCCCTGGGCGATACCTCGACACTCGCCGACCCGACGGTGGTCGATGACCTGATCGAAAACCGCCAGAACCGCAGGCACTGACGGCAACACCCATCCTCCCAAACTCCAAGGCCCGTGAGCAATTGCGGGCCTTTTTTCTTGCGCTGCTGTCAGCATGAGGCAGGAGTCATGCTAGGACGGGCCATGGAACGCTTCTCGTTTTCGGCCCCGGTGTGGCGGCATGCGGCGCAAGGTGGCTGGCATTTCGTCACCCTGCCCGGCGATGTCGCGGAGGCGATCCGCTTCTTTCGCCCCACCAGGGGCTTCATGCCTGTCGCGGTCAAGGCGCGGATCGGTGCCATCGCCTGGAAGACTTCGGTTTTCCCGGACAGCAAGTCCGGTTCCTTCCTGCTCGCCCTGAAGGCCGAAGTGCGCAAGGCCGCGAAAGTCGGCCCTGGCGATACGGTGACGGTACAGTTGAGCCTGGACGAGGGCTGAGCGGTTGGAGCTGGCGCGGCGGGCGATGTCTCCCTAGCCTCGCCCCCACCTGCTCCGCTATCATCAGCGGATGCTGGACTTCATCACCTCGGCGCTGGCGACACTGCTTGTCGTCTCAGACCCCATCTTCATGAGCGCGCTCTTTCTCGGCCTGACCGCCGACATGAGCGAGGAACACCGCCGCGAAGTGGCGCTGCGAGGCTCGATCATTGCCTTCTGCATCCTGCTGGTGGCAGGACTCGGTGGCGCGAAACTGCTGGCGCTTCTGGGCATTTCCCTCTCGGCCTTCCGCATCGCAGGGGGCTTGCTGCTGCTCTCCTCGGCGGCGGAAATGGTGTTCGACCGGCGCGCACAGCGGCGCGAGGATCTCGCCAAGACCGCGATCACCGTGGACCACATCCGCAACATTGCCGCCTTTCCGCTGGCGATCCCGCTGATGGCGGGGCCGGGTGCCATCACCGCAATGATCCTTCTTGCGGGCCGGGCGGAAGGCGACTGGGGCAAGCTCGCAGCCCTCTATGGTGTGGCCGCCGCCGTCATGCTGGCGTGCTATGTCTGCTTCCGGATCGCGGTTCCCATTTCAAAGACCCTCGGCATCACCGGCCGCGCCGTCATCTCACGCCTGCTGGGCATCATACTTGCGGCACTGGCCGTGCAGTTCGTGATCGACGGCGTCTTCGCACTTACCCGTTGACCCGCTCGTCGCGCGCCACAAGGCTGGGGCGCGGCGCACGCGGTGCCGGAACATGCGCGAAACGGTGCTGCGGCACATCGGGAATGGCGGGCATTGCGCGACCGGGCGCGGCTGCTTCCTGAACCGCCTCGGGTTCCATGGCGCGAACCGCAAGCACGCGGAGAACCAGCGCCGGAAGCCCAAGCAGCGCCCAGAATACCATCGTCATGAAGGTCAGGGCGGAGAGGCTGGAGGCCGTCTGCGGCGGCACCTCGGTGGTGGCAATTACCAGCCACAGGGTCCAGGCGGAGGCGAAAACCGCGAATCCCAGCGTCAGCGCCAGAGACTTGTTGACGGAGAGATCAAGCACCAGCGGGCGTGCTTCGCGGCCACGACGGTCGATGCGGGCCAGCCACGGTGCAGCGATGACATGGAGGAAGATGACGCTGCCCGCGAGCAATGTCATCAGAACCGCCTGCAAGCCAAGGCGCGGCAGGTTCGGAATCTGGTTGGTCTCGAACAGGCGTGAGGCCAGGTGTCCGCCACCGGCGAAGGCGAGAAGCAGCAGCCCGGCTGCCATCGTGCTGGTCGTCAGGTTGAGCGACTGGACCTGCTCGGTCCACCAGTTTCGCTGGACGTAATGCACGACGACCAGCCGCAGCAGACAGATGGCACTCGCTGCCATCAACAGGAGACCGGCAACCTGCACATTGGTGACAAGGGAAGAATAATCCATGGCGCAACCCCGCGTTACACGCCCACGGAATTGCTCCGTGTGCAGAATGTATTGTTCAACGCGCCGCCTTGTTAACCAAACTTGTCCCCGTGGGTGGCAGAAGTGGGGCAGGAATGTTGTCAAAAAAAGGGAGGCGGAGGGAGTTCATCCCGCCGCCTCCAAGTTTGCCGGACTCTGCCGACAACCGCGAAAGACAATGCTTCGAAAATGGGAGGATCCGAGAAGGTCTTGCGATGCCCTTCTCTTCGCAAGTGCAATGCCAAGTGGCGCAAATCCCCGGCAGATTTTTATTCTTGTTTTATTTCAAATCCTTATCCGACTCCGGCGGACATCCTGTCAGGGCGCGGAATGTGCTGCGTGGGCAAGGATTGTGCAATGCAATAGCCAAAAAGGCAGCACTCAGCTGGGCTGGCTGTTTTCCAGCCAGCGGCTGAAGCGGGCCAGGCCTTCGCGAAGCTTGCCTTCATCCTTCAGGTAGCACATGCGCAGGAAGCCCTCGCCCGCCGTTCCGAAGGCGGCGCCGGGGGCAAAGCCCACATTGGCCTCGTCCACCAGCCTCCGCGCGGTGGCGAGTGAGTCGCGCATGCCGTCGATGGCAAAGAAGAAATAGAAGGCACCATCGGGCACCTGGAAACGGATGTTGCGATGCTTCGACAGCGCCGCGATCACGAGATCGCGATTCTTCCTGGCCGTCGCCACCTGCTGATCGACAAAGGCGTCACCCAGATTGAGCGCCGCGGCGCAACCACGCTGGAGGAAGACAGGGCTGCCGGAGGTATTGTACTGGATGAAGCGTTCAAACACGGGTCCAAGCGCCTTCGGGGCCTGCACCCAGCCCTGGCGCCAACCGGTCATGGCCCAGTTCTTCGAGAAGGTATTGCAGAGGATGAGCTGTTCCTCCGTATCGCAGATGTCGAGGAAAGAGGGCGCACGCTTCGCACCGTCCTTGCCGAAGTAGAACCTGCCGTAAACCTCGTCCGCCAGGATCCAGATGCCATGCTTGCGGGCGAAATCGCGGATGGCAAGGAGATCGGATTTCGATGCCGTCCAGCCAAGCGGATTCGACGGCGAATTGATCAGGATGGCCTTGGTTCGCGGCGTGACGGCGGCAAAGAGCCGGTCGAGATCGAGCGCCCATGCGCCGTTGGCGAAATTCATCGGCACTTCGATGGGCCTTGATCCCTGCAGGCGCAGCGGGCCTGCATAGTTCGGCCATGCGGGCGAAGGAATGAGGATATCGTCGCTGTCCGCTGCCACCATCTGGATGGCATTCTGGATGGCCTGCATGCCGCCGCCCGTGACAAAGAAATTCTCGGCGCTGAATTCGCGGCCATAGTGTCGGGTGTGATAATCGGCGAGTGCCTGGCGCAACTCCGGAATGCCGCGCTGCCAGGTGTAAAAGGTTTCGCCCTGCAGCAGGCTCTCCACCACAGGAGTGCAGAATTCGCGCGGTGTCGGGAGGTTTCCCTCGCCCGCCCAGAAGGCAATCATGTCGGGCCGCCCCATGCCATACATGGCGACATTGACGATGCCGCTGTCGGGTTCGCTTTGTGCAGGCGCGGTGAGGCGCGCGATGAGCTGTTCGGGAGAAGGCGAGGTTGTCATGGGCTTTCCAATGCAAAGAAAAAGCCCGGGTGTCCAGCACCCGGGCCACATGTCTCCGTTGCGGAAACCTTACTTCTTCTTCGGCGTCTCGGCCTTGAGCACGTCGCGGATTTCTGCAAGCAGGGTTTCCGTGGTCGAGGCCGGCGGCGGCGGTGCCGGCGGCTCTGCCTTCTTGAGGCGGTTCGACACCTTCACCATCTGGAACAGGATGAAGGCGAGGATCAGGAAGTTGATCATCACCGTGATGAAGTTGCCGTAGCCCAGGGTGGCGCCCTGCTTCACGGCGTCGGCATAGTTGGTGGCGTTGACGGCGCTGTTGAGCGGCAGGAAGTAGTTGCTGAAATCTGCACCACCGGTGGCCGCGCCCACCACCGGCATGATGAGGTCGTTCACCACGCTATCGACGATCTTGCCGAAGGCACCACCCATGATCACGCCAACGGCGAGATCGAAAGCGTTACCCTTGAAAGCGAAGTTCTTGAATTCGGTCCACATTGTAAATCCCCCTTTACAGGAACGAAATTAAGCGAGTCGTCCGGCCCCATGCCTGAAACTCGCGGGGGTTTTATTGCAACCCTGAATACATTTGAAGCCCTAAAAATGCCCGGCATTCCGGCGTGCCCGGACTTTCGCGGACTTGCAACCGGCAGGCTTCCCCGGCCATGATGGCGGCAGCCCAAGGGGGAGGAACCGGGTTTGTTTCAGGCGTGGACCGTGGTGCTGGTCGGCATCTTCTATGTGGGGCTGCTCTTTGCCGTCGCCACGTGGGGCGACCGCTTGGCGACCCGGCAGAAGTTCCAGCGCCGTCCGCGCCCGCTGATCTATGCCCTCTCGCTTGCCGTCTATTGCACCTCGTGGACCTACTTCGGCAGCGTCGGCATTTCCGCCCATACCGGATATGATTTCATCCCGGTCTATCTCGGCCCCATCCTCGTCTTTGCGCTGGCCTACCCGCTGATCAGCCGCATCGTGATGATCGCCAAGACGCAGAACATCGCGTCCATCGCCGATTTCATTTCCGCCCGCTACGGCAAGAACGAGGCGCTGGGTGCGCTTGTTGCAGTGATCGCGGTCATCGGCATCGTTCCCTACATCTCGATCCAGTTGAAGGCCCTGTCCTTCTCGTTGCAGACACTCATGCACAACGAGGCGAACTTCGGGCTTGGTTCCCTGCCGCTTCCGCTGGCGGGCGACATCGCGCTCCTCGTCACGGTGGCGATGGCCATCTTCGCGATACTCTTCGGCACGCGTCACATCGACACGACCGAACACCAGGACGGGATGATCCTCGCGATTGCGGTGGAATCCGTGGTCAAGCTTGTCGCCTTTGTCGCCGTGGGCCTGTTCGTCACCTACTCGCTGGCGGGCGGCATCGGCGGCATCATCGAGACAGTGAAAAACGACGCGGCCATCGGCGCCGTGTTCAACCATGCGCCGGATGGCGGGCGCTGGCTCAGCGTCACGCTCGTTTCCGCCATTGCGATCTTCCTGCTGCCGCGCCAGTTCCATGTCACCGTGGTCGAGAACGCCCATGGTAGCGACGTGCGCCGCGCGGCATGGCTGTTTCCGCTCTACCTCGTCATCATCAACCTGTTCGTGGCGCCCATCGCCATCACCGGCCTGAAGCTGCTTCCGGGCGCAGACGCCGACACCTATGTTCTGGCCCTGCCCTATGCGGCGCACTCGCAGTTGTTCACCACCATCGCCTTCGTGGGCGGGGTGTCATCCGCCACCGCCATGGTGATCGTGGAGACGATTGCGCTGGCCATCATGGTGTCGAACAACATCGTTGTTCCGCTCGTGCTGCTGCGGCAGGGCGGCGAGCAGAACATGTTCCAGCAGCGCGAGGGCGAACCACCGAGCGCGGCCCTCGTGCGCATCCGCCGCATGTCGATCTGCTTCATCCTGTTCTTCGCCTACCTCTACTACTGGCTGGCGGGCAACGCCGCCGCTCTGGCGCAGACCGGCCTGATCTCGTTCGCGGCCATCGCGCAGTTCGCGCCCTCCTTCTTCGGCGGCCTGATGTGGCGGAACGGCACGGCGCGCGGCGCGGCCGCAGGCATTCTCGCGGGCTTCGCGGTCTGGGCCTATACCCTGCTCATTCCCAGTTTCATCGACAGCGGCTGGCTGAGTGCGGGGCTGCTGGAGAACGGCCCCTTCGGCATCGTTGCGCTGAAGCCCCGGCAATTGCTCGGTCTTGAATTCGATCCGCTCACCCACGGCATTCTGTGGAGCCTGACCGCAAACATTGCCGCCTACATCAGCATCTCGGCATTGCGCCCGCCCAATCGCCTTGAAGCCTTGCAGGCCGAGGCCTTCCTGCCGGACACGCGTTCCAGCCGCGGGCTTGCGGGCTTCCGGCTGTGGCGCTCCAGCGTCACCATGGGCCAGGTGGAAGAAACCGTGGCGCGTTATCTGGGAGTCGAACGAACCCGTGAGGCCTTTGCCGGAATGGTGCGGATGCGGGGGTTGGCCAACGATCCCTCCATCGAAGCGGACATCGGCATCCTGAACTTCGGCGAGCACCTGCTGGCCTCCGCCATCGGCCCTGCCTCGTCACGACTTGTGATGGCGCTGCTGCTGGAGCGCCACGCGAAGGGGTCGCGCGATGCCATCCAGCTGCTCGACGATGCCTCGACCGCCATTGAGCACAGCCGCAGCGTGCTGCAATCGGCCATCGACAACGTGCCGCAAGGCATTGCGGTTTTCGATCACATGGGGTCGCTCGTCTCGTGGAACGCAGCAGTGAAGGACGTTCTGGCCCTGCCGCCGACGCTGCTCAAGGTGGGAACGCGCATCGACGAGTTCCTCGCCTGTGTCGGGGCGCGGACCCTGGAACCGGAAGCCACCCAGGCCCGCTCCATCGCCCTGAGGCGGCACAAGCTGTTCACGGGCGGGGCCTATTGGCGCCAGCGCCTGGTCGAGCCGCTGTGCATCGTCGATATCCACAGCGGCAAGCTTCCGGATGGCGGCATCGTCGTATCCTTCTCGGACGTGACCGAAACCGTTGCCGCAGCGGATGCGCTGCAGCTCGCCAATGAGACGCTGGAGATGAGGGTTGCCGAGCGCACCGCCGAACTCACCAAGCTGAACGGTGAGCTTGCCAAGGCCAAGGCCGAAGCCGACGCCGCCAATCAGGGCAAGACGCGCTTCTTTGCCGCCGCCAGCCACGACATCCTGCAACCGCTCAATGCGGCGCGGCTTTTCACCAGCACCCTTGTGGAAGGCAATGCTGCCGCCAATGACAAGACCATCGTGCGCAATGTCGATGCGGCGCTGGAAGCGGTGGAGGACATCCTCTCGACCGTGCTCGACATCTCGCGCATCGACGCCGGCGCGATCAAGCCGGAGATCGAAAGCTTCCCGGTACAGGAGTTGTTCGACACGCTGGCCCGCGAGTTCGAGCGGCAGGCCAGCGACAAGCATCTCTCTCTCCGCTTCGTCCGCACCTCGGCAATCGTGAAGTCGGACCGCAAGCTCCTGCGCCGCGTGCTGCAGAACCTCGTTTCAAACGCCATCAAGTACACCACCCGGGGCCGCGTGCTGGTGGGCGTGATGCGCAAGGGGTCCGGCTACCAGATTGCGGTGATGGATTCGGGCCTCGGCATTCCTGCTGAACAATTGCGCATGGTCTTCCGGGAGTTCGAACGCCTCAACCGCGACAAGCACAATGAGCCGGGCCTCGGCCTTGGCCTTTCCATCGTGGACCGTCTCTGCAAGGTCTTGCGCCATCCGATCACGCTCGCCTCGGAAGTGGGCAGGGGATCGGCCTTCGTGGTCACGGTTCCGGGCGGCCGCGAGGCAGTGGCGCGGGAAACATCGCCGGCTTCGGCCCCGGTGGCGCTGCAACCTCTGGCGGGATTGCGCGTGCTTGCCGTCGATAACGAGACCTCGATCGTCGATGGCCTCACGGCCCTGCTGCAGAACTGGAAGGTGAGCGTCATCCCTGCCACCAGCGCGGCGGAGGCTGTGGAGCAACTGGAAGCCCAGAAGAACGACATCGATGCGATCCTCGCCGACTATCACATCCATCGCGAAGACGGCATTGCCCTAATTCAGGCCCTGCGCAAGCGGGCAGACAGGCACATTCCGGCCATTCTCATCACCGCCGACCGCAGCAAGCGCGTTCAGGACGAGGCACAGGGCGCCGGCATCCAGTATCTCCGGAAACCGGTGAAGCCCGCATCCCTGCGCGCAAGCCTTTCGCAGATCGCGGTCAGCCGCAGCGCCGCCGAATAGCCTCAGCCCTCGGTGATGCTTTCCCCGTCGATCTTGCCCGCCGCAATTACGGCCTGGGTGCGGCTGTCCACATTGAGCTTGAGCAGGATGGCAGAGACATGGGCCTTCACGGTTGCTTCCGACACGTCAAGCTCATAGGCAATCTGCTTGTTGAGGAGGCCCGCCCGCAACATCATCAGGACACGGACCTGTTGCGGCGTGAGCGTTGCGAGGCGCTTCGAGAGATCGTCGATCTCGCGCTCCTCGTCGGTCAGTTGCTTGGCGACGGGCGGCGCCCAGATCTCGCCTTCAAGGATTGCGGTAACGGCGCGCCGCATTTCCTCGGCGGGCGTGGACTTCGGAATGAAGCCCGAAGCACCCAGCGCCAGCGCCCGGCGGATGACGGCGGGTTCTTCCTGTCCCGACACGATGGCCACCGGCACGGAAGGGAACTGCGCCCGCAGATAGGCAAGGCCGGACAGGCCCTGCACGCCCGGCATCTTAAGGTCGAGCAGCACGAGGTCGCAATCCCGGTCGTCGTCGAGGATCCTGATCCCGTCATCGAGGCTCGAAGCCTCCCGCACCGACGCATTGACCAGCACGCCCGCCAGCGCGCCCTTCATGGCATCGCGAAACAGCGGATGGTCATCGATGATCACGATCTGGCGGTTGTTGACGCTTTGCACAGGCTTTGACTTCCGTTCGGACATTCACTTCCTCGCAAGATTGCCACAGTTGTTGTATGGGCCCCAACATGACCATAGTTCAAGAAAAGAAGCGCGGGCTTTATCCCGAAATCGAGCCGTTCAACCGGGGGCGGCTTCGGGTTTCCTCCATCCACGAGATCTTTTTCGAGGAATCGGGCAATCCCTCCGGGCAGCCCGTCGTTGTTCTGCATGGCGGCCCCGGCGGGGGCAGTTCCCCGGCGCTGCGGCGTTTCCACGATCCTGCCCATTACCGCATCATCACCTTCGACCAGCGCGGCTGTGGCCGGTCCACGCCCCATGCCGCACTTGAGCAGAACACCACCTGGGATCTGGTCGCGGACATGGAAATGCTGCGGCTCCACCTCGGCATCGGGAACTGGCAGGTGTTCGGCGGGTCGTGGGGATCCACGCTGGCAATGGCCTATGCCCTCACCCATCCCGCTGCGGTCCGGCAACTCATATTGCGCGGCATCTTCACCGTCCGCAAAGCCGAAATCGACTGGTTCTACCAGCATGGCGCATCCATGCTCTTCCCCGATCACTGGGAGAGCTACATAGCACCCATTCCGGCAAGCGAGCGTGGCGATCTCGTTGCCGCCCACTACCGTCGGCTCGTGGGCGAAGACCGCGAAGCGCGCCTGGCCTCGGCGCGGGCGTGGTCACAGTGGGAGGGGGCCACGCTTTCCCTCCTGCCGGACCCGGCGCGGGAAGCCGCCTTCGGCGAAGACCAGTTCGCCATCGCCTTTGCCTCGATCGAATGCCACTACTTCGTGAACCGGGGCTTCTTCCCCGAGGACGGCTGGCTTCTTGCCAACGCCCACCGGCTCTCCGGAATTCCGGGGGTCATCATCCAGGGCCGTTATGACGTGGTCACGCCGCCCGCCACCGCCCATGCCCTGCACAAGGCCTGGCCGGAAGCCTATTACGAGGTCATCCCCGATGCCGGGCATGCCGCCGCCGAGCCGGGAACGCTCGACGCCCTGATTCGAGCCACCGATTCTTTCGCACATGCGAAGGGTGCATAGCTCCCCTGCGACATAAACCCCGGATTGCAATGATTTTTTCACAATCCGCCACCATATGCACCTGCAACAACAGGAATTCGCATCATGGTCGTTCGTACACTGAAGAACATTCTCGTCGGTTTTGCTCAGGGTGTTGGTTACACTTTCGAGCGCCGCAATGATTTTACGGCGCGTGCCGTTTTTCCAGCCAGCGCCACAATCAAGCGCTGAACTTGCTCGGTTTTTTTCCCGTCGCCACAATTGGACATCGTTTCGTCCTAGAAAACGCCTGAAAATGACCCGCGAATTTTCGTGGTTGGGAACTCTTGCAGCCCCAATTGGACGGCACCTTAACACTCGATCCAGCGGGGGATCGGCGGGTGCCACCAAACGGCGCAGATAAAGACGGCTCCGGGTTTCTCGGCCTCTTTGCCCTTTCCCTACATGGTAAGATCTATCCGCCTTGGGCTCCTGTCGCCGTCCCGAGTTCAAAGCGGATTGGAGGCCCGTTCCTGCCCAGTCGGCGGGAACGGGCCTTTGTTTTTTGCAGGGGCACTGCGGCGAATTACTTCGTGATCACCGCTTCGAGATAGGTGCCGGGCACCACCATTCCGGCCGGACTGGCGCGGCGGAACTGGCCGATCAGGTCCAGCAGATCCTTTTCCAGAGCCGCCTTGCCCGCCTCGTCCAGGGCACCGAACGCCTTGTGCGTGGGACCATAGAAGGTGCGGAAGACGGACACGAAATGCTCCGGCGATTCATAGCGGAAGTTGAAGGTCTTCCGCGCCGCGCGCACCTCATGGGACGGGAACAGGGCCTGCAGGTGTTTCTCGTCACCCCACAGCGCCGGAGGCTGAAGCCCTGCCGGAGGAGGCACATGCCGGCCGATGACCTTGAACATGGAGCCGATGAAGCTGTCCGGTGTCCAGTTTGCCATGGCAATGCGACCGCCCTTGCGCACCACCCGCGAGATTTCGCGAGCGGCCTGCTGCTGGTTCGGCGCAAACATGATGCCGAAGGTGGAGAGCGCCACATCGAAGCTGTTGTCCGCAAAGGGCAGCGCTTCGGCGTCGGCGGTCTTGAAGTTGACCTTCAGCCCTTCCGCTTCGGCACGGCGGCGGCCCTGCTCCAGCAACTCCGCGACATAGTCGGTGGAGGTGGTGAGCGCATAGCGGCGCGCGGCAGCCAGCGTTGCGTTGCCGTTTCCTGCGGCCACATCAAGCACGCGCTCGCCGGAGTTCACGTCCGCCGCTTCGCACAGTTCCTCGCCGACGATCTGCAAGGTCGTGCCCACCACGGCGTAGTTTCCTGAGCCCCAGGTGGCCTGCTGTTTCTGCTTGATCGCAGTGTAATCCGGCGCGGAAGCAACCTTGGGCTGTTCTACTGATTTCAACATCTCTCATGTCCTTTGTTGGGAAGCCGCCCCCGAACGATTGGTCAGATAGGAAAGGGAGAGAGACGTGTTTAGTCCTTGAAGTGGAGCGAAGCCGGTACAGATTCAGGACTAGCAGGCAAACTGAAAATTTGGCATGGAGTGCTGATCGGGGGGCATCGGAGAATGATCCATGTCCAAGGAAACCTACCATCACTTCTGTCCTGTCGCCAAGGCGTGCGAAATCCTTGAGCCGCGCTGGACCATGCTCGTCCTGTGCGAACTGCTGAACGGATACACGCGCTTCAACGACATCCGTCGCGGCATTCCCTCGATGTCGCCGACCTTGCTGTCGAAGCGGCTGAAGGAGATGGAAAAGAACGGACTCTTGCGCCGTGAGAAACACGGCATTTCAGGAGAGATCCATTACCGGACTACTCCGCTCACGGATGAATTGGCCCCCATCATCATGGCACTGGGCGATTGGGCGCACCGCAACGTGGATGCAAACATCTGCCTCGAAAAACTCGATGCCCGCGTCCTCATGTGGAACATGCGACGCAAGGTGAACACGGCAGTCCTTCCCGCGCGACGCAAGAGCGTGATCCAGTTCATATTCCCCGAGCTGCCGGAGGAGCAACGGAACTACTGGATCATCGGGCGGCCCGGCATGGAGGCCGATCTCTGCGTCATCGATCCCGGCCTGAATGTGGACCTGTACATCACCGCCGACCTTCGTGCTCTCACTTCCGCATGGATGGGGCACAGCACGCTTGCCGCGGAACTGAACCGCGACAAGATCAGCCTTGTGGGCGACGAGATGCTGATCAACTCCATCGGCGACTGGATGGTGCGGAGCAGGTTCGCGGCGTGAACGCGCGCCATTTTCCGCCGCCCTCGCAGCGGGCGAAGGGGGCGCGGCAACTCGGGACGGGCCATTAGAACAAAACGCGAATCAATGGTATGAGCGGGCATGGACCTTTCCTCGCCCGTGCTCACGCTTGGCGGCCATGCCGTCACGCTTCTCGAATGCCTCCTTGCTGCCGCTGCCGTGGCACTGACGCTGCTGCTGCTGGCAGTGATCCTGGCGTTCAGGGCGCAAGCGGGCCGCGCCCGCGAACGCGAGGAGGCGCAGCGCCGCACCGCCGAGATGGAATACCGCCTCGCAGAGTTATCCGGCGCCCTCCAGGGCTTCGCCGCGCAATCGCAGAGCCACCACATCCACCTGCAGCGCGTCATCGACGAACGCATGGACATGGTGAGTTCGCGGGTGGGCCACGGCCTTACCGAACAGGCGGAAAAAACCTCGCTGTCCCTGCATCAGTTGAATGAACGCCTTGCGGTGATCGATGCCGCCCAGAAGAACCTCACGTCGCTTTCCGGCGAGATGATTTCACTGCGCGACATCCTCAACAACAAGCAATCGCGCGGTGCCTTTGGCCAGGGCCGGATGGAGGCGATCATCCGCGACAACCTTGCCTCACGGGCCTACAGCTTCCAGGCCACGCTGTCGAACGGCACCCGTCCCGATTGCCTGATCTCGCTGCCGGAATCGCCGCAGAAACTGGTGATCGACGCCAAGTTCCCGCTGGAAGCCTATACCGCCTTCACCGAGGCCCGCGACGAGACGCTGCGCAAGGCCGCAGAACAGCGCCTCAAGGGCGACGTGCTCAAGCATGTGAAGGATATCGCCGAGAAGTATTTCATCAGCGGCGAGACCCATGACACCGCCATCATGTTCGTGCCGTCTGAATCGATCTATGCCGAACTGCACGAGAAGTTCGATGACGTGGTGCAGAAGGCGCACCGGCAACGCGTGATCCTGGCCTCCCCCAATGTGCTGATGCTGCTGGTGCAGACCATGCAGGCCATCGTGAAGGATGTGGCCATGCGCGAGCAGGCCCATGTCATCAAGGGCGAAGTGGTGCGGCTTCTTGAAGATGTGGAACGCCTGAAGGAACGCGCCTCGGACTTGCGCCGTCACTTCGACATGGCCGGCACCGATCTGGAGAAGCTCACCACCTCGGCAGAGCGCATCAACAAGCGCGGCCAGCGGATCGGCAGCCTTGACATGGAGCCGGAAACGAACGGGGCGCTGCCCGGTGAGCAGCGCCCGCGCCTGGTGCAGTGAAGAAACGTCACTTCTTCAGGTAGATCTCGCTCGCAACCGCAGTCTTGATTTCCTCGAAAGCCTTGGACAGGTCAGCATCGTCGTCGGCGATGAAGAAGCTGTCGGCATCGCTGGCGCAGGCCTTCAGGCGGGCGCGGGTGGATGTGTCATCGAGGTCGAAGGCCAGCGTGATGATGCGGATGCCGTCAGCCTTGGCATTGGTGCAAAGCTGCGTGAGGTTCTTCTCACCCTGGGATACGGTGCGTGTCGAACCGGGACCGAAGGCCGGCTCGGTCTGCATGCCGTCGGTGAGCACGATCATGAATTTCTGGGTTTCGGTATCCGACTTGGGGGCAGCCTGATCGAAGGGCTGGTTGTCCATCAGCAGATGGTAACCGAACTCGACACCGAGCGCGATGTGGGTCCAGGCATAGGGCTTCATGCCCGCAAGCTGGGTCTTCACCGAGTCGCTGTCGCTGGTGAGCGGCTTCACCACCAGCTTGCGCGGCGCGTAGCCGCTGCAGCCGTCGGAAGCGTGCTCCGGAGCCATCGGCTGGTTCCATTTGGTGTTGTCGCTGCTGGTGGGCGTGGCCGCCGTGAGATTGTGGGGATACCTGCGATCCTGGGTGCAGCCTGTCCAGGTGCCGGACCCGCTGGCGCCCTTCACATGGGCCTTGGGCAGCGTCACGTAGACATGATGCGAGAATGGCACGAGGCCGAACTTCACCTTGCCGGGGCTTGCGGTGGTGAGATCGTCCACCAGCTTGGTTGCCGCCTCGCGCATGGCGATATACTTCACCTTCGTGCCGGACACGTCACCCATCGAGCCGGAATAATCGAGCACCATGGCAATCTCGGCCTTCTTCATCGAGGCGAGACCGACTTCGGCGGCACCTGCCGCTTCCATGGTATCGATGCCCGCAAGCCGCATGAGGGAGGTGGGCACTTCCACGTTCGCTTCGGCAATGAAGGTGCCACTGTCCACGCGGAAGTCGGTGGTGAGGGTATAGCCCGACGCCGCACCCGCACCCATGTTCGCGGTGAAGCTCGCGGATGCGATGCTGACGCGCTCGCTGTCGGTCTTGCCGCTTGCGGCTGCTCCGGCAAGGGCGGCGCCGTCCAGCGCGGCCTGCAGATGGGTCTTGGCGGCAGAGTAGTTTGCGTAGTCGATCCCGACACCCGCCGCGAGGATCACGGGAATGGCGGTCAGGGCGAACATGATCGCGGTGTCGCCACGCTCGCTGGCACGGAAGCGGCGGAAGGCCTTGCGGATGCTGAACATGTCTCTTGCTCCTGTTCCAATCCGGCACAAGGGCCGGGGTTTGGTGGACAAGGAGCAAGCGGCGGTCCTGCCCGGACCGGCGGCGTGCCAGATGAATGCGAAGGTTTAGAAAGTCTTAACGGGCTGTTCCGAAGTGGAACCTAAAGAGGCCGCCGGGCGCGCAGGGCCTGTGTGAGCGTGCCCTCGTCAAGGTAATCAAGCTCGCCGCCCACCGGCACCCCGTGGGCGAGGCGCGAGGTGGCGATGTTCTTTTCCTTGAGGCGCTCGGTGATGTAGTGCGCGGTCGTCTGGCCCTCGACGGTGGCGTTGGTGGCGAGGACGACCTCCTTCACCTCCCCGTTTCCGACCCGGTCCAGCAGGCGGCCTATCGACAGGTCTTCCGGACGGACGCCGCCCAGGGCCGAAAGCGTGCCGCCCAGAACATGGTAAAGGCCGGGCCATGCCCCGGCGCGTTCCAGCGCCCAGAGATCTCCCACTTCCTCGATGACACAGATGAGCGCACGGTCCCGGCGCGGGTCGCTGCAAATGGAACAGGGATCGACGGTATCGACGTTGCCGCAGGAGGAACACTGCTTCACCTTGTGCCGGGCATCTTCAAGGGCAACCGTCAGGGGATCGAGCAGCTTCTCGCGGTTCTTGATGAGGTGCAGGACGGCACGACGGGCCGAGCGTGGGCCAAACCCCGGCAGGCGCGCCAGGAGCTGGATCAGCTTCTCGATTTCAGGTCCGGCCTGGCGTTTCATGATGTGTGGCTCGGAGGGCCAAGCCTCAGAACGGCAGCTTCAGGCCGGGCGGCAGGGGCAAGCCGCCGGTGATCGCCTTCATTTCATCCGCTGCAGCGGCTTCGGCCTTGGCCTTGGCATCGGCGTGGGCGGCGACGATGAGGTCTTCGAGAATGTCCTTCTCCTCGGCCTTCAGCAGGGAGGAATCGATATCAAGTCCCTTGAGAACGCCCTTGCCCGACATGGTGACCTTCACCATGCCGCCGCCCGATTGGCCGGTGACGGAAAGAGCTTCGAGCTTCTCCTGCATGTCGCTCATGCGCGACTGCATGGATTGCACCTGTTTCATGATGTCAGCGAGATTCTTCATCGGGTTCTTCCGGTGTCACGGTTGGGGGGAGTTGCGGTTCCCTGACGCTGATGATCTCGGCGCCGGGGAATGATTTCAGGATGGCTTGCACCGCCGGGTTGGCGCGGGCTTCCTGCAGGGCGATGGCTTCGGCGGAACGGCGCTGCTTCAGGAGCGGCTCGGCCCCGCCTTCCCTGGCCACCGTCACCAGCACGCGCCGCCCGGTCCAGGCTTCCAGCTTGCGCATCAATTCATTGCTGAGGCCGGCGGGTGCTTCCTTCTCCAGCGCGATCTCGATGCGGGTTTCCGTCACCGTGATGGGCCGCACGAAGCGTTCAAGCTCGCCCTTGAGCTTCACGTCGCGGCGCTCGCCCACATATTTCACGAGGCCGGCAAAGTCGGAAAAGGCCACAGGTTCGCGCGCGTGCGGTGCCGTGCCCTGCTGCTGGCTTTCGCGGGCGAGCGCTGCGGCAAGGGCAGGACCGGCGCTCACGGCCTGGGCGCCGCCGCCGTTCTCGCTGCGCAGTGGCATGGGCTTCACGTTCCCTGGCGCTGCGCCACCTGATTTCGCAATCCGCGCCAGATCATCGGCGGGCGGCATGTCAACGGCATGGGCCAGCCGGATCAGCACCATCTCTGCGGCTTGCATGGGGTTCGACGCGGACGCCGTTTCCTGAATGCCCTTGAGCAACATCTGCCAGGCGCGGGACAGCACCGGCACGGTGAGCCGGGCGGCAAACTCGCTGCCGCGCGTCTTCTCCGCTTCGGTGCGCGAGCCGTCCATCATGGCGCTGTCCTTCACGAGGCGCAGTCGCGTGACCCAATGCACGAAATCGGCCATGTCGGTGAGGATCGTCTCCGGATCGCCGCCGCCGTCGAACTGCAAGGCCAGTTCCTTCAGCGCGCGCGGCGGATCGCCCGCCATCACCGCATCGAACAATTCGATCACCCGGCTGCGGTCGATGAGGCCGAGCATGCCCGCCACGTCATCGGCCTTCACCTTGCCGTCGCCATAGGCAATGGCCTGATCAAGCAGCGACAGGCCATCGCGCACCGAGCCTTCGGCGGCGCGGGCAATCATGCGCAGGGCCTCGTCCTCGATCTCGGCATTTTCCAGCCTCGCGATGCGGCCATAGTGCTGCATCAGCAGGGTGGCATCCAGGCGCTTCAGGTCGAAACGCTGGCAGCGCGACAGGATGGTGACGGGCACCTTGCGGATTTCCGTTGTCGCGAAGATGAATTTCACATGCGGCGGCGGCTCTTCCAGTGTCTTGAGCAGGGCGTTGAAGGCGCTCTTCGAGAGCATGTGCACTTCGTCGATGATATAGACCTTGGTGCGCGCCTGCACCGGCGCATAGCGCACCGAGTCGATGATCTCCCGCATGTTGTCGACACCGGTGTTGGAGGCGGCGTCCATTTCAATCACGTCGATGTGGCGCGATTCCAGGATGGCTTCGCACTGCGCCGTCATGTCCGGCATGTCGATGCTGGGACCGGGAGGATAGTTGAGGGCGCGCGCAATCAATCGCGCCGTGGTTGTCTTGCCCACGCCGCGCACGCCGGTGAGCATGTAGGCCTGGGCCACGCGCCCGGTGGCAAAGGCATTCGTGAGGGTGCGCACCAGCGCCTCCTGCCCGATGAGGGCAGAGAAATCCGTGGGCCGGTACTTGCGGGCCAGCACGCGATAGGCGGGGGTTGCGGGTTCGGGAGAAGCCATCGGGAGGTGATTTAGGCACTTTCCGGGGCAGATGAAAGCGCTCGATGTGCCGCTGTGCATGGCCGGGAAAAGAGGCGGCAACGGGCAGGAAAGAGTGGGAGGCTGACAGGCAACCCGTCAAAATCTCGTTGGGGCTGCTACCTTCCGGTCCTGACCCGGTTGGCGAGCATAACGCCTGCCGCCAACCTCCCGCTGGCGCATATGGGGGAAAGGGGGAGAAAAGGCAAGCGAAGGGTGGAAAAGGGAAATAAAATCAGATTCGTCAAAATCTTGCCTTGCCGCATCTGGTATGGCTCGCCCTCTTCGAATCCAAAACCGGTGGCTCCTGTGCGGACGGCAATTTTCTCGATCCTGATCCTTTTCTCCATGCTCCACCCGGCAGTGGCGCAGACGCTGACGTCATCCAACGTCCAGATCAACTGGCAGGTGGAAAACCGCTTCCGGCTCTTTGCCAGCCAAAAGGATTTCCAGGCCCATGAGCGGGCCTGGAAGCAGTACCTCATCCATGTCGAGAACCAGCATCTGGGCGACGACGAAACCCGGCGCATGATTGCCAGCACGGCGGTGATCGGCAGCGAGCATGTGCTTAACGACCGCTACATTCCCTTCACCCGCATCCTGCGCCGCAACTACGACTGGAAGGGCTGGGCCGCCGGCATGCTGGACCGGCTCTGCTGGGATCCGAAGTCGCGTACCCATGCGGCGTGCGGCGGCGTCGATGCCTATGTCGTGCCGCGCAGCCACCGGGTGAAGCTGTGGCTCACCGCCCTTCAGGCAGACACCCTCTATTCGGAATACAATTGCGATTGGCGCGTGAACGACAGTGCTCCCGAAACGGCACCATGCGACGAACCCGTCAGTCTCGACATTCCGTGGCCCACGGGCGCAACCGTGAGCGTTGCGGTGCAGGGCGAGCAAGGCATATCCACCGATCTCCAGGTGAAGGACCTGCTGATCGCCGGGCTGGGCGACAGCTTTGCCTCCGGCGAAGGCAATCCTGATGTGCCGGTGGCCTTTTCCGAGGAAGGCCGCTTCCGCAATCTCTATCCCCGCCGCGCCGTCAACGACAACAGCGGCAGCGCCAGGTGGATGGACGAGACCTGCCACCGCTCGCTCTATGGCCACCAGCTTCGCGCCGCCCTCCAGATCGCCATCGAAAACCCGCACAGCGCCGTCACCTTCCTCGGCTACTCCTGTTCCGGCGCTTCCGTGGACGAGGGCATCATCGGCCCGCAGGAGCATGTGGAATACGAAAGCCGCAACGGCCAGGTCACGGCGGTGACCGGCTCCACCAAGGACACGCAGATGCGCTGGCTGCTGCGCGAACTCTGCCTGTCCAGGCCTGAACAGGAGAACGATTTCTGGGTCTGTCCCGGCAACCAATATCGCCGCAAGGTCGATCTCCTGTTCCTCTCCGTGGGGGGCAACGACATCGGCTTTTCCAGCCTCGTGGCCTGGGCCACGCTTCGCGACAACATGACGTCGAAGCTCGCCAAGTATTTCGGCGCCACCGTCTCGCCGGGGAAGTTCGCCGAGAACATGAAGGAGAACCTGCCGGGAGATTATGGCCGGCTTGCAAAGGCAATCGAACTGGCCGTGCCGCTCACCGACCCGCAACTGGGCTTCGATCCGTCGCGCGTCATTCTCACCGCCTATCCCGATATCCTTGAAGACGAAACCGGGCAGGTTTGCCCCGCCGGGGAAGAGGGCGAGGATGAAGATCTCTATCCTGCCAACCAGTCGCTTGACGTCTGGTCGTCGTGGCTGGTGGTGACGCCGAAGCGCCTCACCTCCACCCATGACCAGCTCGCCGCCCTGCACAAGCGCATGGGTGAGCTTGCCGAAGACCACGGCTGGCGCTTTGCGGGTCGTGCCTATGAGGACCGGCCATTCCGCGGCCATGGCTTCTGTGCCCGGAATTCCGCCGCTGGCAATGACCCGGCGGAACAGTTGATGATGCCATGCGTGGGCAAGTCGGAACGCCCCACCGCCACCTGCACGCAAAGCTGGTCCGGCAAGCAGCGAGACTGGCGGCCCTATAACCCCGCCAAGGAGAATTATCCCTATGCGCTGCGCCAGCGCTGGGTGCGCACGTTCAACGATGCCTATCTCGCGGTGAACCAGAAGGTGATCACGCGCGATGGCTTCATCGACGCCAATGCCTCGGAATCGGTATTTGTGGAAACGACAGGCGCCATGCACCCCTCTGCCGAAGGTCACGCGGCCATGGCGGATGCGATCCTGCTTGATGCACGCAAGGAAGTGCGGCGGCTGCTGGGTCAGGACGAGCCTTGAGGCCCCGTCGGGCCGGCAGCATTCCCGTACGAGCAGGAACGCCGCCAGCCCTGCCGGCTTCAGAGCGCCCCCTCAAGCCGGCTGCCGGACCACATCCCCAGAGAAAAAGCCAAGGCCCACCGCCGTTTTCTGGGGACGGCGGCAAACGCGGCTCTGGCATGGGGATGTATCACTCGGTCAACCTGAGTTGACGAGGCGGATATGGTGCAGTGCACACCGCCTGTCAATTGCATTTCTGGAAAATTGTGAGATTATTTTTGGATTTGAACCGGTATTGGCGTTTTTCCGTTGTTTTCCGTGCCTTGACTGTTCAGATCGTTCAAGATACCGTCAATCATGGTTGATGAAGCATCAGACGACTCCCGACCGGGTACCGTGCGCGACAATATCCGCACGCTGGTTTATCTGTTCGGCCAGGAACTGGACGAGCGCATCACCTACCTCCGGCAGGGCACCGGTTATGAAGCCGTCCGCGCCTCCGACATCCGGGTCTTCGTTCATGCCGCAGATGGTGGCGGCAGCATTTCAGGGATCGCCCGCCGCCTTGGCATTTCCCGGCAGGCCGTGCACATGTCGGCCCAGCGCCTGAAGGAGCGCGGCGTCATCGACATGCAGGTGATGAAGAACAGCAGGCGCGACATGACGCTGGTGCTCACCGAGGAAGGGCGGCAGGCCATGCGCATGGCGAACGAGCAGATCGTCAACCTCGAATCCGAAATCAGCGAAGTGATCGGCAGCGACGGGCTGGAGACACTGCGCAAGACCCTTCTTGTGCTGATCGACCGGAGCAAGAGGAAATCCCGGAACTCTGCCGCGGTCACGCAACCGGAGTGAAGTCCTCCTCCGGTTCGGAATTCATCAGTTCACGGATGATCTCGAAACCCCGGCGGGACAGGTGACCGGCCTTCGGCCCGCCGAAGCACACCCGGATGTGGCGGCTCTGGCGGCCCGGCACGAGATGGAAAGAGGTGCCAGGGTTGACGCGCACGTTGCGGGCCGCGATTGCCCCGGCAAAGCGTCCTGATGTCCAGGGCTGGGGCAGTTCCAGCCACGCAAAGGGTGCGGCCACCTCGCAACGGAAGGAGCAGCCCTTGAAGATTTCGAGGAATGCGGCGCGGCGGGCTGACAGCTCGTTGCGGGCGCGGGTGAGAATGGCGCTCACCATGTCCGACTCGATCCAGAAGCGCGCCAGTTCGCCGGAGAGGCCCACATTGCGGGAGGCCATGCTGCGCATGAAGGTGCGGAGAATGCGCTCCTGCCCCGGTGGCGTGGCGATGATGCCCACACGCAATCCCGGCGCCAATGCCTTGGAAAGGCTGGTGACGTGATAGGTGCGCTCCGGCGCCAGCGAATAGAATGTCGGCGGCTGCGTGCGCTCGTCCACGAGGCGGAAGATGTCATCCTCGATGATGGTGAGGTCGCGGGCACGCGCGACGGCAACGATCGCGTCGCGGCGGCGTCGGCTCATGGTGTTGGTGGTCGGATTCTGCAACGAGGGCACGAGATAGAGGAAGCGGGCCTTTGTCTCCTGGGCGGCCCTGTCCAGCGCCTCCGGAACCAGCCCGTCCTCGTCCATGGCAATCGGCACCGTGTTGAGCATGGCATTCTCGAAGGTGCGGGGCAGGAGCGCGTAGTTCACCTCCTCCGCCATGATGCTCTCGCCGGGCGCGGCAATGGCCTGCAACACGGTGACGAGGCCCAGATGCGCACCGGCAGAAATAAAGACATGCTGTTCCGGCACATCGATGCCGCTTCGCTTCAGCCAGTTTGCCGCCATGGCCCGATGCTGCGGAAATCCTTCAGGTGGCGCGTAGTCGAGAAGATTGAGCTTGTTGGGGTCGCGCATCACCGCCTGCATCGCGGCGTCGAACTCCTCGCCGGTCACCACCGGCGGCGCGATTGCATGGGAAAGATCGATGATGCCGTCCGCTTCCGTTTGCGTTTGCGGGATCGGTGCCGTGGCCCGCGGGCGCCGGATGTAGCTGCCGCGCCCCACTTCCCCGGCAAGCAGGCCGCGTTCCTCCGCTTCCTTGTAGGCGCGGGTGACGGTGCCCAGCGTCACGCCCAGTTTCCATGCCAGTTCCCGTTGCGGCGGCAGGCGCGACCCCTGCGCCAGCGTTCCACCCTCAACGTCGCGGGCAATGGCGTCGGCGATTGCGAGGTAGAGCGGTTTCGACCGGTCCAGAATGGGCGTCCAAATTGTCATGGTGACAATGTTCCGATTGTCGGTGAGTTTCGAATATTGTATCTATGATGAAGCAGGAATCAAGGGGTAATTGCTGCACATTCACAGTAACAATAGATACATTTGAGGTTCACCATGCGCGAGTATATTCTGGATCAGAGTCAGTCACGGCTGCCCTACGGCACGTTTTCGATGCTCGTCCGCGTGGTCAAGAACTGGCGTGCCCGCCGCCAGTTGCGCCAACTCGCCAGCCTCGATGACTACCTGCTGAAAGACATCGGCCTGTCGCGGGGCGAGATCTCCGAGATGCGGCGGATGCCGCTGACCATGGACATGCAGTGGGAAGCCGACAGGCTGCGCCTCATCGCCTCCCGCAGCGGTGGCCGGGTGGATTGACGCCACCGCACGGCCCGACACGCCCTCATCCTCTGCACCTGTGGAGGATGGGGCTTCGTGACGCTTGACGGGTTCGTCACCGCGGCCCGCCGGGTGCGGACCGCGATTGCGACCGTCACCGTCACTTGTCCCGGCGCACCACCTGATGCTGCGTGCCCAGTCCTTCGATGCCGATGACCATGCGGTCGCCGGGCTTGAGGAAGCGCTGCGGCTTCATGCCCATGCCCACGCCGGGCGGCGTGCCGGTGGTGATGATGTCCCCCGGCATGAGCGTGAAGAACTGCGAGAGATAGGCCACGATGTGGGCGACGCCGAACACCATTGTCTTGGTGTTGCCGTCCTGCACGCGCTTGCCGTTGAGTTCGAGCCAGAGATTGAGGTTCTGCGGATTCTTCACCTCGTCCGCTGTCACCAGCCAAGGGCCGACCGGGCCGAAGGTGTCATACGACTTGCCCTTGGTCCATTGCCCGGCACGCTCGGTCTGGAATTCGCGCTCCGACAGGTCGTTGATGGTGCAGTAACCGGCGACGTGCTTCAGCGCGTCCTTCTTCTTGATGTTCTTGGCTTTGGTGCCGATGATGACGCCAAGCTCGACTTCCCAGTCCGACTTCTTCGACCGTGGCGGGATGGTCACATCATCATTGGGGCCGGAGAGACAGGAAACCTGCTTGGTGAACACCACAGGTTCCGGCGGAACCGGCAGGTTGCTTTCGGCTGCGTGGTCCGAATAGTTGAGGCCGATGGCGATGAACTTCTGCGGGTTGGCAACGCAGGGGCCGATGCGCGGCGAACCCTTCACCAACGGCAGCCGCTCCGGCTTGAGCTTGCGCAGCCTGGCAAGGCTTGCAGGCGAAAGCACATCGCCGCCAATGTCTGCAACCACCTTGGAAAGATCGCGGATCTTGCCATCGGCATCGAGCATGCCCGGCTTTTCCTTGCCCACGGGTCCATAGCGCAGAAGTTTCATGTCATTCGTTCCATTGGTTGGCTGTTTGGTGCCAGCGGGGTTGATAACCGCCGTGCAAAATGGCGGCGATTGTGGGCGGAGTCAAAAGTTTCGCGTGCATCCCCGGCGTGATGTTCACAAGGCTGGTGTAGCCCTCGAAGCTCCAGCGCAAGAGACCTGCGCCACGGCGGGCAAAGGCCTCGCCGTTCATCTCCACCATGGCACCATCTGGGAGGGTGGCAACCGCCACGACGGGCCTGTCGCCGGTGCGTTCGGCATGAAGGGTACGGTCAAATTCGGCGAGCGGGCGACCACCGGCGAAGGCCCTCGCCTCCGCCCGGCGGCATTCGAAGCAGGGACGGTGTCCTGCTGCCAGTGCCGTCACCTCATCAAGGAAGAACAACTCGGTGTAGCTGTCGCCCCAGATTTTGCGGTGCCTGCCCTTGAAGGAGATTTCGCAGGCAATCCAGCGATTGCTGGCCCAGCGGCGGCGGGTGAGCTTGCGGGCGGCATCGTGGATGCGGCCACCGCGATTGCCCATGAGGTCGCCCTTCGACGCAACCGCCGCGAGCCCTCCCCAGGGATCGACACGGTTCTGCAGCGGCATCAGCGGCGCGTCTTCACCGCCGGCTTGGCGGCCTTTGCCTTCCGCGCGGGCGCTTCAGGCGGCGGCACGGTGAACGGCGGCGGTGGCATGAGCAGGTTGTGGCGACCGACATCCTTGATGTTGCGCTCGCCGCACAGCCCCATGGTGACCGAGAGTTCCTTCTGCAGGACGTTGAGCGCGTGGGTCACGCCCGCTTCGCCCGCCGCACCGAGGCCATAGATGTAGGCCCGGCCCACATAGGTGCCCTTGGCACCCATGGCGATGGCCTTGAAGACATCCATGCCGGTGCGGATGCCGCTGTCGAGATGCACCTCCACCTTGTCCCCGACCGCGTCCACGATCGGCCCCAGCATGTCGATGGTCGCAGGTGCGCCATCAAGCTGGCGGCCCCCGTGGTTCGAGACGATGATGGCATCCGCGCCCAACGAAGCCGCAATGATCGCGTCATCCACATCGTTTATGCCCTTCAGGATGAGCTTGCCGCCCCATTGCTTGCGGATGAACTCCACCGAGGACCAATCGAGTGTCGGATCGAACTGCGAATTCGTCCAGTCGGAAAGGGACGCCATGTCGGTGACACCCTTCACATGGCCCACGATGTTGCCGAAATGGCGCCGCCTGGTGCCCAGCATGCCAAGGCCCCAGCGCGGCTTGGTCATCATGTTCGCGATGTTCGGAAGGGTGAGGCGGGGTGGCGCCGACAGCCCGTTCTTGATGTCCTTGTGGCGCTGTCCCAGCAATTGCAGGTCAAGTGTCAGCACCAGGGCCGAGCACTTCACCGCCCTGGCGCGGGCCACGAGATCGGAGGAGAAGCCGCGGTCGCGCATCACGTAGAGCTGGAACCAGAAGGGCTTGTCGTTGTTGGCGGCCACATCCTCAAGCGAGCAGATGCTCATGGTGGTGAGGGTGAAGGGAACGCCGAATTTCTGTGCCGCGCGGCAGGACAGGATCTCCCCGTCCGCATGCTGCATGCCGGTCAGCCCGACGGGCGCGAGTGCGACGGGCATCGTCACCTTCTCGCCGATCATCTCCGAGGCGGTGATGCGGTCATCGATGTTGCGGGCCACGCGCTGGCGCAGCTTGTACTTCGCGAAGGCTGCCGTGTTATCGACAAAGGTGCTGGTGGAGTAGGATCCGGTTTCGCAATAGTCGTGGAACATGCGCGGCACGCGGCGGCGGTACAGTTCGTAAAGGTCTGAAATGGCAGGCGCTTGCGAAGGATTGAGCATCAGGGCGGTTCCGTCAAAACGTGTCCCGGTCCCTCTACCTGATATAATAGTTGCCGGAAAGGGCGCAGTTAGAAGCGGCCCACCACGTTCATGAAGATGCCGTGGTCATTCTGGCTCAGGTCGCGCAGGTCGTCGCTGAACTGGCCGAAGTTCCAGCCCACCCCCACCTTCACGTTATCGCCGAAATGACGGTAGATGGCGGCCACGGCGCCGAAATCCTTCTGGTCGGTGGTTGGCGACCACATGACGCGCCCTTCCAGCACTGCATCCCACGCCTTCACGATATGCATGTCGGCCCGGATGATGCCGAGATGGACCTGCGAGTCCTCCCAGTCCGAACCGGGCGTGCGGTCCCTGGTCTGGCCAATGCGGACGCCATATTTCGCGCCCAGCGTGAGTTGCGGGAGAAGGTCGTAGCTCGCATCGACGGAGGCGATGTGCGAGCGCTGCGCGGGGCTGGAGGTGCTGCCGTCCACGCTTTCCTGGTCCTTGCCGGGGAGATCATACAAGTAGGTGTATTTCGCCAGCATGGTGAAGCGGTCGCTGGCGGCGGCGCGATAGGCAAAGCCGAGCGAGCCTTCGGCATAGTCGCCCTCGCGGGTGGAATCCGTTGCATCGGTGAATACGCCGTCGAAATGCGCCAGGGCGCGCCAGTCCTCGTCCAGCTTGATGCCGAGACTGGTCTGGAGGAGATAGGCCTGCATGTCGCGGCTGTCGTCCTCGCTGTCATCGATGCGGTACTCACCCTTCACCTTGCCTTCGATGCCGTTGTCATTCCTGTATTCCACGGCGAGCGACAGGGCGATGCGGTCGAAGTCGGGGTTCTTCAGTCCCGAACCCGGATCGAAGGTATTGTCGAAGACCTGGCCCACTTCCGTGCCTGCCGTGATGTTCCACGCCGCATCCGGCGTGTAGGTGACCCCATAGACCTGCGTCAGCGAACGGTGCTCGCCGAAAATGTCCATGTTGTCTTCGGCATAGGCGAGCCATTGGTCATTGAAGCGGTGACGCGCGCCCCCGACGATGGTGCCGTGATCCTGGCCGACGAGCTGGAAGGGCCAGTTCTCCGCAAGGTCGCGGGCCGGATCAAGCGTATAGCCGATGTAGTAGCGATCATCCGCCGTCGGCTCGTAGGCCAGCGTGGCCTTCACGCCGAGGCCGAGATTGCCGCCGGAGAATTCGCCCTCGCCCTTCACCTTCTCGGTGAAACGGTAGCTGCCGCCCACGCCCGCGCGATTGTCCCGGTGCATGGTCCCGGTCCGGATGGTCGTGCCCTGGCCGAAAATGAAGGCTTCCTGATCGTCATTCCAGGCATAGAGGATCTTGATGCCGGCGTCGGCGCGCTTGCCCTGCTCCACCGTCGAGGATGAATTGCCGGTCTTGCGCGTGAAGACGCCATAGGGCTGAACGGTGATGTTCTCGCCCATCTTCACGGCAACCTTGCCCAGCACTTCCGAGGTATGGGTGCCACCCTTCACGTCCTCGTCGCTGAAGCTTGCAGCGGCGCTGACCGAGTTCGTGATCTCCACGTCCGCTTCCGCGCCCATCAGGCGCTTCTGCTTGTCGGCATCCACCTCAAGGGAGGAGAAGCCCTTGCCATGGTGCTCGTAGCGTGCACCCACATGGCCCTTGGCCCTGTCGGTGAGATCCTCAAGCGCGACGCGGCCTTCCACGCGCCAGGCTTCGGCGGTCTTCCCGGCGACACCTGCCGATGCGTTGTTCTGGATGGTGAGGCCACCATCAGCCGAATAGGAGGAGCCGAAGCCCGGACCGTCGGACCGCGCCACCTCGCCTTCAAGCCATGTGCCTTCCGAGGCACGCACATGCACGTCCGCTCCATAGAGCAACTGGTCGGCGCTTTCGGTCTTTTCCTTCAGTCCCGTCACGCCCACGCGCACATGATTGCCAAGCCACTGCTGGGCGCGGCCACCCTGCACATAGCCTTCCACGTCCCGGGCAGCGGGCGTGTATTCATAGGACGCCACGAGATAGTTCTCGGTGCCGACGGAGTTGGTCGAGGA
>JAEUMJ010000038.1 GCA_016792865.1 Hyphomicrobiales bacterium | reverse complement strand
GGAAGGCAGCGGCGTCTATCATACCACCACCAAGGGCGGCATCCGCCTCTCTGCCGCCCGCGCCTTTCTCCGCCCGGCGATGAAACGCAAGAACGTCAGTGTACAGACGAATGCGCTGGTGACGAAGCTCGTGTTTGACGGAACCCGCGTCACCGGCGTTGAATTCGAGCAGAACGGCAAGACGAGACGCGCCACTGCGGGCCGCGAGGTGATCCTTGCGGGAGGGGCCATCAATTCACCGCAACTGCTGCAACTGAACGGGATCGGCCCGGCGGCGCTGCTGAAGAGGCATGGCATCGACGTGCGGCTGGACCAGCCGAATGTCGGCGAAAATCTCGAAGATCATCTTGGCATCAACTACACCTATCGCATGAAGGTGCCGACACTGAACGACGAGCTTCGCCCGTGGTGGGGAAAGCTCAGGGTCGGCCTGCAATATGTCCTTTTCCGCAGCGGGCCATTGAGCCTCTCGATCAACCACGGCGGCGGCTTCTTCAGGACGAACCCCTCCTACGCCCGTCCGAACATGCAGCTTTATTTCCAGGCGTTCTCGACCTTGAAGCCGAAAGTGGGTGAACGGCCCATCCTCTCGCCTGACGCCTTCTCCGGCATGTCGATCGGTCTATCGAACTGCCGTCCGACCTCGCGCGGCAGCATTGCCATCCGCTCTGCCAATCCCAAGGATCAGCCGATCATCACGCCCAACGCCTTCGGCACCCAGCACGACATTGACGAGATGCTGGCAGCGGTGAAATTTATCCGCAGGATTGCGGCGCAGGAACCGCTCAAGAGCCTCATCGTCGAGGAGCTTCGCCCCGGCCCCGCAATCCAGAGCGACGCCGACCTGATCAACGATTTCAAGCAGCGGAGCGGGACGGTCTATCATCCCTCCTGCACATGCCGCATGGGGCCTGACCCCACGACATCGGTGGTGGATTCACGTTTGCGTGTGCATGGTGTGCAGGGCTTGCGCGTGTGCGATGCGTCTGTGTTTCCCAATCTCATTGCCGGCAATACCAATGCCCCGGCCATGATGGTGGGTTGGAAGGGCGCAGACCTGATCCTGGCGGACGCGACCTGAGTCAGTGGCCGATCTTCACCGAGGCGAAGTCCTGCGGATATACAGGCTCGACAATGTAGTGCGGGATGAGGGTCACATAGGCTTCGCCATCCGCAATGACGCGGCAAATTTCGCCTGACACGGACGTGACACGGCCCTCGCGGCCATCAGGCACCATCACCTTGTAGCCCACGGTACACCAATTGTCCTGACTCGGAGGAATGTGCGGCGTGATGTCGGCCTGCGGGATCGTGGCCGCTGTCGCCATCATGTAGGCTGCTGTTAGTTTATCCACTTGGCCGCCTCGTGAATAATTGCTGGCCCCCCAGTCCGGCTAATTTGCCAGCGAAAGCGGCGATTTGGCAAGAGGGTCCCGCCTGGTGCCCTGCCCCTTGCGGAACTGGCTCGGCGTCGCGCCTGTGCGGCTCCTGAAGGCGCGCGAAAACTCGGCCAGCGTCGAAAAGCCCGCCGCCAGGGATACGTCGCGTACGGACAAATGCGAATACGAGAGCAGATGCTGCGCCCGCTCCAGCCGCAAGTCACGATAGAAGCCCATGGGCCGGACATTCATCTCGGCCTGGAACAGCCGCTCCATGTGCCGCACGGAAAGTCCGCCGACCCTGGCAAGGGCCTTCGCGGAAAGAGGCTCCTCGATCTGTTGCTCCATGGCGGCGATGATGGCGAGAAGGCGCGTGTCGCCGGTACCGAAGCGGGCGCGCGGAGAGGCACGGACCTGCCCCTCCTGCTCACGCGAGCGGAAGTGAACGAGCTGATCGGCAACCGCGACCGACAGTTCCTGCCCCATCAGGTCGGCGATCCACGCCAGCATCATGTCGATGGCGGCAGCACCGCCCGCGCAGGTCATGCGGTCACGGTCGCGCTCGAACAGCGCTTCCCGCACGTTGACTGCAGGATAGCTCTCACGAAATCCGGGCAGGCTCTCCCAGTGGCAGGTTGCCCGATACCCGTCGAGCACACCGGCCTCCGCCAGGATGAAGGGGCCGGTATCCAGTCCGGCGAGCAGCACCTTCGCCCGCGCCAGCTTGCGAATGGCCGACAGGATGGGACGGCCGATTCCTGCCTCATGTTCATAGGACGCACAGACCATTGCCATCGCGGGCTTGCCCACGTCGGCAAGGCCGCCACCCACGGAAACCGGTATTCCATTCGATGCCGTGACCGGCTTGCCATCGCTGGAGATGAAGCGCCACGAGAAGGCGCCCTCAGCAAAGCGGTTTGCCACGCGCAACGGTTCCATGGCGCCATAGAGCGCGATCATGGAAAAGCGCGGCACCAGCAGGAAGGCGACTTCAAATCGGGTCATGGCGTATTTTGGCAAACTGTGGCGGATTTTGTCAAATCGGGATCATGCCCCCGGATAGTCTCCGGGGTTCCTGGAGGAACACCATGCAGCCAAAAGTCATCATCACCTGTGCCGTGACCGGAGCCGGAGATACCGTGGGCAAGAGCCCGCATGTGCCCGTGACGCCCGAACAGATTGCCAATGCCGCCCTCGAGGCCGCAAGCGCCGGGGCCACCGTCGTGCACTGTCATGTGCGTGACCCCAGGACGGGAAAAGGATCGCGCGACACCGCCCTCTATCGCGAGGTGATGGAACGCATCCGCGCCAGGAACACGAACGTGATCATCAACCTCACGGCGGGGATGGGTGGCGACGTGGTTGTCGGCGATGGCGAAAAGCCGCTTGAGTTCGGTCCGGGGACGGATTGCGTCGGCCCGCTCGAACGCCTGATCCATGTGAAGGAACTGCGCCCAGAGATCTGCACCCTCGACTGCGGCACGCTGAACTTCGGTGACGGGCAGTCCATCGTGGTGCAGACACCGACCCAGCTTCGCCAGCAGGCGGAACTGATCAAGTCCTACGGCGTGAAGCCCGAAATGGAGATCTTCGACTCGGGCAATCTCTGGTTCGCCAACCAGCTTGTGAAAGAGGGCCTGATTGCCGACCGTCCGCTCTATCAGCTCTGCCTCGGCATTCCCTGGGGCGCGCCCTACAACACCGAAACCATGGCCTACCAGAAAAGCCAGCTGCCCGAAAACGCGATCTGGGCCTCGTTCTCCATCGGCCGCAACCAGATGCCTGCCGTGGCGCAGGCGGTGCTTCTCGGCGGCCATGTGCGCGTCGGCCTCGAAGACAACCTGTGGCTGGAAAAGGGTGTGCTCGCCAGCAACGGCGCACTGGTCGAAAAGGCCGTGAAGATCATTGAACTGCTCGGCACCAGGGTGGCGACACCGGACGAAGGCCGTGAAATCCTGGGGCTGAAGAAATGAAGATCAAGACTGTCGGCATTGCCGGAACGGGCCTCATCGGCGCAGGCTGGGCGGCACGCCTTCTCTTCCGTGGCTTCGATGTCATCGCCTATGACGTGGCGCCCGCCGCAGAGGAAAGGCTGAAAGCGCAGATCAAGACGGCATGGCCTTCCCTTGAGGCCCTGCTCGGCAAGCCCGCGAAGAAGGGCAAGCTCAGCTTCACCACCGACCTCGTGGAGATGGCCTCGAAGGCCGACTTCATCCATGAGGCCGCACCTGAGCGCGAAGACCTCAAGATCAGGCTCTTCCGGGAGATCGATGCGGCAGCCCGACCCGACGTGATCATCGCATCGTCTTCGTCCGGCTTCCTGCCCACCAACCTGCAAAGCCAGTGCAAGCATCCCGAGCGCGTCATCATCGGTCATCCCTTCAACCCGGTTTACCTGCTGCCGCTGGTGGAGACGGTGCCGGGCGAAAGGACATCGGTCGATGCAATGGACCGCGCCGGAGAATACTTCGAGGCAATCGGCATGCAGGTGCTGCGCCTGAAGAAGGAGATCATGGGTTACATCTGTGACCGTCTCCAGGAGGCGCTGTGGCGCGAAGCCCTGCACATTCTCGACAAGGACATTGGCACCACCGGCGACATTGACGATTCCATCGTCTACTCAGCCGGCATGCGCTGGGCCTTCATGGGTTCGTTCCTCACCTATCATGTCGCTGGCGGCCCCGGCGGCATGCGCGATTTCATCAAGCAGTTCGACCCGACCCTCGAACTGGACTGGACCGACCTCAAGTTCCCGAAATGGAATTCGGCCCTTGAAACCCGACTGGTCGAAGGCTGCGAAGCCCAGGCCGCCGGGCGCTCGGTGCGGGAGATCGAGGCCAAGCGCAACGCCATCCTCGTGGACATGATGAAGCTCTTCAAGAAGCACAAGATCGGCGCCGGTCTTGTGCTGGAGCGTGAAATGAAGGCAAGAAAGAAGCCTGCGTCCAAACGGAAGACGTAACGCTCGCGCCGCACAAGGGAGAAATACATGTCGCAACGTGTCATGATAACGGCAGCCGCCAGTGGCATCGGCAGGTCGATTGCCAAGGCCTTCCATGAAGACGGTGCGCGGGTTCACATCTGTGACGTGAACGAGGATGCGCTGGCGGCTTTCCGTGAGGAATTCCCTGAAATCGCGGCCACACATGTGAATGTCACCTCGGAAGCCGAGATCGAGAACTGGTTCGACGAGGCGCTGGACGATCTGGGCGGCCTTGACGTGATGGTGAACAACGCTGGCATCAAGGGCCCGACTGCGCCCGTTGATGACATCGATTTCGCGGAGTGGAGGGAATGCCTCTCCGTCGGCATCGACAGTTATTTCCTTTGCGCGCGGCGCGCGGCTCCCCTGCTGAAGGACCAGAAGTCAGGCACCATCATCAACCTCTCCTCCACCGCCGGGCTGTTCGGCTTCGGCAACCGCACACCCTATGCAGCCGCCAAGTGGGCGGTGGTGGGCTTCACCAAGTCACTCGCCATCGAACTCGGCCCCTACAAGTGCACGTCGAATGCCATCTGTCCCGGCACTGTTCGCGGCGACCGCATCAACCGCGTCATTCAAGGCGAGGCGGAATTGCGTGGCGTGCCCTTTGAGGTTGTGGCCAGGCAAATGGTCGGCGGGCAATCCATCGAGCGCTTCGTCGAACCCGAAGAGATTGCCGATCTCGCGCTTTTCCTGGCCTCCCCCGCCGCCAGGATGATCAACGGGCAGGCCATTGCTGTCGATGGTCACACCGAAACATTCCACATCAGGTAATCACATGGATTTTTCCCTCAGCGAAGAACAGCAGATGATCATCAAGACGACGAGGGACTTCGTCGTCAACGAGCTTTATCCCCATGAAGCCGAGATCGAGGAAACGGGTGTGCTGCGCCCGGAGCTGCGGGATGCGTTGAAACGAAAGGCAATCGAAGCCGGCCTCTATGCAGCCAACATGCCGGCTGACGTGGGGGGCGCAGGGCTGGATACACTGACCTGGGTGCTTTACGAAAAGGAGCTTGGCCGGGCCAACTACGCCCTGCATTGGACCTGTGTCGCGCGTCCATCCAACATCCTGATGGCCTGCAATGCGGAACAGCGCGAAAAATATCTCTTTCCCGCCATTCGCGGTGAAGCGGGCGACTGTCTTGCACTCACCGAGCCGGGCATCGGTTCCGACCTGCGCGGCATGAAGACCTTTGCCAGAGAGGACGGTGACTGGTTCATCATCAACGGCACCAAGCACTTCATCAGCCACGCCGACGAAGCCACGTTTTGCATCCTGTTTGCGGCGACGGGCGAAGAGGAAACATCCCGCGGCAAGAAGAAGCTAATCACCGCCTTCCTGGTGGACAAGGACACACCCGGCTTCACCACGCGGATGGGCTACAGGAACGTCAGCCATCGCGGCTACAACAACTGCATCCTCGAATTCAGCGATTGCCGCGTGCACAAGTCACAGATCCTCGGTGAGGTTCACAAGGGCTTTGAAGTGGCGAACGACTGGCTGGGCGCCACGCGCCTGCAGGTGGCGGCCACCTGCATCGGTCGTGCCGAGCGTGCCCTCGAACATGCCAAGCAATATGCGGTTGATCGCGTGCAGTTCGGCCAGCAGATCGGAAAGTTCCAGGGCGTGTCGTTCAAGCTTGCCGACATGGCGTTGGAGCTGAAGGCAGCCGAACTGCTCACGCTTGAGGCGGCCTGGAAATTCGACAACAAGACCGTGACCGACATGGACATGGCCATGGCCAAGCTGAAGGCCACGGAAATGCTGGCCTTCGTGGCCGACGAGGCAATCCAGATCCATGGCGGCATGGGCCTGATGAGCGACCTTCCGCTGGAACGGATATGGCGCGATGCCCGCGTCGAGCGCATCTGGGAAGGCACCAGCGAAATCCAGCGCCACATCATCAGCCGCGCCCTCCTGCGCCCGCTGGGCGGCTGACGGACGCGCCCATGTCCCTCAAGCAACTGATCTTCCCGAAGTCCATTGCCTTCGTGGGCGGCAACGAGTGTGAAATTGCCATCCGCCGAACCAGGGAACTGGGCTTCACCGGGAAGATCCACGCGATCCATCCCAAGCGCGACCAGCTTGGCGGCATCGCAACGAAACGTTCGGTGTCCGAGATTGGCGAGCCGGTCGATGCTGCCTTTGTCGCTGTCCGGCGGGAACCCACGGTCGAGGTGGTGCGCGAACTCCGTGCCCTCGGTTGCGGGGGCGCGGTCATCTATGCCGCCGGATTTGCCGAGGCGGGCGACGTGGCCTTGCAGGATGAACTGATCAAGGCCGCGGGCGGCATGCGCCTGATGGGGCCGAACTGCTATGGCTTCGTCAACGTGCTGGCCCAGGCGGCGCTCTGGCCCGACGAGCACGGCATCAAGCCGACAGGGCGCGGCGTCGCCATCATCACACAATCCGGAAACATTGCCTGCAATCTCACCTTTACCAAGCGGGCCTTGCCACTCGCCGCCGTTTTCACCATCGGCAACCAGGTCGATGTCGATATGGCGGCAATGATCGACGAGCTTGCGGGCGACGAGCGCATCTCGGCCATCGGGCTGCATGTGGAAGGGTTGAAGGATGTGCCCGCCTTTGCAAGGGCGTGCGAGAAGGCGCGGGCTGCGAAGAAGCCAGTGGTGGCGCTGAAGACCGGGCGATCCGAACAGGGTGCGAAGGTGGCCTTGAGCCATACCTCCTCCCTCGCCGGTGCCGATACCCTCTATGACGCCCTGTTCGAACGTTTGGGGGTTGCCCGGATGACATCGATCACTGCCTTCGTGGAGACATTGAAGTTCCTGCATTTCGGCGCAACCGCAGGCGGCAGGCTTGTCTCGCTCTCCTGCTCCGGCGGCGAAGCGGCGCTTGCCGCCGACCTTTCGGTGGGACGGGGCGTGTCGTTCCCGCCCTTCGATCCGGAAACACGAAACAAGGTGGCGGCAACGCTGAACGAATTCGTGGCGATCGACAATCCGCTCGACTACCACACCTTCATCTGGAATCAGGAAGAGAAGCTCACCAACACCTTCACCGCTGTCCTGGGCGGCGGGTTCGATGTGGGAATGCTGATCCTGGACACGCCGACGCAAGCGCACCTGAACCCTGCCGCGTGGCTGAAGACCGCCCGCGCCTTCAAGGCCGCTGCGCTCACCAACAAGGCACGGGCTGCCGTCGTCGCGACACTTCCGGAATGCCTGCCCCTGGAGCTTGCCGACGATCTGGTGGCGGAGGGCATTGCGCCCATGTTCGGGCTTGATGATGCCTTGACGGCATTCGAGGCTGCAGCACGGATCGGCACAAACTGGGCCCGGCGGGAAAGCCCGCCGCCCGTCTCATCTCCGGCTGCAAGCGCCGGTGAGGCCCGGACGCTTGGCGAGTTTGAAGCCAAGGCCCTCCTCAAGACCCATGGCCTGCCCATACCGGAGGGCGCGGAATGCAGCATCGCCGAAGCCGCCGGGGTTGCTGCGCGGATCGGCTTCCCGGTCACGCTCAAGGTGTCATCGGCGGCAATCGCCCACAAGACGGAAGCAGGCGGCGTGAAGCTGAACCTCACGAGTGAGGAGGAAGTTGCGGCGGCGGCGCAAGCCATGGCGCACCTCTCCGACACCGTCCTGGTGGAACGCATGGTGCGGGGTGCCGTCGCCGAACTCATCATCGGCGTGAACCGCGATCCGCAATTCGGCCTCGCCCTTGTCGTGGGCGCAGGCGGAGTTCTCACGGAGTTGCTGAAGGATTCCGCCACACTGCTCCTGCCCACCTCGCGCGCCGAAATCGAGCGGGCGGTGAAGGGGCTGAGGGTGTGGAAGCTGATCGAAGGCTTCCGCGGCAAGTCCGGCGATCAGGACGCCGTCTTCCGCGCCATTGAATCCGTCGCCGCCTTTGCCGGTGCCTCCGGCGCCGCGCTGGATGAACTCGACGTCAATCCCCTGCTCGTCCTCGCGGACGGCGCTGTTGCAGTAGATGCCCTGATCCGCATGAGGCCAATGACATGACCAACCCCATCAAGACCGAACGCCGTGGTGCCGTGCTTGAAGTCACGATCGACCGCCCCAAGGCGAATGCCATCGACGCCGCCACCAGCCGCATCATGGGCGATGTCTTCGCTGCCTTCCGTGACGATCCGGAACTGCGTGTCGCCATTCTCACCTCGACGGGCGAGAAATTCTTCTGCCCCGGCTGGGATCTGAAGGCCGCAGCAGCGGGCGAGGCCCCGGATGTTGATTATGGCGTGGGCGGCTTCGGCGGCCTGCAGGAACTCAAGGGCCTGAACAAGCCGGTCATCTGTGCGGTGAACGGTCTCGCATTCGGCGGCGGCTTCGAGATCATGATTTCATGCGACATCATCATTGCCGCCGAGCACGCGACCTTCGCGCTGCCCGAAATCAATTCCGGCACGGTGGCCGATGCGGCGACAATCAAGTTGCCCCGCTTCATTCCCTATCATGTGGCGATGGAACTGCTGTTCACGGGACGCCGCATCGACACGGGCGAGGCGAAGCATTGGGGGATCGTCAATGAGGTCGTGCCCGCCGACCGGTTGATGACCCGGGCACGGGAGGTGGCGGCGCAACTCGCGGAAGGTCCGCCGCTCGTCTATGCCTGCATCAAGGAAATTGCCCGCGAGACCATGCACCTTCCGATCCACGAGGCGTTCCACATGGTGACCAAGCGCAAGCTCAAGTCTGTCGATATTCTTTATTCGTCGGAAGACCAGCTGGAAGGTGCGCGCGCTTTCGCGGAGAAGCGCAAACCGGTCTGGAAGGGCAAGTGACGCCTTCGCAGGTGCAAAAGAAAAATGGCCGCGTCCGTCAGGACTGCGGCCATTCAGTTTGGCGGGGAGTGTATCCGCCGGATGGGGTGGTCTGACCTGTCGATCAGTTGCCGCCGAAGCGCGAGGAAAGGGCGACCTGAACGTAGGTCTTTTCGAGCATGCGCTTGGTTTCGGCGTCGGTGGTGAAGGCCTTGCGGAGGACCTGGGCGGTGCGGCTGAGGAGCTTCATGGCTTTAACTTTCTTTAATCAGTGTTGATGGCCATCATATAGATCATTGCGATTCAAAGGGGAAACGACTAATTCTTTTCGCATCATCAAGTTTCCTTTGAAGATCATCACGGTTTCGCCATGATTGAACTGTTCCCCGGATTGCGCTCCCTGCGGGCATTCGATGCCGCCGCCACCTATCTGAACTTCACCCGCGCCGCTGAGGTGCTGGGCGTCACGCCTGCCGCAATAAGCCACCAGATCAAGGAGTTGGAGGGTGTTGTGGGGGTGCCTTTGTTTGCCCGGACAAGCCGTTCCATGGTGCTGACCCGGCAGGGGGAAATCCTTCATGCTGCGGCGCACGAAAGCCTGGAGGTGCTGAGCCGCGCCCTGATCCGCATCAAGAGGATGGAAAACCGCCAGCAGATCCGGGTTTCGGCCTCCCCCTCCCTTGCCGCCAAGTGGCTGGTGCCACGCCTGGAGCGATTCCTTGGCATGCACCCCGGCGCTGACGTTCGGGTGGATGTCTCCCACGCGGTGGTGGATTTCGACCGCGAGGACGTTGATGTGGCGATTCGCTTCGGTGAGGGCAAATATCCGGGTCTTCGGTCGGACCTCCTGTTTCAGGACAACGTCTTCCCGGTGTGCAGCCCCAAGATCATCACCAAGGAACGCCCCCTCAAGACCCCGCGCGACCTGCTGCGCTACACGCTGATCCACCTCGACTGGGAGGCCCAGGGGCAACCCTGGCCGAACTGGAAAATGTGGATGAAGGCGGCGGGCGTCAATGATTTCGACGACCGCGCCGGCCTTCATTTCGGCCAGACATCCTACGCCGTACAGGCCGCAATCGACGGGCTGGGCGTGGCGCTCGGTGATTCAAACCTGGTGGCCGACGACCTCGCGGCGGGACGACTGGTGAAACCCTTCGAGCTGTCGCTGCGCGCGCCGAAGTCCTTCGCCTACTTTCTCATTACCCGGCTCGACACCAGCGACGCACCGCTGGTGGACGCCTTCCGGGACTGGTGCCTGACGGAGGCCAAGCAGACGGAAAGCCGTCTGGCGGCAAATGGCGCAGGTACAACCGCACCCTGATGCGAGTCC
The DNA here is from genome assembly GCA_016792865.1 of Hyphomicrobiales bacterium. Taxonomy (GTDB): domain Bacteria; phylum Pseudomonadota; class Alphaproteobacteria; order Rhizobiales; family Aestuariivirgaceae; genus Aestuariivirga. The sequence goes on along the minus strand of JAEUMJ010000038.1, from coordinate 10,816 downwards.
TATTCGGGCGCCAGTGCCGGATGGGAATCGAAAACTCCGGTCGGCATCTGTTCGTAGTCGATCACCGCGCCGGTCATCATCTGCGCAGGTGGTGACACCAGGAACTGGCACAGCCCCGCCACATCCTGCGACGTGAGCAACCGCCCGAACGGCATGCGCCTGCCGATCAGGTCAGCCCAGTTCGGCGGCATCTTGTGGAATTCGGTTTGCAGCCTGTGCTCGCCGTCGGTCGCCACCCAGCCGAGATTGACGGCGAACACGCGAATGCCCTCGCGCTTCCAGGCATTGGCGGCATTGCGCGACAGGACCACAAGCGCCGCCTTGGAGGCCGAATAGATTCCGAGGTTGGGCGGTCCGCCATATGACAGCATCGACGCGATGTTGATGACCACCCCACCCCCGGCCCGGCGCATTTCCCTGGCCACCGCCTGCATCATGAAGGTGGCGGCCTTCACGTTCACGTCGAACATCTTGTCGAAAGCCTGAGGCGTGACATCGTCGATCGACCAGCGCTCGGTGTTGCCCGCCGCATTCACCAGCACATCAACCCGGCCAAAGGTGGAAAGGGCGAGATCAACAGCGGCCTTCGGTGTGCCCGTGGCGGTGAGATCCGCGGCCAGCACGGCACATGCATCCTTCCCCAGTGCAGCCTGTACCGCAGCCAGACCCTCGGCATTTCGGTCGATCAGGACACAGCCGGTGAAGTCATTCGCGAGAAAGGAGCGCGCGATCGCTGCACCCAAGCCCTGTGCCCCGCCAGTGATGATTGCAACGCGCGCCATGTTGTCTTTGGTCCCTGCATGTCCTTGCCTTGCGCACGATGCGAAAAAGGCCCCGGTGCGTCAAGCACCGGAGCCTTGCGAATTCCGCCGTCTGCAGTTGTCAGTCCGTCAGGGTGATGCGCGTGCGCTTGGTCCCGTAGCGATGAACCAGCGAGTAAAGCTTTGCCGCATTGCTCGGATGCAGGCGCACGCAACCGTGCGACGCCGGGCGGCCAAGGCTGCGGATATAGCCGGTGCCGTGGATGGCATAGCCGCCGTGGAAGAACACCGAGTTCGGCATGGGCGAATTGTCGTACTTGCGCGAGTAGTAGACCTTGGCGGTTCGCGTCACGCCGAAACTGCCACGCGGCGTGTAGTAGCCCTTGCGGGCGGTTGAAACACGCCAGTGGGCATAGGGAAACCCGTTGACCCTTACCGACATCGTCTGCGATCCGATATCGATGTGGACGTGCACGGCAGCGGGTTTGCGCGGTGCGGCCTGTGCCGTTGTGAATGTGAGCGCGATAGCAGCAACGAGACTGACAAAGACGGCAAGTATTCTGTTCATGTGCGTTTCCCCAGTTTAGCCCCATGCCATCTGTATCCGAATTCAATACAGAAGGCCAGTTACCGTTTGACGAGTGATACGCGCTGGCGGCTCCGCAAACGTCCGGGATCCCGACCCGCGCGTCAGTCGAACAGGAATTCCCGTCCGACCTTCACACGCTTTTCGCCGCCGTAGGATACAATATCAGCCGTTGCATAGGTCTCGGTCAAGGTGGCAGGGAGGAAGGAACCAGTTCCCACCATGTTGAGCGGCGCCTTTGCGGCGCCCATGATCTGGCATTTCTCGGGATTGAACCCCGATGAACCGACAATCTGCGCATCGGGATAGCCGGCATTGTCGAGGGCAAGGCGGGCATGGATGACCGCCGCCACCGACACGCCCTTGCCGAACAGGATGCGGCGCACCTTGTCCACCAGGATGTTGCCCGGATCGAGCTGGAAGGCCCTGCCGCCCAGCACCTGTTCCACGATGTTGTATTCGCCGGATACCTTCAGCCAGTGGCCCACCACATCAACCGACCTCTCGTAATCCAGCCCCTCCGAGAAGCGTCCGCCATGGGTATCGAGGCGGATGCCGAAGCTCTTGCCTTCCTTGTCGAGCTTCCGCTCCTTGTAGAACCACCGGGCGCAGCGCAGGGAGTCCGTGATTTCATGGCCGGTGTAATCGACCAGCGCAGTGAGCGACTTCGCATCCGGCAAGGTATCGTGAAAGAGCTTCATGGCCGCCAGCACATCGCCGCCGGTGTAGCCGACCAGCGCATGAGGCATGGTGCCCATGCCGCCGCCCGCTCCGAAGAAGGGTGCCGTCAGATCCTGCGACGAGCCAATGAAGCCCCGCGCATTGGCATTGTGGCGGCGGGCCGCGTTGGACCCGACCATCGCGCCATAGGCAGCAAGGATGTTCATCTCCGCGCCCGATGCGTGGCGGGCATGCATGTCCATGAAGCCGGATTCCGGCATGGCGAGGCACATCTCGTAGGCGTTGTTGGCGCAGACGCAGGGGAAACCGATCTTCTGCAGCAATACCGTTTCGACTTCCGAAAGCTTCTTCATGGAACCGGTGATTTCCATGAGCTTTCGTTCGGAGGGAACCACTTCGCCTTCCTGCACGAGGCGGCGGATTTTCACATCCGGAACCAGCGCACGGGCAAGACGGATGGCAGGTTCCAGGGCAGCCACCACGCGGCGGCGCATGAAGACCGCAAAGGTCACCTCAGTGTCGCCATGGGCCGCGACAATGCGGGAGGTATTGGTGAAGTACTTGTCGGTCTGCGCATCGAGCGGGCCTGCGGCGTGCACAAGCGCAATCAGCTTGTCGAGGATCGCGGCATGGGCCGGGCTCAGCGTGGTATCGGGTCTGTCCATGATGCGCTTTTCGCCCGAATGGCAGAAGCCGTCAAATGGTAGGATGGCCGGCGTTGCGGCCGGCCCCTGTCATGCATCTCCGAAGCGTCCTTCAGCCTTTCAGGCTGGTCTGGAACGAGGCCGTGCCCATGCGAAGCAGTTCGGTATCCGTCGGCCCGGCGAGGAAGGTGAAGCCGATCTCGGTGTAGGCCTTCACGCCATCGGCGGTTCCGGCAAAGGCAGCGGCAATCAGGTTGTTCTTCTTCGCGGCGGCGACAACCTTCTTCATGGCCTCTAGCGTGCCCTGCCCCAGACGGTCGATCTTCGCGCCGTTGCTGAGCGCGATCGAGAGATCGCTGGGGCCAACGAACAGGCCGTCAAGGCCCGGAACGGCCGCAATCTTCTCCACGTTGTCAAGGGCTTCCTGAGTCTCGATCATGGCCAGGACCAGCGTTTCGTGGTTGGCCTGCTTCAGGTATTCGCCCGCAGAGACGCCCGCCGATTGCAGCATGGTGTAGCCACCCCAGGAGCGTTGCCCCACCGGCGGATACTTTGCGGCCTTGACCAGGGCCTTCACCTGCTCAACCGAGTTGGTCATCGGCGCAATGACGCAAGCCGCGCCCATGTCGAGTGCCGAGTTGACGATGCCGGGATCGTTCCAGCGCACGCGCATGATTGCAGGGACATTGACGGCGTTGATGGCGGCAACCATGGCCGCCGCCTCGCCCATGTCGATGGTCGAATGCTGAAGGTCCAGCGCCACGGCAGGGAAGCCGAGGCGGGCGATCTGCCCGGCAAGTTGCGCACCCGGCGTGCCGACCCACGGAAAGATCAGCGGCTCACCCGAGGCAAGCCGCTTGCGAAGTGCGAAAGACGCGCCGGACACCCCGGTCAGCCCTGCGACTTGATCTGCGCGATGGCTTCCGACATCAATTCGTCCATGGTGCGGCGAACCTGATGTTCGGACTGGCCCACGTTCTTGTCGGCAAAATCCTTCATCACCTTGCGCACCACGTCATCGTCGCCCGCCTCTTCGAAATCGGCGGCAACGACTTCCTTGGCGTAGGATTCGGCGGCAGCGCCCGAAAGACCCAGCTTCTCGGCGGCCCACATGCCCAGCAGCTTGTTGCGGCGGGCGGTGGCCTTGAAGCGCAGTTCCTCGTCGTGGGCGAACTTCTTTTCGAAGCTCTCCTCGCGCTTGTCGAATGTCGTCATCGTTTGTCTCCCAAGTATGGCCTCCCCATAGCATGAGGCGGGGGCAAATCAATTTCCCTTTTCGTAATGTCGAATCGCGCTGGCCGTACAGGGACTTGGGCAAAATGGCGAGCCTCCCCGGCCGACCCCTCCCAAGCCCGTCCGGGAGGCTGAATCATCGCCGTTGTGCGTCGCAGCAATCTGCCCTATAGGGCGGGCGAGTTTTCCACCCATCCATATTCCGTGTGTTTCAGGCCCCCGGCGTGGTAAACGGACGGGCCAGTCGCGCGTTCCGGGCTTTGAGGCCTGTCCGGAGCATTCAGCGCCAATTGAAGAAGGCAGAGAGCGTCTTTGAGGATTTACAGAATGAACAACAAGCGCACCCGCATTTACGAGGGCAAGGCGAAGATCCTGTACGAGGGTCCGGAGCCCGGCACCGTGGTGGTGCATTTCAAGGATGACGCCACCGCCTTCAACGCCGAGAAGAAAGCCGTGATCGAGGGCAAGGGCGTGCTGAACCAGCGCATCTCGGAGTATCTCTTCACCAAGATCAACGAGATGGGCCTGCCGACCCACTTCATCCGTTCACTCAACATGCGCGAGCAACTCGTGCGCGAGGTCGAGATCATTCCGCTCGAAGTGGTGGTGCGCAACGTGGCAGCAGGCTCTATCTCGAAGCGCCTCGGCATCGAGGAAGGGAAGCCCCTGCCCCGCTCGATCATCGAACTCTATTACAAGAACGACAAGCTGGGCGATCCCATGGTGACGGAAGAACACGTCACCGCTTTCGGCTGGGCCACTCCGCAGGAGATGGACGACATCGTGCACATGTCGGTGCGCATCAATGACTTCCTCTCCGGCCTGTTCCTCGGCATCGGCATCCGCCTTGTCGATTTCAAGCTGGAGTTCGGGCGTTACTACGAGAACGACATGATGCGCGTGGTGCTGGCCGACGAGATCAGCCCCGACAATTGCCGCCTCTGGGACATGAAGACCAACGACAAGCTGGACAAGGACCGTTTCCGCCGCGATATGGGCGGCCTCGTTGAAGCCTATCAGGAAGTGGCGAAGCGCCTCGGAATCATCCAGCAGGGTGAAATCGTCGAACGCAGCCTCAAACTTGTGAAGAACGACTGACCATGAAAGCCAAGATCAAAGTCACCCTCAAGAACGGCGTGCTGGACCCGCAGGGAAAGGCCATTGAAGGCGCCTTGGGATCGCTGGGCTTTGCGGGCGTCAACGGCGTGCGTCAGGGCAAGTATTTCGAGATCGAGCTTGCCGAAACCGACCGCGCCAAAGCCGAAGCACAGGTCAAGGCCATGTGCGAAAAGCTGATCGCCAACACGGTGATCGAGAACTACGCCATCGAGCTGGCCTGAACCATTTCCAGGGCTGCGCCTGCCGCGCATCCTTCCATACATGGCCGCGTCCGCAACCACACCCGGTGCCAGCGAACCTCAGCGCCTGCGCGGCGGCGGCTCGAAGAGATCCTCATCCTCATGGAAGGCGTTGGGCTTTCCACGCCTGTGGTCGTGGTCCCAGTCATCAGCGTCATCTCGGTCTTCACCTTCGTCGCCGTCGTCATAGCCCTCATCGTCGAAGGCAGGGTCTTCGCGATAGGGGCGTTGCCGCCCGCCGTTGCGTAACACGGGAGCTGCGAGGCGATAGAGAATCATGCCCAGCAGCGCCACCACGATCGAACCCGTCATGAACAGCAGCGAGCGCATGAGATCGGCCCAGGTGATGTCGGTCTTCACCTCGTTCAGCCGGTTCGGGTTCACATAGATCATGACCGTGCCACCCCGCACCAGCTTCTCCGGCTCAAAGGCGGAGCTGGGCAGCTTGACCTTCTGGGCCAGTCCGCTTGCTTCATAGGCCAGTGTGACGGTGGCGGCGCGCGTGACCCGGAATTCCCGCCCGGCATTGCTGTTCACAAAGCCGTCCGTCTCGCTGCATGACATGGAGGTGATGGTTTCGTAGGTGCCGAGCTTGGTCTTGCCGGAGACATCGCAATGTTCCTCGATGTCGGCAATGGTGGCCGGAACATCCATGAAGAACTTGATCTGCGATTGACGGAATGCAAGCAGCCCCACGACGGCAAGCGCCGCCAGAACCCCCACCAGAACGAGGACGAGCGCAAGCTTCTGCATGCCCGTCAAGGGCACGCCGCTTCGTCGCCGCAAGCGTGTCAGGAAGCCCTTTCGGGCCATAGCAACCGTCCTGTTCCGCCCCCGGAGAAACTGCGCCTTTACCCCGGATTTTCTTGCCGGAAAACTGTCAACATCCGTGTTTGTGAATCTAGCGCCAATGGGCTAATGCGACCAGCATCTTTCTTTCACTTGCTGAATTCGCACGGAATTTTGAGCCATGAAATCCGCCGTCATCGTCTTCCCCGGAATCAATCGCGAGCGCGACATGATGCTCGCCCTCGAATCGACGACAGGCGTGAAACCGGTCGCCGTGTGGCACACCGAAACGGAGCTGCCGAAGGTCGATCTCGTGGTCGTTCCGGGTGGCTTTTCCTATGGCGATTACCTGCGCTGCGGGGCCATCGCCGCGCGCTCACCCATCATGGCAGATGTCAAGGCCAAGGCACTGAAAGGACTCAAGGTTCTGGGCGTGTGCAACGGCTTCCAGATCATCACGGAAGCGGGCCTGCTGCCGGGGGCGCTGGTCCGCAATGCCAGCCTGCATTTCGTCTGTCGTGAAGTGAAGTTGCGGATCGAGAACAACACCACCTGGTTCACCAACAGGATGGCAAAAGGCGCTGTCGTCTCCTGCCCCATCGCCCACGGCGAAGGCAATTACGTGTGCGACACCGAAACGCTGAAGCGTCTGGAAAGCGAAAACCGCGTGGTCTTCCGCTATGCCGAAGGCACGAATCCCAACGGCGCCATGAACGACATTGCCGGGATCATGAACGAAGCGGGCAACGTGATCGGCATGATGCCGCATCCCGAGAACATGATCGAACCCATTCATGGAAAGACCGATTGCCGCCCCCTCTTCGAGGGGCTTCTGGCCGCGTAAGGAATCAGCAACCGTCGCGTCGATTAAGGTGCCATAAAGCTCGAACTTGAACGATTTTCGCGCTTACTGATGTCACAACAGGTGCAGCTTTCGCGAGGTTGCCCGCAATGACAAAATTCATCTCGAAATTGCTCGGCCGCACGATGAAGCCAGCGGCAGATGCGGAAACGCAGGCAGCGCAAGCCGCACTTTTGGCCCGTGTTTCAAGGCTATCCGATGCATCGCGCCCCAGGCCCGAACACGGTTAACGAAACGTTTCGAGCCAATCTTTCCCAAAACTGAAGCCTCGCAGTTAACAGCTCCTGAACCGCGATCGGTGTTAACGGTAGATTAACGCGATCAAATAAGGCCCAATGCAACCACACGCCGATGACACGGTGTGGGACGGCGAAAGCAAATTGGAGCAAGTTGGAGAGAGAGATGTTCCAGAACCTTTTCAAGCGTAACCGCGAAGAGCCGGAGATCGACGAAGCTCTCGTTCACTCGACCCAGCGCCTCATGGGCCGCATGGAGACCATGCTGGAAGACATGGCCATGCAGGACAACCTTCGCAGCATCCGCTTCGCCACCATCGACAGCACGCCGAGCTACTACCGCTGACCGCACACACCACCATCGGGTACGGGATTGGTCCCGCCACCCGCTGGCCTTGGCACAGGGCGCGGCTTCAGTCGCCGTCCCAGCCGCCCCTGTGCCAGGGAGGCCTTTCCTGAACCGAACGCCCCACACGGGGCAATGATGCGCAAGGAAGACGCCCATGAAAATGCTGACCCTTTGGGCCTGTATCGAACCCATTGAAAGACCCGGCGAATCCGGCACCACCTCGACCCTGACATGGATGGAAGCGTGGAAAATGTCCTGCGGCGAGCGCGTGGGAAGCGCCAAGGCCGCATCCCCGGATGAAAAGATGGCACTGCGCCATCCTGGCACTTGAAAACCCTCCAGCGCCAATATACGTAACCGACGCCATTACAAAAACATTTGGAGTCGCTTACCATGGCCTACAACGTCGCCGTCATCATCGGCTGCCTTCGCAAGGACAGCTTTACCCGTGCGGTTTTCAACGCCGCCAGCAAGCTTGCGCCCGCCACCCTGAAATTCGAGGTGGTCGAGATCGGCAACCTGCCCATCTTCAACCAGGATACGGAAGCGGGCGACGCTGCCGTGAAGGCCTTCCGTGACAAGATCGCCGCCGCCGACGCCGTGCTGTTCGCCACCCCGGAACACAACCGCTCCGTTCCCGCTGCCCTCAAGAACGCGCTGGACTGGGCCTCCCGTCCGTGGGGCCAGAGCAAGTGGGGTGGCAAGCCTGCCGCCATCATTTCCACCTCGATCGGCAACATCGCGGGCTTCGGCGCCAATCACCACCTGCGCCAGATGCTCGCCTTCCTCAACATGCCGACCCTCGGCCAGCCCGAGGCCTATGTTGCCAATGCCAATACCGTCGTTGACGACAAGGGCGAGATCGTTGCCGCGTCGAAGGACTTCTTCACCGGCTTCTTTGCGGCCTTCGCCGAACTGATCAAGAAGCACAAGTAAGACCTGCACCCAGACTGTTTCAGCCCGGCGGGGAGCCTCTCCGCCGGGTTCTTTCTTGCCCGGATTCCGGGCAATCCACAGTGACGGGCCACAGCGACGGGAATGCGCGAATATTGGGTTTGAGATTCGCCGCCGGCAGCTTTAAAGCCCGGCCATGAGCAGCGCAAAAACCGAACCCAAGATCACCCCGGACGTCGTCAAGGCCCATGGCCTGAAGCCGGATGAGTACGACCATTTCGTCAAGCTGCTGGGGCGTGAACCCAGCTTTACCGAACTGGGCATCTGCTCTGCCATGTGGAACGAGCACTGCTCCTACAAGTCGTCCAAGAAGTGGCTGCGGCAATTGCCGACCAAGGGGCCGCGCGTCATCCAGGGGCCTGGCGAGAACGCCGGTGTCGTCGATGTGGGTGATGGCCAGGCAATCATCTTCAAGATGGAAAGCCACAATCACCCGTCCTTCATCGAACCCTATCAGGGAGCGACGACGGGCGTGGGCGGCATCCTGCGCGACGTGTTCACCATGGGGGCGCGTCCCATTGCGGCCGTGAATGCGCTGCGCTTCGGCGCACCCGATCATCCGCGCACCCGACATCTCGTGGGCGGCGTGGTTGCCGGTGTCGGCGGCTACGGCAATTCGTTCGGCGTTCCGACGGTGGCGGGCGAAGTGAACTTCCACGCCCGCTACAACGGCAATATCCTGGTGAACGCAATGGCGGTGGGCATCGCGGATGCCGACAAGATCTTCTATTCGAAGGCAGAAGGTGTCGGCCTTCCCGTCGTCTATCTCGGCGCCAAGACGGGCCGGGACGGCATTCATGGCGCCACCATGGCCTCGGCGGAATTCGACGACAAGGCGGAGGAAAAGCGCCCGACGGTTCAAGTGGGCGACCCCTTCACCGAGAAGTGCCTGCTGGAAGCCTGCCTCGAACTCATGGCATCGGGCGCCGTGATTGCCATCCAGGACATGGGGGCTGCGGGCCTGACCTGCTCCGCCGTCGAAATGGGTGCAAAAGGCGACCTTGGCATCGAACTCGATCTCGACAAGGTGCCGTGCCGCGAAACCCACATGACGGCCTACGAGATGATGCTTTCGGAATCCCAGGAGCGCATGCTGATGGTGCTCCGCCCCGAAAAGGAAAAGGAAGCGGAAGCGATCTTCAGGAAGTGGGGACTGGATTTCGCCATCGTCGGCAAGACCACCGACACGCTGCGCTTCGTCATCAAGCATCAGGGCGAGGTGAAGGCCGATCTCCCGATCAAGGCCATGGGCGACGAGGCCCCGGAATATGACCGCCCCTGGGTGGAGCCGAAGAAGCCCGCCCACGTGAAGCCTGACGATGTGCCGGCACCCAACGACCTTTCGGCCGTGATCCTCAAGATCGTCGGTTCACCCGACATGGCCTCACGGCGCTGGGTGTGGGAACAATACGACTCGCTCATCGGATCCAACACCGCGCAAATTCCCGGCGGCGATGCGGGCGTGGTCCGCATTTCCGACAAGAAGGCGATAGCCGTCTCCTCCGACGTGACGCCGCGCTATGTCGAAGCTGATCCCTTTGAGGGTGGCAAGCAGGCCGTGGCCGAGTGCTGGCGCAATCTCTGTGCCGTCGGCGCGGAACCCATCGCCGTCACCGACAACCTGAATTTCGGCAATCCCGAACGCCCCGAAATCATGGGCCAGTTCGTTTTTGCCCTGAAGGGCATCGGCGAAGCCTGCCGCGCCCTCGACTTCCCGATCGTGTCCGGCAATGTCTCGCTCTACAACGAGACCAATGGCCAGGCGATCCTGCCGACGCCGACCATCGGCGGCGTGGGCCTGATCCGTGACTGGACCAGAATGGCAACGGTGCGCTTCAAGAACGAGGGCGACGCCATTCTGCTTCTCGGTGGACATGGCAACCACATGGGACAGACCATTTACATGCGTGAAGTGCATGGCCGCGAAGACGGGGCGCCGCCGCCCGTCGATCTGGCCCGTGAACGCAGGCATGGCGATTTCGTCCGTGATCTGATCAACAATCAGGCCGTGACGGCGGTGCATGATATCTCTGACGGCGGTCTTGTCTCGGCGGTGATCGAGATGGCGCTGGCCGGAAACCTTGGCGCCACCATCGACGCCATGGATCATGTGAAGCTCTACGCGGAAGACCAGTCACGCTATGTCATGACCTGCCCCGCCATCGAAGCGGCCAAGATCATCACCCAGGCCCATGTAAAGGGCATCGATGTCATCCGCATCGGAACCGTGACCGGGGAGCAGAGCGTCAGGACCGGCAGCACCGCCGTGGCGCTCGCGGCGCTGCGCGACGCCCACGAAGGCTGGTTGCCCAGGCTGATGCAGGGCGGGGTTTAGGGCTAGCCGAAGAAGCCCGACTTCTTGA
>JAEUMJ010000022.1 GCA_016792865.1 Hyphomicrobiales bacterium | reverse complement strand
ATCCAGATCGAAGCTGTCCGGTGGCGCAATGCCGGCCATCGATGCCATGCTGTGCTTCAGTCTCTACGCAGCCAACAATGCCATGAACCGGGTCTATCAACCGCTGCTGGAGCCGTTGGGACTCACCTATCCGCAATATCTTGTCCTGTTGGCCCTCTGGGAAGACGAGGGGCGGGCCGTGGGCCAGATCGGAGGCCAGATCGGGCTTGAGTCGAATACGCTCACTCCGCTCCTGAAGCGCATGGAAGCCGCGGGCCTGCTCAGCCGCAAGCGCAACCCGGAAGATGAACGGCAGGTGCTGGTTCACCTCACCGCAAAGGGCAAGGCGTTGCGCCGCAAGGCTGAATCGATTCCCGGCTGCATCCTTGCGGCGTCCGGACTCAACCTGCCGGAGGCCAGCGCGTTGCGCGAGCAACTTCACGCCTTGCGGGACAAATTGGAGAAGGGTACCGGCAACACGGCGTCCTGACAGCATGTGTCAGCAGGTGTCAGCAACCGCCCTTTCGCCGGCGGGGGGAAGGCACTATATCCACCCACATGGGTCATTCACGGCAGGAAGGTGGGTTTGCGGAGATGCCGCAGGCCCGGTTGGAAGGGGTTCCCGAACTGCCGGAGAGCGTTCGGGCGGGCCTGGAAAAGCTGCGCCCGGATTTCGTGCCGCTTCCGATGTTCACGCCGCACAAGCCGCCGAAGCCGGAGAAGTCCGAAGGTGGCCGCCGTTTCGAACTCGTTTCGGAATATGAGCCGAAGGGCGACCAGCCCACCGCCATTGCCGAACTCGTGGATGGCGCCAACGCCAACGAGCGCGATCAGGTTTTGCTTGGCGTCACGGGGTCCGGCAAGACCTACACCATGGCGCAGGTGATTGCCCGGACGCAGCGGCCGGCGCTGATCCTCGCCCACAACAAGACCCTGGCCGCACAGCTTTACGGCGAGTTCCAGCAATTCTTCCCGAACAACGCGGTTGAGTATTTCGTCTCGTACTACGACTACTACACGCCCGAAGCCTATGTGCCGCGCAGCGACACCTATATCGAGAAGGAAAGCTCGATCAACGAACAGATCGATCGCATGCGCCATTCCGCCACCCGCGCCCTGCTGGAGCGCGATGACGTGATCGTGGTGGCATCGGTCTCGTGCATCTACGGCATCGGCGATGTCGAGACCTATTCCGCCATGACCTTCGAGATCAGGAAGGGGGCACGCTTCCCGCAGCGGCAATTGCTCGCCGATCTCGTGGCGCTGCACTACAAGCGCAATGACCAGAACTTCGTGCGCGGTACGTTCCGTGTGCGTGGCGATACCATCGAGTTGTTCCCGTCGCATCTGGAAGACCGGGCCTGGCGCATCTCCCTGTTCGGTGACGAGGTTGAGGCGATCACCGAATTCGATCCGCTGACAGGCCAGAAGCGGGCCGAGCTGGAGGCGGTGAAGGTCTATTCCAACTCCCACTACGTGACCCCCAAGCCCACGCTGGAGCAGGCGGCGACGCGCATCAAGGAGGACTTGCGCCAGCGCCTTGCGGAATTCAATTCGGCGGGTCGCATCCTGGAGGCGCAGCGGCTTGAGCAGCGCACCATGTTCGATCTCGAAATGATGATGGCAACGGGCTCCTGTGCCGGCATCGAAAACTATTCGCGCTATCTCACGGGCCGCCAGCCGGGCGAGCCGCCGCCGACCCTGTTCGAATACCTCCCCGACAACTGTCTCGTTTTCATCGACGAGAGCCATGTCACCGTGCCGCAGATCGGCGGCATGTTCCGCGGCGACTACAATCGCAAGGCAACACTGGCAGAGTATGGCTTCCGCCTGCCGAGCTGCATCGACAACCGCCCGCTCCGCTTCGAGGAGTGGGACGCCATGCGTCCGCAGACCATCTATGTTTCCGCCACGCCCGGCCCATGGGAGCTGAAGCAATCGGGCGGCGTGTTTGCCGAACAGGTCATTCGCCCGACCGGCCTCATCGATCCCCCCGTCATCATCCGCCCCACCAAGACGCAGGTGGATGATGTCATTGCGGAGTGCAAGGAGGTGGCGAAGCAGGGCTACCGCATCCTGGTGACGACACTGACCAAGCGGATGGCGGAGGATCTCACCGAATACATGCACGAGCAGGGGGTGCGCGTGCGCTACATGCATTCCGACATCGAGACGCTGGAACGCATCGAAATCCTGCGTGACTTGCGTCTTGGCGCGTTCGATGTCCTGGTCGGCATCAATCTCCTGCGCGAAGGCCTGGACATTCCGGAATGTGCCCTTGTCGCCATCCTCGACGCCGACAAGGAAGGCTTCCTGCGCAGCGAGACATCGCTGATCCAGACCATCGGCCGCGCGGCGCGCAATGTCGATGGCCGTGTGATCATGTATGCCGACAGCATCACCGGTTCAATGGAACGGGCCATGGCGGAAACGAACCGCCGCCGCGAAAAGCAGACCGCCTACAACGAGGCTCACGGCATCACGCCGCAATCGATCAAGAAGAACATCTCGGACATCCTCAGGAGCGTCTACGAGCAGGATCATGTGCAGGTGGATGCGGGGCTGGCGGAAGACGATGGCCCGCTGGTCGGCCATAACCTCGAAAGGGTCTTGGCCGATATGGAGAAGCGGATGCGCGATGCTGCCGCCAACCTGGAATTTGAGGAAGCCGCACGCCTGCGCGACGAGGTGAAGCGGTTGAAGGCGCTCGAACTTGCGGTGCTGGATGATCCCATGTCGCGCGATCCGTCATCGGGCGAGGGCAGCTCACGCATCAAGCACGCGACTGCGTCGTGGCCCTCTGCTGCAAAGCCGGGCGACCGCAAGGCCGGTTCAAAGGGTGGCAGGCCGGGCACTCGCACCTATCGCGGGCCGAAGAAGTAGTCACTGCTCACGCAAGCCCGCGGTCGGGTCACGCGGGCGGGCCGTGATGGTGAGGAGCGGCCCTTACGCCTTGGTGATGATGTAGAGCTTCCGAACCTGGCTGATCACGCGCCATTCGCCTTTCCAGCCCAGCGGAAGGCTGATGGCGTCGCCGGGGCCGAGGCGTTCCTTGCGACCATCGGTGTGCGTCATTTCGATCTCTCCGGAGATGAAGTGGCAGAACTCGGAGGAGAGCGTCCGGTCGGCGGTAAAACGTCCGGGCGTGCATTCCCAGACGCCGATGTCCACGCGGCCATCGGCAGAGGTCCACAGCGAGACTGCCGCTTCCTTCTGGTTCCCTTCGAAAGAGGTCGGCTTGTCCTCGAAGGCTCCAAGGTCGAGAGAGGCGAGGGCGGGGATGCAGGTGAGGTCGATCATGGTTGGTCCTGTTTGGCGTTCTCCGCATTCATGGCGAAGTTCCGCCGTCCTCACAAGCGTCAGCGGTGCGACACGAAAACAGGGCAGCCATCGCGGGCTGCCCTGCCTTCGCTAGCGCCCTGTCCGTCCCGAGCGAAATCAATAATTGCAGTCGTTCCAGATCCAGCGGGCGTGTGCCCAGCCTTCCGGGCCGCCATCTAGGGGAGCGATGCGGTACCAGTTGCCGCTGCGATCGAAGATTTCCACCTTGTCGCCGTTGAAGAGTTCGCCGCGCTGGTGGGAAGAGGCGCGGGGCTTGGCGCGGACGGCAAGGAAACCGGCGCCGGTTGAAGGATTGTAGTATCGCGACAGGCCGTGCACCGTGCCTTCGCAGTATTGTGCCTGCGCGGGGGCCGTCGCGGCGAGGCCGGCAAGCACGGCAACGGTGGCAAATGAGAGCGTGGAGATGCGGTTCATGTGCGTTATCCTCGTGATGATGGAACGGAAGATAGGCGACGTGACCTGAACCGCATCTGAATGCCGTTGCCGACAATCGTTCAGGCGTTCTCCCGCTTGCGCCAGACGGGGAAGTTGTCGGGAAGCCGGGCCCAGGCCTTGAAGTCAGGCGTGGCCTCCGGCATCAGGCAAAGGTCGAGCCTCTGGCGAAGCGCTGCCTCGTCCATGTTGACGCCGATGAACACCAGTTCCTGGCGGCGGTCGCCCCAGATGGGATCCCACCGCGTCTTGATCCACTCCTTCCAGTCGCGATGCGCGGGCCAGTTCTTTTTCGGGACTGCGGCCCACCATTGCCCCGCCGCGCCGGTGGACACGAGGGCGCCAGCCTGACTCAGTTCTCCTACCCAGTCCGGCCGCGAGGCCACCCAGAAGAAGCCCTTGGCGCGCACCACACCCGGCCAGGACGAATTGATGAAGGCCCGGAATCGTTCAGGATCGAAGGGGCGGCTGGTGCGATAGACGAAATTCGACACGCCATATTCCTCCGTTTCCGGAACGTGGTCCTTGAAGCCGTGAAGCTCCTTGTACCAGGTTGGATTCTGGTGGGCCTTTTCAAAGTCGAAACGCCCTGTCGCGAGGATGTCTGCGAGGGGAACCTTGCCGTAGTCGGCCTCCACGACATGGGCAGCAGGATTCAATGCCCGGATGATGCCATGCGCGGCCTGGCGCTGCTCTGCCGTGGCAGTTCCGATCTTGTTCAGCACGATGGTATCGGCGAACTCGATCTGATCGACGAGAAGGTTGACCAATGTTCGCTCATCGCCCTCTCCCAATGACAGGCCGCGTGTTTGCAGGAAGTCGGTGGAACCGTAATCCTTCAGCAGGTTCACCGCATCCACGACGGTGACCATGGTGTCGAGACGGGCCACATCGGAAAGGCTGTGTCCCGCTTCGTCCCGGAACTCGAATGTGGCGGCAACGGGCATCGGCTCGGCAATGCCGGTGCTCTCGATCAGCAGGTAGTCGAAGCGGCGTTCCTCCGCGAGCCGGGTGACCTCCTTCAGGAGATCGTCGCGCAATGTGCAGCAGATGCAGCCGTTCGACATCTCCACCAGCTTTTCATCGGTGCGCGAGAGTCTTGCGCCACCGTCGCGCACGAGGCTGGCGTCAATGTTCACCTCGCTCATGTCATTCACGATCACGGCCACCTTCAGGCCGTCGCGATTGTTGAGAACGTGATTGAGAAGGGTTGTCTTGCCCGCTCCCAGAAAACCGGACAGCACGGTGACGGGCAGGCGGGTGGGCAGGGCATGGTGCATGGATGGATCTCCTCTGGATTCGGGAAGCGGTTTCATATGTTATGTTATAACATTGCGCAAGACACCGTGAATCGTCCCGTTCGGGCAACATTCATGTGGGCTGCGGCAACCAGGGGCGAGGAGAACGACCCATGTACCGCCCCATTCCAGCTTTGGCCTCTGTCTTTCTGTTCTTGTCCCCGGTTGCGCTGGCGCAAGACAAGGCCGATTTCATTGACGGTACATACGTGCTGAACCCGGAGGGCTGCGCCATGCTGCGGGCGAGGGCCGTAAGCGGCGTGGAAAATGCCGATACGACTCCCTGGACCGTCAGCGCTGACGGCATTTCATTCTGGGAGGGCGGTTGCGCCTGGTCGCGTGTGGAGAAGACGGGCGAAAACACCTGGGCGCTTGCGGCGTCCTGTGAAGACGGACTCGACAGTTACTCGGAGAGCTATGTCTACAGGCGCTTGCGCGCCGGGGAGCTCGAGGTCACGCTGACCACGGAAGGGGCAAGCGAAAAGGATCGCAGGCCCCATACATATCTCAGATGCGAAGCGGCATGAGGCGACAGGATTACTGCGCCATTTCCTCCAGCTTTTGCGCGGCGATTTCCAGCGCCTTGGCAAAATTCTCGTCCTGCTGGCGGATCTGTTGCAGGGCCTGATCACGGCTGATGCGAAGGCCATCCAGCTGGTCTTGCATGTCTTCCAGCTTGCGTGTTGCCTCGGACAGGCGATCGGCCACCATGAGGCCCGCCATCACCAGCTGGCGGATGTCACCGATGGCGCCCACGCTCTGGCGGATGCGGCCCACTTCGGTATCCAGCAGCTTGGCAAGATCCTTCAGATGATCTTCCTCACCGTCAGGGCACTGCATGGTGTAGGGGCGACCGGCGATGTTGACGACGACATTTGCCATGACCACTCCTATTGGCCGCTGTTCGAGTGCAGCACAGAGCGAATGCGCGACATGGCGCTATCGATCTTGCCCACAGCCTGCTTGGAAGTGTCCACCAGTTCCTGTGCCTTCACGCGCACCTGCGCCAATTCACGGTCCATGCGCTGACGATCGGATTCGAGAGTGGCTTTCTCGATCTCAAGCGTCTTCAGGCGGGCGTTTTCAGCCTGCTTTCTTGCAAGGGAAGCTTCGATCAGCTTCAGGGCCTTTTCAAACCGCTGAAGAGAGGCTTCGAATTTCGTTGATTCTGCCATGTCCGTCCTGACACTCCACTAGAGCAGTAACCGGAGATTCTCAAGCACACACAATTCGTTGCACCATAAAGCTGACCGCTTTGGGAAGCAATCGCCCGCAAACAGTGCTGCGACCCCGCATTGACAGGGTTTCCCCGGCTGTTATCAGAAGCGCGATCCCATTGAAACTCCCGCCAGAAAGGCCGATTCCCATGACCGAAGTTACGCCCCGCTCCATGGCCAACGCCATCCGCGCCTTGTCGATGGATGCCGTGCAGAAGGCCAATTCCGGCCATCCCGGAGCGCCCATGGGAATGGCTGACGTGGCCACAGTCCTGTTCACGAAGTTCCTGAAGTTTGATTCGTCGGCCCCCAACTGGCCCGACCGGGACCGCTTCATCCTCTCGGCTGGCCATGCCTCGATCCTCCTCTACAACCTCCTGTACCTTACCGGGTACAAGGACATGACGGTCGAAGACCTCAAGAAGTTCCGGCAGTTGGGGGCGAAGACGGCGGGGCACCCGGAATACGGCCACGCCGACGGCATCGAGACAACAACGGGTCCGCTGGGACAGGGCATTTCCAACGCTGTCGGCTTCGCCATGGCCGAACGCCACCTCAACGCCCAGTTCGGTGACGATCTGGTCAACCACAAGACATATGTCCTGGCAGGTGACGGCTGCCTCATGGAAGGCATCAGCCAGGAAGCCATCAGCCTTGCCGGGCATCTCAAGCTCAAGAACCTCATCGTCATCTGGGACGACAACAACATTTCCATCGATGGCCGCATCTCCATGGCCGACTCCACCGATCAGGTGAAGCGTTTCGAAGCGTCCGGCTGGAAGGTCCTGCGCTGCGACGGTCACGATCACACCGCCATTTCCGTGGCGCTGGCAACAGCACAGCTTTCCGATCAGCCCGTGCTGATTGCCGCCAAGACCATCATCGGCTGGGGTTCGCCCAACAAGAAGGACAGCTATCAGGCCCACGGTTCTCCGCTGGGTGATGCAGAAATCGCACTCACCCGCAAGGAACTGGACTGGCCGTGGCCCGCTTTCGAGATTCCGCCGCACATCCTCAATGCCTGGCGCGAGGCAGGCGCACGCGGAAAGGCCGAACGCACGGCCTGGGAAGGGCGTCTGTCGACCTCGCCCAGCAAGGCGTGGTTCAACCGCATCATGGCGGGCAAGCTGCCGGACAATTTCGAAAAGGTGATGTCCGACTACAAGAAGGAACTGGCGAAGAAGCCGCCGCATATCGCCACCCGCAACTCATCGCAGAATGCCCTCGACGTGATCAATGCCGCGGTGCCGGAAACCATGGGCGGATCGGCCGACCTCACCGGCTCCAACAACACCAAGTCGAAGGACATGGTGGTGTTCTCCGCCTCCAACTATGCGGGCCGCTATGTGCACTACGGCATCCGCGAGCATGGCATGGCCGCCGCGATGAACGGCCTCGCCCTGCATGGCGGCGTCATTCCCTATGGCGGCACCTTCTTCTGCTTCACTGACTATTGCCGCCCTTCCATGCGCCTTGCCGCGCTCATGGGCATCCGTTCCATCTTCGTGATGACGCACGATTCGATCGGCCTCGGCGAGGATGGCCCCACGCATCAGCCGGTCGAGCATCTTGCCGCCTGCCGCGCCATTCCCAACCATCTGGTCATGCGCCCCTGCGATGCGGTGGAAGCGGCCGAGTGCTGGCAGATCGCGCTGGAGAGCAAGGCCACGCCATCGACGCTGGTTCTCACGCGCCAGAAGCTGTTGCCGGCGCGCCTGTCCTATTCCGCCAGGAACCTCTGCGCCCAGGGTGCATACGAGATTGCGGAATCGAAGAAGAAGGCCAAGGCCGTGATCTTCGCAAGCGGCTCGGAAGTGGAAATCGCCATCGCAGCGAAGGCCATGCTCGACAAGAAGGGCATCCCGACCCGCGTCGTTTCCGTGCCCTCCATGGAGCTGTTTGAAAAGCAGTCGAAGGCCTACAAGGAAAAGGTGCTTGGCACCGAGAAGATCCGCATCGCGGTGGAAGCCGGGCTTCGCATGGGCTGGGACCGCTTCATCGGCGCGGACGGCAAGTTCATCGGCATGACCGGCTTCGGTGCCTCCGGCCCCGCCGAGCAGCTTTACGAAAAGTTCGGCATCACGGCCAAGGCCGTGGTGAAGGCGGCGACGGCGAAGTGATTCTTTCCGTCACCTGAAGAGCCTGCCCCCGAGAAGGTGAGGGGTCAGCGCGGTAGTTATCGCTGCGGCGCCATATGAAATGAGTGAACTAGAGGCTGTTTTCAGTTTGGATGGTGTTGATCAAGTTTCGACCCGAGTAATCAAAGCCTGCAGTTAATAGTTATCATCGCCATGGCTTAGGTCACTTTACTGCGACTTCGAACTTGACCTTGAGCGCACGCATCACGGCGGCGATGGTTTCGTAACGCGGCTTCGCACCCGGTGCGAGGGCCTTGTAAAGGCTCTCGCGGCCGAGGCCCGAGTCCTTCGCCACCTGAGCCATGCCCCGCGCCTTTGCCACGTCTGCGAGGGCCTTCAGCAATACGTCTGGATTGTCGTCCTGCGCCGCTTCAGAAAGATACGCGGCAATGACTTTCTCATTGTCGAGGTAATCCGCCACATCGAACTTCGAGAAAGTGATCTTCGATCTACGCGTCATTCGCCTGTTCCTTGATCAGCCGCGCAATCTTCTTGGCGGCCTGGATGTCTCTCTTCTGAGTCGACTTGTTCCCGCCTCAGAGCAGGACGTAAACCGTGCTGCCTCTGCGAATGAAGTAAAGCCGATACCCCGGGCCATGGTGAATGCGCATCTCCGAGATGCCTTCACCCACACTCTTGCAATCCCCGAAATGCCCCAATTCAGCGCTCGAAATCCGGCGCAGAATGTGGGCTTTGGCACCTTCGTCGTTCAAGCCCCGCAGCCACGCCGCGAAGACGGAAGATTGAATGAAGGATACCATTCGTCGTTAGTATCCATTTGGATACAGTGTGTCCAGTTGTTTCTTCTGCCCTCAACACTGGACGCCCCCGTGCTCCGTCCCTACAGTGTTTCCGTATCAGAAGCAGGAACATTTGATGGCGGCGCACAGGATTGAAAATCCACTCTGGACGATCGTGCTTCCCGCCGCAGGAATCGCGGCGCTGGGCGCAATTGCAATGGGCTATTCTCCCTCCCTGCATGCTGGCATTGCGCTGGTCGTGGCGCTGCTGCTCGGGGGATCTGTCTTTGCCGCGGTCCACCACGCGGAACTCATTGCCGCCCGTGTGGGTGAGCCGTTGGGTTCGATCGTGCTGGCGCTGGCCGTCACCGTTCTGGAAGTGGGGCTGATCCTCTCGCTGATGGTGGGGGCGGGCGAGGGCGGCGAGACGATTGCGCGTGACACGGTCTATTCCGCCATCATGATCATCACGACGGCGATCGTGGGCCTCAGCCTCCTGCTCGGCAGCCGCCATCATTTCGAACAGACCATCCGCATCCGCGGAACCTCGTCGGCGCTTTCGGTCCTTTCGGTCCTCGCGGTGATCACGCTGATCCTGCCCAACTTCACCATCGCGACCTACGGACCCACATTCAGCAATGTGCAGCTCCTCATGGTGGCGATCACCTCGCTGTGCCTCTACTGCACCTTCCTTTTCGTGCAGACGGTTCGCCACCGCGACTATTTCCTTCCGGAAGGCGAGGAGAACGGCGACGAGAACACCGTCATGCCCACGTCCGGCACGCTTGCGACGAGCGCGGCAATGCTGTGCGTGTCGCTGCTGGCGGTCATCCTGCTGGCGAAATCGCTCTCTCCCGTTCTGGCCGACGGCATCACCGGGGCAGGGCTGCCCGTCAGTTTCACGGGCGTCATCATCGCTGCCATGGTGTTGCTGCCGGAAGGCATCGCCGCCGTGCGCGCCGCCATTGCCAACCGGTTGCAGGTGAGCGTGAACCTGGCGCTGGGCTCCGGCCTCGCCACCATCGGCCTTACCATTCCGGCGGTGGCCATGGCCGACCTTCTGGCGGGCTACAACATTGCGCTGGGCGTTTCACCCAGCCAGACCGTGCTGCTCGTGCTGGCCCTTTTCGTGAGCGCGGTCACGCTCAGCAATGGGCGAACCAACATCCTTTCCGGCGTGGTCCATCTCTCGATCTTCGCCATGTTCCTGCTCATTTCCGCAGTGCCCTGACGCCGCCTTTCTGACGCATTGAAATCGCAAGCGCGCTGAGGTACGCCCCTCACTCACGCCCATGGAGACCATGCAATGCCCGCCTTCCGCACCCTTGATGATGTGAACGTCGCCAACAAGAAAGTCGTGATCCGCCTCGATCTCAACGTGCCGATCAAGGATGGCGTGGTGACCGACACCACCCGCATCGACCGCGTTGTGCCCACGCTGAAGGAACTGCTGAAGAAAGGCGCTGCCGTCATCATCCTCGCGCATTTCGATCGCCCCAAGGGCAAGGTCATTCCGGAAATGTCGTTGAAGCCGGTTGCGCCCGCACTGGAACAGGCGCTGGGCCAGCCCGTGACGTTCGTTTTCACGGATTGGCAGTCGGCCCCCGCCGTGGAGGCCCGGCCCGGCACGGTGACGCTGATGGAGAACACCCGGTATCACGGCGGTGAAGAAAAGAACGATTCCGCCTTTGCGCGGATGCTGGGCGGCCTCGGCGACATCTTCGTGAATGACGCCTTCTCGGCTGCGCACCGTGCGCATTCCTCCACCGAGGGCATTGCCCATGTCATTCCCGCCTATGCGGGCCGCGCCATGGAGGCCGAACTGAAGGCGCTGCAAGCCGCCCTGGAAAAACCCACGCGCCCGCTCGTGGCCGTGGTCGGAGGCGCCAAGGTCTCGACGAAACTCGAACTGCTCGGCAATCTCTCCGGCATTGCCAACACCATCGTGATCGGCGGCGGCATGGCCAACACCTTCCTCGCCGCGCAAGGCGTGAACGTCGGCAAGTCGCTGTGCGAGCACGATCTCATTCCCACGGCCAGGGAGATCCTGGCGAAGGCCAAGGAACGGAACTGCACATTGCTGCTGCCGGACGATGCCGTGGTGGCGAAGGAGTTCAAGGCGGGCGCCGCATCGCGCAGCGTGGGACTGAATGACGTGGCGGCAGATGAAATGATCCTCGACGTGGGTGCGCAATCCATTGCCAAGGTGAAAGCCTGTTTCGACAATGCCAAGACCGTGGTGTGGAACGGCCCGATGGGCGCCTTTGAAATTGCGCCCTTCGACACGGCGACCAATGCCGTTGCGCAACACGCCGCCGCCCTTACCAGGGCCGGCAAGCTGGTGACGGTTGCGGGCGGAGGCGATACCGTTTCGGCGCTCAACCATGCCGGTGCAGCAGATGACTTCACCTATATCTCAACGGCAGGTGGTGCCTTCCTGGAATGGCTGGAAGGCAAGGAACTGCCGGGCGTGAAGGCCCTCGAATCCTGATGCCATGAGCCGCGCCGGGGAATGGCAGCCTTGCGAAAAGGCTGCTTGCCCCGGTGGGGATGCTCGGCCAAACACGCTGTCCTCATGACAGCCACAGCCGCGCCCGCACCGTCCTCCCAAGGCACCGTTTTCACGGTGCTTTTCGCCGTTGCCCTGTGCCACGGCATCAATGACACGATGCAGGCCGTGCTGCTCTCGGTCTATCCGATGCTGCGCGACAACTATGCCCTGACCTTCGCGCAGGTGGGCATGATCACGCTGGTGTTCCAGGTGACGGCGTCGATCCTGCAACCCTTTGTCGGCATTTTCACGGACAGGTATCCTCTGCCGTATTCGCTTCCCGTGGCGCCCCTGTGCACCCTGGGTGGCCTGCTGCTGCTGGCGCATGCGCATTCCTATCCCGCCATCCTTGTGGCGGCGGCAATGATCGGCATCGGCTCGTCCAGATTCCATCCGGATGCCTCGCGCGTCTCCAGACTGTCGGCCGGCGGCCGCTTCGGCTTCGCGCAGTCAACCTTTCAGGTGGGCGGCAATCTCGGCACGGCCATCGGGCCGTTGCTGGCCGCCGTGATCGTGCTGCCGCGCGGACAACAGGCCATATCCTGGTTCGCGGTTCTGGCCTTCGTGGCTTTCCTGCTGCTCAGCCATGTCGGACGCTGGTATGCGGGCTGGCTTCGCGATCACGCCCGCAAGGCCACATCGAAAATGGCCACCCATTCGCTGAACAGGCGGCAGATTGCGGGTGCGCTGTTCGTGCTGCTGGTGCTGATGTTCTCGAAGTTCGTTTACACATCGAGCCTGCACAGCTTCTACAGTTTCTATCTCATCGACCATTTCAAGGTGACGCCGCAGGATGCGCAGGTTTACCTGTTCGTCCTGTTCGGCTCCATGGCGGTGGGCACCTTCATGGGCGGGCCCATTGGCGACAGGATTGGCACCAAGGCGGTGATCTGGATGTCGATCCTCGGCGCATTGCCCTTCACGCTGGCGCTTCCCTACACCAACCTGTTCTGGACCGTGGCGCTGACCATACCCATCGGTTTCATCATCTCCTCGGCCTTCTCGGCCATGGTCGTCTATGCACAGGAACTGGTGCCGGGGCGGGTGGGCATGATCTCCGGCCTGTTCTTCGGCCTCGCCTTTGGCGTCGCGGGCCTTGGGGCGGCGGTTCTGGGCGTTGTGGCCGACCACACCAGCATCGATTTTGTCTTCCGGCTCTGCTCCTTCCTGCCCGCGCTGGGCATGCTGGCCTTCTTCCTGCCGCGCACGAGGTGACAAGGCATGTCGCCCGGTGATAGAGCCGGGGCCATGAACACACCCCGTTTCTTCCTTGCCGCCCCCGCAGACATTGCGGACGACCTCCTGCTGTCCTGCGCTGCCGCCGCCACCCGGTCGGGAGATTGCGCCTCCATCCTGGTGGGCGAGAAGATTGCCGCCGCCACGGTGCCCGCCCTTCAGGCCCTGGGACTTGCCGTCATCATCCGTGACTGCGAACCCCGGCAGGTGCACTACCTCAAGGCCGACGGCATCCACATTGCACGGGCACAACCGGTGAAATCGCTGCGCGCCACGCTCAAGAACGAGAGTATCGGCGTGTTTGCCGCCACCTCCCGCCACATCGCCATGGAGGCGGCGGAAGCGGGCGCGGATTACATTGCCTTCGCGCAGGCCTCGCAGGCCCATGGCGAGCCGCTGATTGCCTGGTGGCAGGATATTTTCGAGGTTCCGGCTGTGGCATTTGACCCCGTGGATGCCGCCGGGCTTGCCGCACTTCTGCCGCAGAGGCCCGACTTTATCCGTCCCATGGACGAGATGTGGCACAGCCCGGAAGATGCAGCCCGCGTGGTGGGCGATGTTGCGAAGGCGATGAAATGACACGCGCCATCCTGCGCGCGCTCGCGGCCAGCCTGGTGTTGACCTTCACGGTTCCGGCATTCTCGGCCACCATGGGCGAGGTGACGGCCCTCCACGATGCCAAGCGATACAAGGAGGCATTCGCCGCCGTGAAGCCGCTGGCGGAGGCGGGCGATGTCAAGGCCATGGTCATGCTTGCCGCCATGTACAGGAATGGTCAGGGTACGGAGGAAACATCCGAGGAAGCCCGCACGTGGTATGGCAAGGCGGCGGAGGCGGGCGACGCCGAAGCGCAATACAACTATGCGCTGCTGCTGATCGACGAGGACGCGGGCACCACGGACCCCGCGGCGTCGGCGGAGTGGCTGGCGAAGGCGGCGGGCAACGGCAACAACAAGGCCCAGTACAATCTCGGCCTCATCTACGCGGGCCGCTATGGCGCCGACCCGGACTGGCCCAAGGCCATCGAATGGTTGGGCAAGGCCGCCGCTGCCGGGAACCCCAATGCCCAATACGATCTCGGACTGCTCTATCTTGATGGCAACGGCGTGCCGCGCAACCCGATTGCCGCCACGGAATGGCTGTCCAAGGCCGCCCTCAAGGGAATGCCGGAGGCGGCGCTTGAGTATGGCGTGATGGTGATGCGCGGCGAGGGTGTGGAGCAGGACATCGGAATCGGCTTGCGCTGGCTTCGCTTCGCGGCGGAACGCGGCCACCCCGTTGCGCAGAATCGTCTTGCCCGCATCTATGCATCGGGAACCGGCGCGAAGGCCGATCCGGTCGAAGGGGCGATGTGGAACCTCCTTGCCGAAAAAGGCGGGCGATCCGACCCGACGCTGGAAGATTTCATGAAGGGCCTGAGCACGGCACAGCTTGAGGAAGCCAGGAAGCGTGCGGCGGCTTTCGTGGCCAAGCCGGTCGCCAACCTGGACTAGCGAACGTCCAGCACGCTTGTGCGGGCGAGGCGGACAACTTCTGTTGCGCGCGATCCCTTGAGCAGGCGCTCGATCCGGGTGCGGCCTTCATCGGTGACCACGATCATGCGGTAGAGCGACCCCCGCTCGACGATTTCCTCGATCACGTCGCCCACGGCGGTCTTGATGTCCGCCACCTCGATCTTCATCGCCTTGAGCAGCGCCTTGGCATTGCTCACCGCTTCCTCCGCCGCGGGCAGTGCTTCGGCATCCGGCGCTGCGGAGAACAGGGTGACGGGTTCGCCCATCATGGTTGCCAGCACGGCGGAGCGTCGCACCGCTTGCAGTGACCGGGAGGAGCCGTCGGTGCAGATGAAAAAGCCCCTGCGGTCGAGGCTGTTGCGGGCGACGAGCACGGAGCAGGGCGCCATGGTCGTGACGGTCTGGGTCACGCCGGCGCCGAAGAATGAGCGGAACTCGCTCCGCCAGTGCGAGGGCTGGCCCAGGATCATGAGGTTGTACGGACCCAACTCATACTGGTCGAGAATGCCGCCTGCTTCATCGGGTGCCGTCTTGAGCTTGAGGACGACGCTGCGGCCCTCCGGCGAGGTGTATTCCACCTTGGTATCGCCTGCGGCGTCGCCCCAGCTTTCCTGGTGTGCCCCCTCATGTTTCCAGCCCGAGACATCGATGCCTTCTTCCTTGAGGACGGAGAGCGACTTCTTGAGATGGGAAACGCCGGGCAATTCAAAGCCCGCATCGATCATGTTCTGGCGGGCAAGCCGCACCTGAAGGCCGCCGGAGTGCAGCCCCATGTCGATCTGGCGTACATAAAGGACGATGATGTCGCAGTTGTTGCTGACCGCAAGGCGGGCGGCAAAGCGGACGGTGATCATCGCTTCCTCGCTGCCGTCGATGCAGGCGAGAATGCGGAAGCGGTTGCGGCGCTGCGAGCGGATGCTCTGCAGCGTCTTCATGACTGCGGCTTCCTGGCGGTCGGAAATGTCGGTGCGGCGGAAGAAGTCGAACAACGCCATCTTCAGCCTCCCAGGGTCGGCCAGTAGAAGGTGGAAACGGCCATCAGGATGATGAAAGACAGCAGCATCATGCGCGAGCCGACCTTGAAGAAATCGGCAGCCTTCAGATATCCCGAAGCGTAGATGATTGTGAAGGCGGGCTGTGCCGCCGGCGTCAGGTAACCCGACGCAGACGAGATGGCGGTGAGGAATCCGGCAATCAGCGGATCGTGATTGGCGGCGACCGACATTTTCAGCACCACCGGCGAGAGCACCGCGACGGCGGCCCCTGCGGTCATGGTGTTGGACACGAGGACGGTGATGAGTGAGACCGCCGCTTCAAAGGCAACCGTGCTGTTGCCGGCAATTTCCTGCACCACATGCAAGGCGCCGTTGGCGAGCCATTCGGCGGCACCGGTTTCCTTCATTTCGACGCCGAGCGAAATCGCCGCCGCATAGAGCAGCACGATCCCCCAGTTCACGCCGCTGTTGATATCCTCCCAGCGCACCAGCCCGAGCACGAGATAGGCAAGCGCACCCGCGATGGCCACGATTCCGAGGCCGAGGGTGGAGGAGTAGAAGGCCCATCCGACGATGACGACGGCAAAGACGAGTATGGTGAGCCAGCCCGACATTTTCATCGGTCCTTCCAGCTTCACCTGCGTGCGGAGGCGGGTGACGGCGCGGGAGAGATCCGATGTTTCCGGCTTGAAGGTCAGGATGAGCAGAAGGCTCACCAGCGGCAGGCGCAGCAGGAACATCGGGAAGGCGTAGATGATCCAGGTGATGTAATCCATCAGGTAGCGCCACGTTTCCGGCCTTGTCGGATCGTAGAAGAAGTCCTTCCAATAGCTGATGATGATGGCATTCCTTGCGCCGCCTGACGGCGTGGTGACGCCCGCGATGGAACAGCCGAAGGAAATCGAGAACAGGATCACGGCCGCCAGGTTATGAACCTTCTTGGGGTCGTTGGAGGTGAGCGTGATCAATGTCACGCCCACGGGCAACATCATCGCCGCAACGGTGTGTTCGCCAATGAAGGAGGCGAGGAAACCGCAGACGGCCACGATCCCGAAGGAAATCCAGAACACGCTGGTTCCCGTCATGCGGACGATGGCGAGGGCGATGCGCTTGTCGAGCTTCTGCTTCACAACCGCCACCGCGAGCATCAGCGAGCCCATGATGAAAAGCACGGAATCGGTCATCAGGCTCTTGGCCACCCTGGTGGAGTCGAGGCCCAGCAATATGACCTGCCCGACCACGATCAACAGCGCAACCGAAGGCAGCGGCACAGGCTCGGTGATGAAAAGCAGCGTCGCCATGAGCGACATCACCAGCACGATCTGCCCGTCATGGGTGAGGCCCGCAGGGGTGGGTGCGGACATGAGCGCAAAACCCAGGATCATCGTGACGATGAACCAGCGGCGCTTCCAGATCAGCGCAATGTCGATGGCATTGGCGAATTTGCGGTAGCGGAGGTAGCCACGGCGGCGCACGCGGGTGAGGCCGGCCACCGGTTCGTGGGCCTGGAGGCTGTCACGGGCCAAGTTGAAGGCAGGGCCTTCGGCAGCGAGGGCCGCCTGTCCCGTCATTGGACCCATATCCGGCGCATTATCCGGCCCTGTCATGCTGCCATCCTTTGGGATAACTTCACAGCAACAAAGAGGGATTCGCAATGACAGGTGCGGCAACAGAGCAGGTTCTGGCGACGATTGACCGCGATTTCGAGGCCAGCATGGGCAGGCTGTTCGAGCTGCTCCGCTTTCCCAGCGTGGGAACCGATCCGGCGCATCACGCCGATTGCCGTCGCACGGCGGAATGGCTGAAAACCATGTTCGAGGGGATGGGACTCACGACCACGATCCATCCCACCACCGGGCAGCCGGTTGTGGTGGCCTGCTATGAGCCGCCTGCCGCGGCGTTGAGCCGAAATGCCCACGTCCCTCATGTCCTGTTCTATGGCCATTATGATGTTCAGCCCGCTGATCCCCTGAACCTCTGGACCAGCCCGCCCTTCGAGCCGCGGGTCGCCAAGGGAAAAGACGGCCGAGACTGCATCTTTGCCCGGGGAGCCGCCGACGACAAGGGCCAAGTGATGACCTTTGTCGAAGCCAGCAGGGCCTGGCTTTCGGTGCGCGGATCGCTGCCCTTCCGCATCACCTTCCTCATCGAAGGGGACGAGGAGGGCGATGCCGTCCATCTCGACCGCTTCATTGCCGCCAACAAGGAGATGCTGAAAGCCGATATCGTGCTGATCAGCGACACCGGCATGTGGGATCCGAAAACGCCGTCGCTGATCACCTCGCTGCGCGGTTGCGTGGGCGAAGACGTGATCATCACGGGGCCGCGCATCGACCTGCACTCCGGCTACTACGGTGGCCCGGCGGTCAATCCCATCAAGGTGCTGTCCCGCATCCTCGGCAACCTCCATGACAAGACCGGCCGCGTTACCATTCCGGGGTTCTACGACGGCGTGAAGGCTCCGCCGCCCGCGCAACGCAGGGCCTGGAAGAAGCTGAATTTCGACGCAATCGAATTCCTGGGCGGCGTGGGCCTGAAGACGCCCGCCGGAGAGAAGGATTTCTCGGCCCTCGAACAGATCTGGGTCCGGCCCACGGCAGAGGTGAACGGCATCCTGGGCGGCTATACGGGGGCGGGCAGCAAGACCGTTCTGCCATCGGAAGCAAGTGCCAAGCTCACCTTCCGGCTGGTGGCGGGGCAGAACCCGAACCGGATCGTGAAGGCTTTCCGCACGTTCGTGAAATCGCAATTGCCCGCTGATTGCAAGGCCCGCTTCGTCTCGCATGGCGGAAGCGGCGCCGCCGCCGTTGCCTATGACAGCCCGTGGATCGGAATGGCGAAAAGCGCGGCCCGCGCCGAATGGGGGGTCGAGCCCGTGCTGGCGGGCGAGGGCGGCTCCATCCCCGTGGTGCAGAGCTTCCGCAACCATCTCAAACTCGACAGTGTCATGCTGGGCTTCGTGAACGACGACGATGCGCTGCACAGCCCGGACGAGAATTTCAAGGTTGAAAGCTATCACAAGGGTGCCCGCGCCTGGGCGCGCTTCATCGGTGAGATCATCAAGGAACAAGACGCATGAGCAACGTGAACGCGGCGCTGGCCGACATCGATCAATCGCTGGACGGGATCATCGAGCGGCTGTTCTCCTTCCTGCGCATTCCCTCCATTTCCGCCGACCCGGCCTATGCCGGTGATTGCGAGAAGGCGGCGCAATGGATCTGCAACGAGCTGTCCGCCATCGGCTGCGAGGCCTCGGTGCGTCCCACGCCCGGCCGCCCGATGGTTGTCGGCCACTACACGCCGCCCGACGCCACGGCGAAAACGCCGCATGTGCTGTTCTACGGCCACTATGACGTGCAACCGGCCGACCCGCTGGAACTCTGGCACACGCCGCCCTTCGAGCCGGTACGCAAGAAAAACAAGAAGGGCGTCGATCAGCTTGTGGGCCGTGGCACCGCAGACGACAAGGGCCAGCTCATGACCTTCGTGGAAGCTGCCCGCGCCATGATCAAGGTGGACGGCAAGTTGCCGATCAAGGCCACATTCCTGATCGAGGGCGAAGAGGAAAGCGGATCGCCTTCGCTTGTTCCCTTCCTTGAAGCCAACCGGAAGGAACTTGCCTGCGACGCGGCCTTCGTGTGCGACAGCAACATGTGGGACGTGAAGACCCCCGCCATCACAACGCGGCTTCGCGGCCTTGCCCATGAAGAAGTGACGGTGACCGGCCCTTCCATCGATCTCCACTCCGGCATGTTCGGCGGCCCCGCCATGAACCCCATCCGGGCGCTGTCCGGGATGATCGCCGCCATTCACGACAAGAAGGGCAAGGTCACCATTCCCGGATTCTATGTCGGCGTATCGGAGCTTCCCGCCCCGGTGAAGAAGCAGTGGCGGTCGCTGAAGTTCTCGGACCGGAAATTCCTCGGCGATGTCGGCCTGAAGACTGCGGCGGGCGAAAAGGGCTACAGCGTGCTGGAGCAGATCTGGTCGCGGCCCACGGCAGAGGTGAACGGCATCTGGGGCGGCTACACCGGAGCAGGCACAAAGACGGTGATCCCCTCCCAGGCCCATGCCAAGTTCACCTTCCGGCTTGTCGGGAAGCAGGACCCCAAGAAGGTGATCAAGGCATTCCAGACCTTCGCCAGGAAGCAGATGAAGGGTGACGCGAAGATCACCTTCTCCGGCAAGGGCGGCGGCAGCCCGGCCTCCACCATCGATGAAAAGAACCCGTTCATCCGCAAGTCGGCGGCGGCCCTGAAGGCGGAATTCAGGCGCGAGACCGTGATGATGGGCGGCGGCGGCTCCATTCCGATCGTGCGCTACTTCAAGGACATTCTCGGCATGGACAGCGTGCTCGTGGGGTTCGGCCTTGACGACGACGCCATTCATTCACCCAACGAGAAGTACAACGTGTCGAGCTTCCATCACGGCATGCGGAGCTGGGTGCGCATCATTGCCGAGCTTGGCAAATGAGTTTCGATCCCGCTGCGGCGCTCGTGGCCTACCACGCCGTGCTGGATGCACAGGATGTGGACGGGGTGGCAAAGTGCCTGGCAGTGGAGGCGCGGTATGTCTCTCCGGCCATCGGTGACGTGATCGGGCGTGACGCCATTCTCGCCTCGATCCGTGCCTATTTCGCGGCCTCGCCGGATCATCAGGCTTTCGATGATGAGGTCAGGGCCACAGGTCCACGGAGCGCCGAAAGCCGCTGGCGCCTGCGTGCCGTGAACAAGACGACGGGGGCGGTGACGGAGCGGCGCGGCATCGAGAAGGTGACATTCGACGATGCGGGCCTGATCACGCTCATCGCTGTCGAGGACTTGCCCTAGTTCAGTCGGACATGCCTTCGTGGTTCATGCCTTCGTGGTTCATTGCGCCATCGACCTTGTCCACGACCTTCACCTCCACCCTGACCTCGCCGGCGGATTTGAAGGTGAGCGTGAGGGGGAAG
This sequence comes from Hyphomicrobiales bacterium, assembly GCA_016792865.1. Lineage (GTDB taxonomy): Bacteria > Pseudomonadota > Alphaproteobacteria > Rhizobiales > Aestuariivirgaceae > Aestuariivirga. Next base: position 23,834 of record JAEUMJ010000022.1, on the reverse strand, counting down.
CTGTCGCCTGTCCTGAGCGGTGACTTCAATCCCGTCAACATGACGTGATAGCCACCGGGAGCGAAGCTGATCATGTCGCCCGCCTTGAGTTCGAAGGCTTCAACCTCGCGCATCTTCATCACGCCGTCTTCCTCGATGGATTGATGCGCCGTGGCATGATCGGCAACGGGTGTCTCGACCTTCGCCAGCACGTCCGCGGCGCTGCCGTGGTTCATGAGCATCATGTAGACTGCGGCGGACCTGGCCGAGGGCGTGAGCGACTTCGGCGCGACGGCATTCATCACCATGATGTCACTTGCGGATGCCCCGGCGGGAAGGGCAAGCAGAAGGGCGAGCGAAAGCAGGAGGGAGCGTCGGTTGAGCATGGCGCACGTCTTAGCAGGGAAAGCGGGCGGAATGTGGCGCGGCATGGCGGCGCGGCTGCTGGCCCTTCTTCTCGCAGGAGGCGCAGCAGATGCCGCGGGACCACAGCCTGTGGCGGTGGAACTGGTTCTGGCGCTTGACGCCTCCGCCAGCATGGACCGGGCAGAATTCGACTTGCAGTTGAAGGGCCTGGCAGCCGCCTTCCGGGACAAGGCCGTGCTGGAAGCGCTCGCCAACATCGGGCCAAAGGGCGTGGCGGTGGCCGTGACGCAGTGGGGCGGGGACGGTGAAGCCAAGGTGATCCTGCCGTTCACCTACCTCGGTTCGGCGCGCGATGCCCGCGCCTTCGGCTTCCGTATCAGCCGGGCGCGACGGGCCTTCATGGCCTCCACCACATCCATTGCGACAGCCATCGGGCACGGTGTGGAGATCATCGAGGCGAACGGCTTTGCGGGTGAGAGGCGCGTCATCGACGTGTCCGGCGACGGCGTGGACAATGGCGGGCAGGATCTCGACAGGGCGCGCGATGCGGCCCTTGCCGGGGGGATCGTGGTGAACGGCCTTCCCATCGATGCCGATGGCGTGGGTCTTGCCGACTATTACAGGGCCAAGGTGATCATCGGGAACGAGAGTTTTGTCGAGCCGGCTTCGGGCTTCGCCGACTATGCCCGCGCCATTCGCGAGAAGCTCATCCGCGAGCTGCGGCCGCTCGGCTCCTGAGCACATCGAGCAGGCGGGCTGCGGCCTTCTCCAGGTCTTCCTCGTGAAATCCGGCGAAGCTCAGAAGCAGGCCCTTTTCCTGCTTCTTTCCGGCATAGTGCTCGGAGAGCGAAAGCGTTTCGATGCCCTCATCGAGCAGCGCCCGGTGCAGGGCCTCATCATCGGTCTTCTGCGGGAAGCGCAACAGTAGCATGAGGCCCGAAGGCGGCGCATCCAGCTTGAACAGTGACGGTTCACCCGGAGAGAGCGCCTTGATCAGGCAATCGCGCCGGGCCGAATAGAGCCGCCGCATCCGCCGGATGTGCACCGCGAATTGCCCGTCTTCCATGAATTGCGCCAGGGCGGGCTGCACCAGCAGGGAAGGTGGCGCACCGAAGGTGGTGCGCTCGTGGCGGAACACCTCGATGAGCCGCTTCGGCACCACGATGAAGCCGAGGCGGATGATGGGCGAGAACACTTTCGAGAAGGTGCCGGAGTAGATCACGCGGGCGTCGCGGTCGAGACTCATGAGGGCAGGCAAGGGGCGGCCCACGTAGCGGTACTCGCTGTCGTAGTCATCCTCGATGATGATGGCGTTGGCCTGCTTTGCCCAGGCAAGAAGCTCCAGCCGCCGTGTCAGCGGCATGGTCACTCCCGTGGGATACTGCCGGGCCGGGGTGACGAATGCACCCCGCGCCTTCGGGAAGCGCTGGCTTGCTTCGCTCACCATCAGGCCCTCGTTGTCGATGGCGACGGCTTCAACCTTGATGCCGGCAAGACTGAACACGCGCCGGGCGGTCGGGTAGCCGGGGTCTTCCAGCCACAACTGTTCACCCGGATTGAAAACGGCGCGGCGCACCAGATCGAAGGCGTCGCTGCCGCCCGCCGTCATGATGACCTGCTCGGCTTCACAGGCAATGCCGCGCCAGTCGAACAGGTGAGCCGCGATGGCCTTGCGCAGCGGCATCCAGCCGAAGGGATCGTTGTGTTCGAGCAATGTGATCGGCGGGTTTCGCCAATAGCGGCCAAGGATGCGGCCCCAGTCATCGTGCGGGAAGTGTTCCCAATCCACCAGCCCGGCCCGAAATGGCCTGGCGGGTTCCCGCTTCTGGCGCTGCGCCGGCATGGCTGGAGCAGACTTCCCCTTGCCGGTGGAGAGCAGGGCTTCCGGCAATTCCGCGGCGACCGCGGTGCCGGAACCGAGGCGCGTTTCGAGATAGCCTTCACCCAGCAATTGCTCATAGGCGTCCACCACCGTGGCGCGGGCGACGCCAAGCTGCTCGCTCAGGGCGCGGCTGGATGGCAGCTTCACGCCCGGTTTCAGGCGCCCGGAAAGCACGAGTTCGCGCACCTGACGGGCTATCTGCGACTGGAAGGCTTCCGTATCCTTCCTGTCGATGCCCAGGTCCAGGGTGGCGCTTGTGATAAGTGGTCTGGTCTTTGCTGTAGCCATTGGTTCTTTTCGCCAGACCATAGAGCTTGCAAGGAGGAGTGACAACAAGGAGTTAAGCATGACCGTTGCACCCAGCGACCGGACCCGCGTGAAGCGCATGAACAAGAGGGCCCACTACGACGAGGCGACCATTCATCCCATTCTCGATGCGCAGCCGCTGTGTACCGTGGGCTATGTCTTCAATGGTTCTCCCGTGGTGACTCCCACGCTGCAATGGCGCGAAGGCAACCACATCTACTGGCACGGCTCTTCGGCCAGCCGGATGCTGGAAACGGCGGAAGACGCGGACGTGTGCGTGAACGTCACCATTTTCGACGGCATGGTGATGGCGCGGTCGGCCTACAATCATTCCTGCAACTACCGTTCGGTGATGGCCTTCGGAAAAGCCTTCAAGGTGACGGATGCAGGCGAGAAGGAAGCGCGCCTGAAAGCCTTTACCGAGGCATTGTTCCCGGGCCGCTGGGAGATGTTGCGCAGGATGACAGCACAGGAACTCAAGGCAACGACCGTGCTGGGCCTCGAACTGAACGAAGTCTCCGCCAAGGTGCGGAACGGGCCGCCGGGAGATGACGAGGAGGACTACGCGCTTCCGATCTGGGCGGGCATCATTCCGATTGGTTACCGCTTCGGGCCGCCCATCGATGATCCGCGCCTCGTGCCGGGGCTGACGCCTCCTGCGCATGTCACGGATTTCAAGTTCGGGTAATCTCCTGCCGCGCTTCACGCCCGGACATTAAGGCTCGATTTACCATAACATCATAGGCTTCTCCCTGGTGGCATTGCCTCTGGGGAGGCGCTTCCGCCCCTTGCCTGCAGTCCTGCATGCAAGGTGTGATGTTGTCCGAGTGCGTGGGTCAGTGTTGTATCGCGGTTTGCACAAAGGTGCCCTGGGCGCCATTGCCTGTCTGTTTGCGTTGTTGTGGTCCTGTGCGGTTGCGCAGGCCGACACGCTGAGCTGGAACACGCGCCCTTTCACCAACCTGCGAAGCGGCGCAACCGACTCCGTCACCCTCGGCACGGCGCCCACGCAACTGACCATCGTCACGAGCGGCAACGCGGCGGGCAGTTATGATGCGACCGGAAATGCGCTTGCCATCGAGCCTGCGTCCACCTCGAACGGCACGACGGGATACGTCAACTCCACCATGAACGCGGCGGTGGACAATGAAACCGCCGTCCAGACCACCACGATCAATTTCAATGAACCGGTCTACAATGTCAGCGTGATTGTCGGTGACATCGACGGCGGGCCGACATTCATCATGTCGGGTGCGGCCTTCAATGACATTGTCGAGTTCCGCGCCACCAGTGCCGCCGGTGCCACGGTGATGCCAACGTCAGGCACGCCCGCCAATCCGTCGATCGTGACATGGAACGCAGGCTCGGGTCGCGCCCTTTCAACCAACCAGAACGTCACCGACAATTCCGGCAACGTCACCGTCACCTTTGCAGGGCCGATCCGCACGCTCACCATCCGGCACATCTCGGGTGCGAACAGCAACGTCACCAACCCGACCCAGCAATTCGTGTACATCGAAACCGTGACCTACACCCGTGCGCCGCAACTGCGCTTGCAGAAGACCTCGAACGGCGGTGTGGGCACCTTCAACTTCTCGACTGCCAATGTCTTCGATGGTTCCACATGGAGTGCGCAGACGGCAAGCTCCTCGATCACGACCGCGACCGCCGGAACGGCAGTGAACGGCAGCTTCACCCGACTGTGGAACATCAACACCAACACCGCGATCGATGAAACGGGTGCAGCCGGTTGGCTCATCACCACGACGCCCGCAACATGCACCGACTCCAATAGTGCGGCATCCGGCAATCCCGCCAGCTTCACGGCCGCCGTGTCCGGCTACACGATCACGCTTGCAGCGGCGAACGTGCGGGCAGGGGCGGTCATCACCTGTGCCGTCGTCAACGACAAGAGACCAACAATCCAGATTGTAAAACAATCGGTTGGCGGCTCAGGCTCATTCAGTTTCTCAGGCACGAACGGAGTGACCCCGACCTCCCTCAATACGGCGTCATCAAACCCGGCGAGCAGCGCCGTCTTCACGCTCACAGCCGCGTCAACGACGACGACCGTCACCGAGACAATCCCTTCCGGCTGGCAGCTTGCATCCGCGAACTGCACGGGGATGGGCAGCGGCGGCACCGCCACGCTTGCAGGGAATGTGCTTACACTCAATGCGGCGGCAACCGCAGCGACCGCGAACATCGTCTGCACCTTCACCAACAACCGGATTCCGGTTGTCCGTGTACAGAAGATCACGACCGGTGGAGCGGGTGGACCCTTCAGCTTCACCACCGCCAACCTGGCCGGCACACCTTCGCCGATCACCACCGCGAGCGCCGGGACGGCAACCCCCGCTGCTCCGTCGGCGATCAACGTCACGACCGTCGCGACCGCCGTCTCGATCAGCGAGACGGTCTCGCTCGCATGGGTGCGGGGCGGCGTGACGTGCACCGACGCCAATGCATCCGTGACCGGCAATCCGACACCCGTCGCCACGGGTTCGGGGGGCGCCGTCGTCATTGCTGCGGCGCGCGTCGTTCATGGGGCCGACATCACCTGCGTCTTCACCAATGCAGCAGCGGCACCGCAACTGGCCGTGGCGAAGGCGGCTAGCCCGGCAAGCGTGAGCGCGGCGGGACAGGTCATCACCTATACGCTTACCGTCAGCAATCCCGGCAACGTGACCCTGGCGTCGGTCACTGTCACTGACCCCAGGGGCGCAGTCACCTGTGCGAGCAGCGGCAACAACGTGATTGCAAGCCTCGCACCGGCGGCATCGGAGACCTGCACCTTGAGCTATGCCGCAACCCAGGCTGACTTCGACAGCAACGGTGGCGGGGACGGCGACATTGACAATACGGCCACGGCGGCCACGACCTACAATTCCGCCGCCGTCTCCGGCAGCGGTTCGGCAGCGGTCGCGCTGTCGGTTGCGCCCGCCCTCACCATCGTGAAGGAGGCCCTTCCGGCGTCGAACGTGGCAGTGGGAGCAACCGTCACCTACACCTACCGCGTGCGCAACAGTGGCAACCAGACCCTGACCAATGTGAATGTGGGGGATGTCGCCAATGGCTACGGCGCTGCCCCCGTTCCCGGCTCGGAAGTGATTCTGGCCGACATGGCACCATTGGGAGATTCAGCGGATGCCGTCGCGAACGGCGTCTGGGACACGCTCCGGCCAGGTGACGAAATCCGCTTCACCGCAACCTATCAGGTCCGCCAGCAGGACATTGACCTGTTGCAGTAGCGACTGGCGGCAGCAGCCGGTCTCGTGCCCGCGCAGCGCGCCCACGCCTGAACTGGACTTCGTGGTCCCAAACCCCTACATCAGCCCCCGGCGAGACTGCCCGGTGCGTGAAGGAACCTTTATTCCCTGGGGCCTATAAACGATACCATTGGGAGCTGTCCCTGCGCCGGGTCGTGGCCTGGCATAAACGGCGCCCACCTACGCGAGTAGGGACCCGGGATCGTACGTTCCCACGGCCCATGGTGGTCTCGCCACTCATCCTGTCGGTTTCTTGGGCGACTTCTGCGAAAGCCTTTGCTATTGCGGCGGGGATGGATCCACTCGCTCCACACAAGAAAGCGGCCCGTGCAGCGGCCATGGCCACCCGCAACAGCGCCCACGACAGCCTCAAGGATGCCGCGACCGCTGCCCTTCTTGCCCATCCCTTTCCGGTCCGGCCGCTGCCGGGGCGCTCCATCGTTTCGGCCTTCTACCCGTACCAGAGCGAAATCGACACGCGGCCCCTGCTCGGCAAGCTTGCGGGCGAGGGCTGGACGACGGCGCTTCCCATTGTCACCAAGCTGGGCACGCCCTTGGAATTCAGGCGCTGGATGCCGGGCGACCCCACCATTCCCGGCAAGTGGGATATTCCGCGCCCCGCCGACGAGGCCCCGCTGGTGGAACCCGATGTGCTGCTGGTGCCGCTCCTCAGTTTCGACCGGAGAGGCTTCCGCCTTGGCTATGGCGGTGGTTTCTACGACCGGACCCTGGAAAAGCTGCGCATGGCCAAGCCGGTTGTGGCGATTGGTGTCGCATATGCGGTCCAGGAAGTTGACAGCGTGCTCCATGACCATCATGACCAGTTGCTGGATTATGTCATGACGGAAAAAGAGCTGATCAGGTGCGGTTGATCTTTCTGGGCGATGTGTTGGGAAAATCCGGCAGGGATGCGGTGGCAACCCACCTGCCGCACCTTCGCGAGAGGTTCCGCCCGGACTGCGTGGTGGTGAATGGCGAGAACGCCACCCACGGCTTCGGCCTGAGCACCGATCACTACCAGATGCTGCGGGATGCCGGAGCGGATGTCGTCACCCTCGGCAACCATGCCTTCGACCAGCGCGAGTTGCTCCTCACCATCGAACGGGAGGACAGGCTCATCCGCCCGGTGAACTGGCCGAAGGGTTGCCCCGGGCGCGGCAGCGCCCTGGTGGAGACGGCAACCGGCAAGCGCGTGCTGGTGATCAATGCCATGGGCCGCGTGATGGTCGAGCCGGTGCTTGATGATCCATTTCCTGCGGTGGAGCGCGAAATCGAGCAATGCCGCCTCGGTATCGACTGCGATGCCATACTTCTCGATTTTCATGGCGAGGCGTCATCCGAAAAAATGGCGATGGGCCACTTCTGTGACGGACGGGTGAGCGTCGTTGTGGGCACCCACACCCACACTCCCACGGCTGACCATCATATCCTGAAGGGTGGCACGGCCTATCAGACCGACGCCGGCATGTGCGGCGACTATGATTCCGTCATCGGCATGGAAAAGGCCGAACCCTTGCAGCGGTTCCTGCGCAAGCTACCGGTGGAGCGGATGAGGCCGGCGGATGGGGAGGCGACGCTGTGCGGCCTTGCCATCGAGACGGATGATGCAACGGGTCTCGCGCTCAAGCTTGCCCCGATCCGGATCGGCGGCCTTCTGGCACCAGCGGACGTTCCGTTCTGGTGATCTGACATGAGGCAATTTTGTTGCTCCAGCGACAAAAAAGGTGATGACGCGCCGCACACAGTTGCTATCATTCTCGCTTCGACGAGCCCCGCATAAGAAAATAAAGTGCCAGGCACAGGGTTGCTTCAGGTGCTTTGAACGAGAGGTTCGGACGGGTCATCGGGGAGGTGACCACGATAGTCGGACTTCGACGGATATGCGCTGCAGAAAGTTCATGCGGCGAAAGTCTCGCTGTCCATCCGGCGGTCCATTCCCCATGAATTTTGCTCATTGCCGGTGCGCCGGTCTCATTGGAGGAATGACATGAAGAAGTTTTTGACTGTTCTCGGTGCCGGCGTTCTCGCCACATCGGCACTCACGGGCGTTGCCCGTGCTGGTGACGAACTCACGATCACGTCGTGGGGCGGCGCCTACCAGGACTCCCAGCGCGAAGCCTACTACAAGCCCTACATCGCTGCCGGCAACAAGATCACGGAAGCCGAGTACAATGGCGAAGTGGCCAAGATCAAGGCCATGGTGGAAGCCAATGCCATCACCTGGGACGTGATCGACGTTGACTCCGCGACGGCCCTTCAGGGCTGCGCCGAAGGCGCTCTCGAAGTGATCGACTGGGCCAAGCTCGGCGTGGACAAGGCCAAGATGCTGGGCGCCGACGTGTCGGATTGCTCGGTGCCCACCATCGTGTTCGGCACGGTGTTCGGCTATGACACCTCGAAGCTCAAGGACGGCCCGACCACGATCGCCGACCTCTTCGACCTCACCAAGTTCCCCGGCAAGCGCGGCCTGCAGAAGAACCCCACCGTGAACCTCGAATGGGCGCTGATCGCTGACGGCGTTCCCGCTGCCGACGTTTACAAGGTGCTCGGCACCCCGGAAGGCGTGGACCGCGCCTTCAAGAAGCTCGACACCATCAAGAAGGACGTGATCTGGTGGGAAGCCGGCGCCCAGGCCCCGCAGCTTCTTGCTGACGGCCAGGTCGTCATGACCTCCGCCTGGAACGGCCGCCTGCAGACCCCGATCGACAAGGACGGCAAGCCGTTCAAGATCGTCTGGGACCATCAGGCCCTTGACTGGGATCTCTGGGCCATCGCCAAGGGCACGCCCAAGATGGACGAAGCCTATCGCTTCATCGCCTTCGCCTCGGGTGCTGTGCCCCAGGCCGAGCAGACCAAGTACATCGCCTATGGCCCGGCCAATGCCGACGCCATCCCGAACGTCAACCCGAAGGTCCTGCCTTCGCTTCCGACCGCTCCTGACAACCTGAAGACGGCCTGGAACCTCGATACGCAGTTCTGGGCCGACAACGGCGACCAGCTGAAGGAACGCTTCAACGCCTGGCTGTCGCAGTAAGCGGCAACCACATCAACACAAGTGCCTTCCCCCGCGCTCTTGCGGGGGAAGATGCCTGATGCAGCCGCTGATTCTCCGCTGCACGGGCGAGAGGCGCCAGAGACGAGATGACTTCCGTACCGATCAACTCCGACAACATCATGCGTGCCGCAGATGGCACGCCACTCAAGCAGAAATTGGCGCAGGCCCAGCGCCAGGCGCAACTCAAGGCGCTCGCCCTCATTGCCCCGCTCTTTCTCTTCATCGTCATCAGCTTTCTCGTGCCCATCGCATCGATGCTGGTGAACGCATTCTACGATCCTGACGTTCACAACGAGATGCCGCAGACAGTGGCCGCCATTGCCACCTGGGACGGCAAGGAACTTCCCGACGAGGCCGTCTTTGCGGCCTTCGCCGCCGACATGAAGGCCGCCCACAAGGCAAAGACCTCGGCCCAGATCGGCAAGCGCCTGAACTACGAAGTACCGACGCTGAAATCGAAAGTCACCGTCACGGCACGCAAGCTCGACAAGGTTGAGGCAGGGCCATGGAAGGAAGCGGTGATCGGCATCGATCCGGTGTGGGGCGATCCCGAAACCTGGGCCGTCATCAAGCGCGCCACGTCAAGCTACACCTCATTCTACCTTCTGAATGTGGTTGACCTGAAGCAGACGGCGGATGGCAAGGTGGTCAGCGTCGAAGACAACCGCAAGATCTACCGCGATATCCTGTTCCGCACCCTGGGCATCTCGTTCATGGTGACGCTGCTCACGCTCATCATGGGCTTTCCCGTTGCCTATCTCCTCGCAACCGTGCCGCAGAGGACAGCGAGCATCCTGATGATCCTCGTGCTGCTGCCGTTCTGGACGTCGCTGCTGGTGCGCACGACCGCATGGTCCATCCTGCTGCAGGACGGCGGAGTGGTGTCGCAATTGCTGCACATCTCGGGCATCACCTGGCTGTTGAATGCGCTCGGACTGATCTCGGGCGAACCGCAATTGTTCAAGACACGTTTCGCCACGGTGCTGGCCATGGTGCACATCCAGTTGCCGTTCACGCTGCTTCCCATCTATTCGGTGATGAAGACGATTTCGCCCACCTACATGCGTGCGGCGCGGTCGCTGGGTGCCAAGCCGGCCTATGCCTACTGGCGCGTCTATGTTCCGCAGACCCTGCCGGGCGTGGCGGCTGGCTGCCTGCTGACCTTCATTCTCTGTCTCGGCTATTACATCACGCCCGCGCTCGTGGGCGGACCTGCCGACAACATGATCTCCGGCTTCATCGATATCGCGATGACCCAGGAGAACAACTGGGGCAAGGCCTCGGCCCTCGGTGCCGTGCTGCTTACTGCCACGATGATCCTCTATTACGTCTACAACAAGCTGATCGGCATCGACCGGATGAAGCTGGGCTGAAACCATGTCACTACCCGCCTACGCCACACCATCAGAGAAATTCGCCTACTACGGACTTCGGGTCTTTGTCGGGCTGGTGCTGCTGTTCCTGATCTCGCCCATTCTCGCGATCATGCCGCTGTCGTTCAATTCCGACATGTTCTTCAGCTATCCGATGCCCGGCTTTTCGCTGCGCTGGTATGAGGACTTCTTCTTCAATCCGCGCTGGCAAAGCGCGCTGTGGCTGTCGGGCATTCTCGCCATCCTGACCACAATCCTCTCGACCACGCTTGGAACCCTGGCTGCCCTCGGCCTTGCGCGTGGCAACCTGCCGTTCCGGGCCACGATCATGGCGGTTCTGATATCGCCGATGATCGTCCCCATCATCATCTCGGCGCTGGGCATGTTCTTCTTCTATGCGAAGCTGAACCTGCTCGGCACCTTGCCCGGCCTGGTGCTGGCACATACGGCTCTGGCGACACCCTTCGTGGTGATCACGGTCACGGCAACGCTGTCGTCCTTCGACCGCACCTTGATGCGGGCGGGCGAGAGCCTGGGCGCATCGCCATCGACCGTGTTCTTCCGTGTGGTCATGCCGCTCATCCTGCCGGGGATGATCTCGGGCGCGCTTTTTGCCTTTGGCACGTCCTTTGACGAAGTGATTGCGGTCATCTTCATCGCCGGTCCCGAGCAACGCACGCTTCCGCGCCAGATGTTCTCCGGCATCCGCGAGCAGATCTCTCCCACCATCACTGCGGCGGCAACGGTGCTGATCATCCTTTCGACCCTGATGCTGGTGACCGTTGAGCTTCTGCGCCGGCGCAGCGAACGCCTGCGCGGCATTCGCAGCTAGCTCAATCCGGGGCCGCTGATCTCGCGCAGGAGTTTCGTGCGCATGGTGTCCTCGAAGTCGGGAAAGCCCGAGGCGCGGATGCTGAAGGCGGCGGTTCCGGTGATCACCCGTTCGTCCAGATAGTCTTGCAGGCGTGGCCATTCGTTGGAAATGGCAAGGCCGTTGACGGTGATCTGTTCGCGTTTCAGGAGACGGCGGACCTCTTCGAGGGGCGGGCCGATGTTGTTGATGCCATCGGTCGAGAGATCGATCACGCGGCGGCTGGCATGCGGCGCCGAGGCAAAGAGCCTGATCGCGTGTTCCAGTGCAAGCGAAATGGAGGTGCCGCCGCCGGGATCGGCGCGGGGCGCCTTAAGCACGCGCAGAGCCAGCCGCCGCGCGCTCTCGTCGCTGTCCACCACCGTCCAGGGCACCACGAGGCGCTGGACGCGAAGGCCCGACCATTGCGTGACGGCAATGGCGATGCGCCGGTGCGGACCGGATTGAATGGCCTCGCGCACCTCAGGGCTTTGCAGGGCAGCGGCAAGTCCGGCCATCTGCAGGGAGTGTTCATCCGCATCAATGCTGGCGGAGATATCCATGGCGAGAACCAGTGCCAGATCGACGGCGCGGGTTTCGGCGCGCAGTGGCAGGAGTGCAGCAAGAAGGAGCAGCACAAGGACCAAAAGAAAGGTGCCGCGCATGGGTCGCTCCTCTCATCCCGAAGGACGAAGCTAACCCAGGTTCAGCACCTGTCGATAGGGTTAATTGTCAGCGCTTGCGGATGAAGGCCGGCAGCGGCGTGGCCTCGTCAGCCCCCAGGGCCTCGCGCAGGCGCGACGAGATGCGGTTGCCGCGGGCGAGATGATGATCGGAGGCGGCGCGAAGTTCGGCAAGGCCAGCGGCTTCAAAGGCTTCGGCGGCAGCGGCGCTGGTGTCGGACAGCGTGGAAATTGCTGCAAAAAGCCTGCCTTGTGGAGCTGATTCAGCCAAGGATTTGACCTTTCTCAGAGCTGCCGCGCCTGCAACACCGGCGGATTCGCCGCCGAACGAAAAGGCCTCGATAGCCGGTTTGACCGACATTCCCATGACTCTGAACTCCACAAACTCACAAACAGGCCTCGCATCGTGAACGAACAGCGTTAAAGCGCGGTTAAGCGGGCGGCTTGTCGGACTGGTGCGGACTTGGCTATAGGGCGCAGGACTTCGGCCTGCACCGGGCAGGCCAGCCGCAATTCGAGGATGAAATGGCAGGGCATTCACAATTCAAGAACATCATGCACCGCAAGGGCAAGCAGGACGCGCAGCGGGCGAAGATCTTCTCAAAGCTCTCGCGTGAAATCACCGTGGCCGCCAAGGCCGGCCTGCCTGACCCGTCGGCCAATGCCCGCCTTCGCCTCGCCATCCAGAACGCCCGCGCCGAAAGCATGCCCAAGGACAACATCGAACGCGCCATCAAGAAGGCGCAGGGCAATGAAGGCGAGAGCTTCGACAATGTGCGCTATGAAGGCTACGGGCCGGGCGGCGTGGCCGTGATCGTGGAGGCGCTGACCGACAACCGTAACCGCACCGCCTCCAATGTGCGCTCGCTCTTCACCAAGTACGGCGGCAACATGGGTGAATCCGGTTCGGTGTCCTTCATGTTCAGCCGTGTCGGCGAGATCATCTATCTCAAGGCCAAGGCGTCAGCCGATGCCATGCTTGAGGCGGCCATCGACGCGGGCGCGGATGATGCTGCCAGCGAGGATGTTCACACCATCACCTGCACCTTTGAATCGATCGGCGAAGTGTCGGCCGCCCTTGCCGCGAAGTTCGGCGACGCTGAGTCGGTGAAGATCGTGTGGAAGCCGAACGTCATGTCGCCGCTCGATTTCGAGAAGGCGGAAACGCTGATGAAGCTCGTCGATGCGCTCGACGAGGACGATGACGTGCAGGTGGTGTTCTCCAACGCCGACATTCCCGACGACGTGATGGAAAAGCTGAACGCCTGATGACCACGCACCGCTTTGCCCCGCAACGTTATCACGCCACGCTCGGCGCACATGCTCCGGTGTTGCGGATCGCGGGCGGCGATACCGTGGTGACCACGACGGTCGATGCCCACGGTTTCGATCATGAGAACGTGCACAGGGGCGGCGACACCAATCCGATGACCGGGCCGTTCTTCGTCGAAGGGGCGGGCCCCGGCGACACCCTCGCGGTCACGATCAGGCGCATCCGCATGAACCGCCGCATGGGCTGGACGCGGCAGGGCCTTGCCTGGAACGTTGTCGATCCGTCGAGGGTGCGCGACATGCCCGCACGCGAGAAGATCTTCTGGAGCATCGAAGACAACGCCGGGATCATCCGGCTCGACAACCCGCCGGCAGCATTGCGGGAATGGTCCGTGCCGCTGAAGCCCATGCTCGGATGCTTTGGCGTGGCCCCCGCAGGAGGAGAGTTCATCTCCACGGCGACCAGCGGCCATCACGGCGGCAACATGGATTACAATCGCTTCGGCGAGGGCGCCACAGCCTATTTCCCCGTCGCGGTGGAGGGTGCGTTGTTCTGCCTGGGCGACGCCCATGCGGCACAGGGGGATGGCGAGATCGCGGGCACCGGAATCGAAACCTCTGCCGAGGTGGAATTCAGCATAGAGGTGAAGAAGGGCCATGCGATCAACTGGCCGCGCGGCGAAGATGCGGAAACGATCTTCACCGTGGGCAATGCCCGTCCGCTTGAGCAGGCGCTGCAACACGCCACCTCGGAAATGCTGGATTGGCTCCGGCAGGATTTCGGACTGGACGACGCTGCCGCCTCGCACCTCCTCGGCATGCATGTGCGCTATGATGTGGCGAACGTCTTCAATCCGGCCTATTCGGTGGCCTGTCGCCTCGACAAGCAAGTCCTCGCGGCTTTCGTGCGCCGGGGCTAAGCTCTCCGCCCATGGTGAGAATCATCGGACTTGATCCGGGCCTGCGCAACACGGGCTGGGGGATCATCGAAGCGGAAGGGTCACGCCTCTCCTATGTGGCAGATGGCGCCGTCCATTCCGAAGCCGATGCGCCGCTGGCGACCCGCCTCCACCAGATCTTCACGCAGGTGCTGGGCGTGCTGCATGACTTCCACCCGGATGAAGCCGCCATCGAGGAAACCTTCGTCAACACCGATGCTCGTGCCACGCTGAAGCTGGGGCAGGCGCGCGGAGCGGTGATGCTGGCTCCGGCTTCATTGCAGATTCCGGTTGCCGAATATGCGCCGAACACCGTGAAGAAATCTGTGGTGGGCGCAGGGCATGCCGAGAAAGTCCAGGTGAAGCACATGGTGAAGCTGCTGCTTCCGAAAGCCGCCATGCGAACGGCCGACTCCACCGATGCACTCGCCATCGCCATCTGCCATGCCCATCACAGGGGTGCGCGGACGCTTGCCGCGGCATTGGCGCGTTCTTGACTTGTTCTCATCACCATGAGACTATCGCCGTTCCGGGGCCGGGTATTGCCATGCATGTTGCATCGAAAGGTCAGGTCATCTTCCCTCGCCGGGACGGTGCCCGCGTTCAAGCCTGTTTTCCGGTTGGCAAAGTGATCGCACCGGACACATCCATGAAGGCAGTTGCATGATAGGAAAACTCAAGGGCCGCGTCGACTCCACCGGGCCGGACTGGGCGATGGTGGACGTGAACGGGGTTGTCTATTTCGTCTCGTGTTCGTCGAAGACGCTCGCTGCATTGCCGGGCGTGAACGAAGCCTGCGAACTGCACACGGACATGCTGGTCAGCCAGGATTCCATCCGCCTCGTGGGCTTTGCCACGCATCTGGAAAAGGAATGGTTCAGGCTTCTGCAAACGGTGCAGGGGGTGGGCGCACGGGTGGCGCTGGCCATCCTCTCCGTCATGGGGCCGGGCGAACTTGCCTCTGCCATAGCCTTGCAGGACAAGGCCATGATCGGGCGTGCCAATGGCGTGGGCAAGAAGCTGGCGGAGCGCATCGTGCTCGAACTCAAGGACAAGGCGCCGGCCTATACCGCTGCCGACATCGGGCTGACGCAGGTTGCAGCCGGGCTGGCGGCGCCGGGATCGTCCGCCGTCACGGATGCGGTGTCGGCGCTGGTCAATCTGGGCTACGGCCAGTCGCAGGCGGCCCAGGCCGTATCGGCTGCGCTCAGGAAGGCGGGAGATGATCAGCCTACGGAGAAATTGATCCGCCTCGCGCTGAAGGAGCTTGCGCTGGGATGACCCGCACTGTCCTGAACACCGAGAAAGGCACCGAGGATACCCTCGAAACCCACCTGCGCCCGCAGAAGCTGGACGAATTCATCGGCCAGACGAAGCAGAAGGCCAACCTCAAGGTTTTCATCGAGGCCGCGAAGGCGCGGGGCGAGGCGCTGGACCATGTGCTCTTTGCCGGACCGCCGGGGCTGGGAAAAACCACGCTGGCGCAGATCATGGCCCGCGAGATGGGCGTCAACTTCCGCTCCACCTCCGGCCCCGTCATAGCCAAGGCGGGCGACCTCGCGGCGATCCTCACCAATCTCGAAGAGCGCGACGTGCTTTTCATCGACGAGATTCACCGGCTCAATCCGGCGGTGGAGGAAGTCCTTTATCCCGCGATGGAAGATTTCCAGCTCGACCTCATCATCGGCGAAGGACCGGCTGCCCGCAGCGTGAAGATCGACCTTGCGAAATTCACCCTTGTCGGAGCGACCACGCGCACCGGCCTCCTGACGACGCCCCTGCGCGACCGTTTCGGAATTCCCATCCGCCTGGAATTCTATGGCGAGGCAGAGCTTCTCGACATCGTGCGGCGCGGCGCGCGCATCCTCTCACTGCCGCTGGGCGAGGATGGTGCCCGCGAAATCGCGCGACGCTCCCGTGGCACGCCGCGCATCGCCGGTCGCCTGCTGCGGCGTGTCCGCGACTTTGCGATGGTGGGCGGGCAGGCCAAGGTCGATGCGGCTGCGGCTGACCGGGCGCTGCGCGCCCTCGATGTCGATCATGCGGGCCTGGATGCGCTGGATCATCGCTATCTCACCTGCATCGCCCTCAATTTTGGCGGAGGACCGGTCGGGATCGATACGATTGCCGCTTCCCTCTCGGAAGGGCGCGACGCGCTGGAGGATGTGGTGGAGCCATACCTCCTGCAACTGGGCTTCCTGAACCGCACCCCGCGCGGACGGCTTCTCACCCACCATGCTTTCAGGCATCTGGGCCTTGCCGTGCCGAACCGGCCGGAGATCACGCAGGGTGTGTTGCCGCTGGAGGGCGACCAGTGAGCGAGGGCAAGATCAGCCATGGCGTGCACCGCCTTGCGGTGCGGGTCCATTACGAGGACACCGACTTTTCAGGCAACGTCTATCACGCCAATTACCTGAAGTTCTGCGAGCGGGCGCGCTCCGACTTCCTGCGGGTGGCCGGGATCGACCAGAACGCCATGTTCGGCGCGGAGAACCCGGTGATGTTCGTCGTCCGGCGCATGACCTGCGACTTCCTGCGTCCGGCCCGGTTCGACGATCTCCTGACCGTGGAAACGCGGGCCGGGGACATGGCCGGGGCGCGGTTCGAGCTGTCCCAGAGGGTGTTGCGGGGGGATGAGTCGCTTTTTTCCGCCGAGGTGACGGTGGCCCTGATCGATGGCCGGGGGAGGCCGAAGCGGGTGCCGCCGGAGATGGCAAGGCTGCTGCAATCAGCGGTATCATAACCCTTTGTTAACCATAAGTGATTCAAGCACATACGTGGCGTTCCGGGACCGGAGCGGGGCGCCTGCCGTCAGGCCGGAACTGTTGAAGGTGCCGCAGTTTCGACAGATTTTGACGGTTTGAGGCAGTCGGGTTCGGCTGCCGGGACGCTTTCGGGCTGTGAGGTGCCGTGTCGCTTCAGCAGTCCACAAGCCGGAATGACTAGCGCCGAACAGGGACGCAACGGATCACATGGAAACCATCTCCGAAACAGCGGTCACAAAAGCCGCCGAAATATCACTCTGGCATCTCGTCATGCAGGCCTCATGGCCGGTGTTCTTCGTGATGCTGGGTTTGGCGGCAGCATCGATCTGGTGCTGGGCCATCATCTTCAACAAGTATTACACCTTCCGCCGCGAGCATGCCGCCAATGACCGTTTCGAGCAGGCGTTCTGGTCGGGACAGTCGCTGGAAGATCTCTATCGCGGTCTTGGTGGCCGGCCCTCGGCCGGGCTTGCCTCCATCTTCCTTGCCGCCATGCAGGAGTGGAAGCAGAGTCAGGGCGCGGCCATGCGTGCCGGTTTTGCCGGGGTTCAGAAGCGCATCGAAAAAGTGATGGATGTCGCCATCCAGAAGGAGATGTCGGAACTCGAATCCAACCTCCTATTCCTTGCCACCATCGGCTCGGCAGCGCCTTTCATCGGCCTGTTCGGAACAGTGTGGGGCATCATGACCTCGTTCCAGGGCATCGCAAATTCCGGCCAGACCAATCTTGCGGTTGTTGCGCCGGGCATTGCCGAGGCGCTTTTCGCCACTGCCATCGGTCTGGTTGCCGCCATACCGGCGACAATCTTCTACAATATGTACTCCGCCGATGCGGCCAAGGTGCAGTCGCGGCTTGAGAACTTCGCCGACGAATTCTCGGCCATCATTTCGCGCCAGCTGGACGAAAGGGCTTAAGGCATGGGTGCTTCGGTTGGCGGCGCAAAGGCAATCAACGCACGTCGCGGGCGGCGCGGTTCGCGCCACGGTGCCATCAGCGAGATCAACGTCACGCCGCTGGTGGACGTGATGCTCGTGCTGCTCATCGTCTTCATGGTGGCGGCCCCTCTCATGACGGTGGGCGTTCCGGTTGAACTTCCGAAGACGGAAGCGAAGGCCATGGATGCGCCGAAGGAGCCGCTCTACATCACCGTGCAGAAGGACCGTACCGTCTACATCCAGGAAACACAGATTCCCCTCGACCAGCTTGCGGCGAAGCTCTCTGCCCTGGTGAAGAACGGCAATGAGGAACAGCTTTTCGTGCGGGCGGATACCTCCACGGACTATGGCGCGGTCATGGAGGTGATGGGTGTTCTCAACGCTTCCGGTTACAAGAAGATCGGACTGGTGACGCTACAGAAGGAGCAGCCCGTCGCGCCATGAAGCGCAGCCTCACCGCTTCCCTGTTTGCCCATGGCGCACTGCTTCTGGCGGTGCTCATCGGCTTGCCGTCTCCGCCTCCTTTCACGGTGGACCCGCAGCAGGCGGTGCAGGTCGATATCTCGAACATCGGCGACATGACCAAGGTGATGGCAACGACCAAGGAAGCCGTCCCCCCGCCGGAAAAACCTGCTGCCCAGAAGACCGAAGTGAAGAAGGACGTCAAACCGGCTCCCACCGTGGCGGATGAGGAAATCCTGGCCGCCAAGGAAAAGAAGCCGGAGCCGGAACCGGAACCGCCGAAGAAGCCGGAACCTGAACCCAAGAAGGCCGAAGATGCGCCTGTCAACCCTGATCCGCTGAAGCAGCTCCTCGAAGACCAGAAGGCCGAGGAGGAAAAGAAGGCCGCCGAGGAAGCGGCGCTGGCGGAGAAGAAGGCCGCCGAGGAAGAGAAGAAGAAGGCTCAGGAAGAGAAAAAGAAGGCCGAGGCCGAAAAGAAGAAGAAGGCCGAAGAGGCCAAGAAGAAGGCCGAGGCCGAGAAGCGCAAGAAGCAGAAACTCGACATGGCGGCGCTCGACAATCTCCTCAACAAGGAGAATGAAGAGCGCACCGCACCGAAGAAATCGGGCGAGACAGACGGCAATCCCGTGCAGGGCGAGAACGAGCAGCAGGGCGACGACAATGCCGTCGCTGCCACGCTGATCGATGCCATGCGCAGCCGCCTTACGGAATGCTGGACGGTGCCGCCCGGTGCGCGTGAAGCGAGCATCACCGTGAAGGTTCGCTTCAACCTGCGAAAGGACAAGAGCGTCGATGGATTGCCGATTGTCCTTTCCGGGGGGGGAGATACGCTGACCAATGCCACCGCGCAATCGGCGGTCTCGGCGGTCATGCAGTGTGCCCCCTATGATTTCCTGCCGGATGACCGTTATGATATGTGGCAGGAAATCACTGTAAACTTTACCCCCGACATGATGTCGGGAACATGATGGAATCTGGATCGGGTGAATGGGGATGATGTTGAACAGACGCAAATTGATCACCGCTGTGGGGGCTGCGCCGTTTGCTGCGCTGGCAGCTCGCTCTCCCGCGATGGCGCTCGATGTTGACGTGTCGGGCGGCAAGATCAATCCGCTGCCCATCGCCATTGCCCCTTTCCTGGCCGGGTCTGGCTCGGAGGAGGTGTCGGCCGAAGTTGCCGGCGTGATCGCCAACAATCTTGGCCGCTGCGGCTACTTCAGCCCGCTGCCGCCCGAAAGCTTCATCGAGCGGATTTCCGATTTCGAGGCCCAGCCCAACATGCAGTCGTGGCGTCAGGTGCAGGCGCAGGCCCTCGTGACCGGCCAGGCCTACATGGATGGCGGCAAGCTGCGCGTGTCGTTCAAGCTTTTCGACGTGAATTCCGGACAGGTGCTCGCCAGCCAGTCGCTGGCGGCAGGCCCCAAGCTGTCACGCCGTCTTGCCCACCGCATCTCCGACCAGATCTATCAGGCCCTTACGGGTTTCGAAGGCTATTTCGACACGCGCATCGTCTATATCGATGAGAGCGGGCCGAAGTCGCAGCGCATCAAGAAGCTGGCGGTGATGGATCAGGATGGCTTCAATGCCCATGAACTTCCGGTGCAGGGCGACTTGTTGCTGACGCCCCGCTTCTCGCCGACCGCGAATGAAGTGACCTTCCTCTCCTTCGGTACAGGGGTGCCGCGCGTCTACATCTACAACATCGATACGAACCAGAAGGAGATCGTCGGCGATTTCCAGAACATGAGCTTCGCGCCGCGCTTCTCGCCCGACGGCGGACGCATCATCATGTCGTTGCAGTCCGATGACGGCGTGAACTCGAACCTGTTCGAGATGAATCTGCAGTCGCGGCAGTTGCGGCAGGTCACCAATGTGGCGGCCATCAACACGGCACCGTGCTACTCGCCCGACGGCGCCTATCTCGCCTTTGAATCCGACCGCGGTGGCAACCAGCAGATCTATGTCATGAGTGCCCAGGGCGGCGAGGCACAGCGCATCACCTTCGGCAAGGGCACCTATTCGACACCCGTTTGGTCGCCGGATGGAAAGTGGATCGCCTTCACCAAGAACGCCAACGGCAAGTTTGCCATCGGAGTGATGAAGCCCGATGGCTCCGGCGAGCGCATCCTCACGGAAGGCTATCACAACGAGGGGCCGACCTGGGCGCCCAACAGCCGCGTGATCATGTTCTTCCGTGATTCAGGCGGCGGCGAGAACGGTGGCCCGCATCTCTTCTCGGTTGACGTGACGGGCTACAACGAGCAGCAGGTGCCGACGCCGGAGTTCTCGTCTGACCCGGCCTGGTCGCCGAAGCTGAATTGATTCGGGAAACTGCGGGATTACCGTTTCTTAACCACGTTCCGTAAGGCGATCTTCAGGTTATCAATTCATATCAAAATCCATGAAGATTTGGGGCCGGGGGGCTCCTCTCGAACCAGGTGGATTTGCGTATGATGATGACTTCAAGAATGACCGGTTTCCGGATTGCCCTGGCGCTGACCTGTGCCATTTCCCTGGCGGCGTGCTCCAAGAAGAACCCCAACGGCATCAATGCCGGCCTGAACGGCGGCTCCGGCAGCGACCTTGCCGCCGGCGCTCCGGCGCCCGGCTCGGTGCAGGAATTCCAGACCGCCGTCGGCGACCGGGTATTCTTCCAGATGGACCAGGTGATGCTGACCGCCGATGCCCAGGATACGCTGCGCAAGCAGGCCAACTGGCTGTCCCAGTATCCGGATGTGCAGATCCAGATCGAAGGCCATGCCGATGAGCGGGGCACCCGCGAGTATAACCTGTCGCTTTCGGCCCGCCGGGCGACGGCTGTACGTAATTTCCTTATAAGCGAAGGCATTGCTAGCCGTCGTATTTCGTCAATCGCCTATGGTAAGGAACGCCCGGCGGCATTGTGTGACGCGGAAGAATGTTGGTCACAAAATCGCCGTGCTGTGACGGTTATCACCGGAGGCGCCCGGACAAGCTAACCGCTTGACCGGGAGGGTGCGGTATGGCCCTGTGACATTTTGTTAACTCTGTTGCCACCACACTTGCGTGCGGTGGCAATTTGCGCAATGGCCTGCTGCAAAGGGCGGTTCGGGACTCACCCCACCGGCCCGGCGAAGCACAGACCCAGACTTCGGGGCCCAGGGACGGCTCTCGGACGGGACCTATTAGGAGTGGGATTGATGATGAACCGATTGGCCGGTTTCAAAGCGGCAGCCCTGATCGCCTGTTTTCTGGCGCTGGCAGCCTGCTCGAAGAAGAATACACCGGACCTTGAAGCGGGCCCCGGCGGCAGCGGTGTCGGCATGGGCCAGGTTGCGCCCGGTTCCAAGGCGGATTTCACAACCAACGTGGGCGACCGCGTGTTCTTCATCGTCGATACCGTGACGCTCACGCCTGAAGCCCAGGACACCCTGTCCAAGCAGGCCTCCTGGCTTCTGCAATATCCGAACGTCACCGTTCAGGTTGAAGGCCACGCCGACGAGCGCGGCACGCGCGAATACAACATCTCGCTCTCGGCCCGCCGTGCGACCGCGGCCCGCAACTACCTGATCCAGCAGGGCGTGCCTGGCAGCCGCATCTCTTCCATCGCCTACGGCAAGGAACGGCCCGCTGCCCTGTGTGACGCGGAAGAGTGCTGGTCGCAGAACCGTCGCGCCGTGACCGTGATCACCGGCGGCGCCAACTAGGCCCTGGCGGGGTGAAAGCCTCAATTTTTCCGTCTTTGGGCGTAAGAGTGAGTCAACAACGTCTTTTCAGCGTCAGGTTTTGACATGCTTAAACGCAGCCTTCTTGCCGCCGTGCTTCTGGCTTCGGCAGCTTTCCCGGTTTCCACGCCGGCCTCGGCACAGGATATCGCCACCCGCATCTTCCAGATGGAGGAGCGTATCCGCCAGTTGACGGGTCAGGTGGAGCAACTCACCTACACGGTCAACCAGTTGCAGATGCAGCTTGGGCAGAAGCAGGGCGATGCCGGGGTTTCCACGACCGCGCCCGGCCTGATGCCTGTGCAGCAGCCGGTGCAGAAGCAGGTCGCGTCCGCCCCGCCCGTGCAGCAGCAGTCGGCGGATGGCATCGAAGTGATCCAGGATGCGCCGGTGCCGCAGAAGGGCACCCAGATCCTCGGCGCGGATGCCACAACCGCGATTGAACCCGTGCCGTCGCAGGTGCCTTTCAAGAAGGCAGGCGGTGAGGCGGCAGACGGCACCTTTGCCGGTCAGGTTCTGGTGCCTGAGAACGGCGGAACCCAGACGGCACAGGCGGGCCAGCCCGTGCAGATGGATGGCGTGCAACAGCAGGACGGCATCGAGCAGGTGTCCTTGCAGCCGCCGGAAAGCCCGGACGAACTCTACAAGACCGCGAACGAAGCCCTTTTGCGCCGCCAGTTCGGCGAGGCCGAAGCGGGCTTCCGCAGCTTCCTGTCCAAGTATCCGGATCATTCGCTGGCGGGCAGCGCCCAGTATTGGCTGGGCGAGACCTTCTATGTGCAGGGTGATTCCAAGCAGGCCGCCCAGAACTTCCTGCAAGCCTACAAGACCTATCCGAAAAGCCGCCGTGCCCCCGACAGCCTGCTGAAGCTCGGCATGTCGCTCAACAAGATGGGCCAGAAGGAACAGGCGTGCGCCGCCTTCAATTCCGTGGGCACCGAATTCCCCCGTGCGGTGGAAGCCAAGAAGCGCGCCGACGCCGAATACAAGCGTGCCGGCTGCTGAGGCCTCGCACCAATTCCTTCCTGCTGGCGCGGATCAGCTCTCCGTTGCTGCTGCCCTGAAAGATGTGACGACACTCGCCGTGGCGGTTTCAGGCGGCTCGGACTCCATGGCCCTGATGCGCATGGTGGCCGCCTTGCCCGGCAAGACCGTCAGTGCACTGACGGTTGATCACGGGCTGCGCCCCGGCTCGCTTGCCGAGGCGGAGCAGGTGTCGCGCTGGTGCGCCGCCCTTGCCATTCCTCATCACATCCTGCCCTGGCTCGACGAGAAGCCGACACACGGCATTCAGGCGAAGGCCCGGACGGCGCGCTACGACCTGATGACGGCATGGTGCCAGGCCCATCAGGTTCCCGTGCTGCTCACGGCTCACACGCTCAATGACCAGGCCGAAACCGTGATGATGCGCAAGCTGCGCACGTCGAGTGACGCAAGTCTCGCAGGCATCTGGCCGGAGACGGTGTGGAACGGCATCCGCGTGATCCGGCCCTTGCTGAACGTTTCCCGTTGCGCCTTGCGTGCCGCCCTGAAGCGGGACGGCCAGGGCTGGCTGGACGACCCCAGCAACGAGAACGACCGTTTCGAGCGCGTGCGCATCCGCCGGGCGCTGCGCAGTGCCGACATGGCCTCCCTGGGCGGGGAAGCGGCGGCGGCGCTGGCGCGGAGTCGCGCCGATGCGGCTGCCGCGCAGCAGTGGCTTTCGGTCCATGCTTGCGTGCACGGCACGGGACACATCACCGTGCCGCGCGGGCTGCTCACCGGGACAAGAGACGAAGTGGCGCTCCGGATCATGTCGCGCCTCGTCCATGCCTGTGGCGGAAAGACGCCGGAGCGGGCCGAGGTGATGCGCATCCTCGCGGCGCTGAATGAGAAGGGCCCATTCCGGCGGAGCCTGGGCGGCGCATTGATTGCCGCCCGGACGGGCGAAGTCTTGCTGGGCCGGGAACCGGGGAGGATTGCTGCCGTTGCAGTCGGCGTGCCGCCCGGTGGTC
>JAEUMJ010000019.1 GCA_016792865.1 Hyphomicrobiales bacterium | reverse complement strand
GGGCTATGAGCCGAACCCCATGCGTTACTTCTCGCGGGGTGCCCTCTTTGTCCTGTCTTCACTCTGGGAAGGCGCAAGCAATGTGCTGCTCGAAGCCATGACCTGCGGGTGCCCGGTGGTGGCGGTGGATTGCCCGACCGGAGTGAAGGAGCAGCTCGACAACGGCCGCGCCGGCCCCATCGTGCCGATGAACGATGCCGCCGCCCTCGCCCGCGCCATGGCAGACCGGCTTGCAGCGCCGCGCGACAGCGACGCCCTGCGCCGTCAGGCCGGACGTTTCGCCGAGGCCGACATGCTGGACGCCTATGCCCGCCTCATCGCGGAGCAGGCTTGACGGGGGGATGACCGTATTTCTGGAAGCGGCGGATGCGCGCCATCACCGGCATCAGCAGCAGATGCGTGAGCTTGCGCTTCCATGCCTTCGGTGAATGCAGCGCATTGATGTGAAGGATGACGGGAAGCGGCCCCTTGTCCGGCCACAATGGAATGCGGCGGGTATTGTATTCGGGCGCGAAGGCATAGAATTTCGCATCGCTCGTCCACAGCGCCTCCCGGAACGGGATCTGGTCGCGGGTGAAACCGCCTTCCGTATAGAGATCGATCCAGCTTCTGAACAGGCGCTCGGTTGCCTCGCTGCGGCGATAGAGCATCACCCCGCAATTGATCTGCGGGAATGACTGGGGGATGTCGAGCTTGTACCTGTTGAGACGGCGCGGCGACGTGCGGTAGCGCACATGGGTTCCCGCGATGTCGTATTTCTCCAGAAGGCGGAACAGGTCTTCGAGGCCGCCCACCACACGCACATCTGAATCGAGATAGAGCGTGCGTGCATAGGGCGAGCGCCCCACGTACTCGTGCTTGCGCCGGCTCTCGCCGGCATGAATGCGGCCCACAAAATCGAAAACGGGATCGACGCTCTCCTGATCCGTGAAAATGCCGATCTTGAGCCAGGGATTGCTTTGCGCAACCGATCGCGCCGCATCCGTGGCGGAGCGTGTCCAATGGGCACCGGTGACGACAAAGAGAACGCCTGAGGAATCTTGGGACATGGGATGAAAATGGCCGGGACTGTCGTTTCAGCCCGTCTGTAGCCGCCCGCCCACGGTGAGGCAAGCTGCACGCTCCTGCCCTCTCCACATTGCGCAAGAATGTGCTACAGCCTCCGGCGGCTCCCATGATCATGCACAAACCCCTGGAAACCACTGCCAAGCTTCTTGCGGCCCTCGAAACGGAGGGGGTGGACGTCGTCCATTGGAAAAGCAATCACCACCTTGCCGAGGCGCTCGCGGGCGATACCGATCTCGATGTGCTGGTGCGGGCTGCCGACCTGGCACGCTTCCGGGACGCAGCCACGATGGCCGGTGCGCTGCGCATCATCAGCCCGAGCTGGGCCAGCTACCCCGGCGTGGAGGACTGGCTGCTTCACGACGGAGCAGCGGGAAAGTTCCTCCATCTCCATGTCCACACCCAGCTCGTGACCGGGCTGAAGCGGGTCAAGCACCTCATTCTTCCGTGGACTGATCATGTCTTGTCGCACCGCCGCCGCGAACCGGCCTCCGGCTGGCCCGTTCCGCAGGCGGAGGAGGAACTGCTGGTTCTCCTCATTCGCATCTGGGCCAAGATGCCGCCCTTCCGCCGTCTCTGGAGGCCGCAGATCCCGCGCCACATCATGGCCGAGCTGCGCTGGCTTGAAGGTCAGGTCGATCTTTCACACTTGCGGGACACCGCCACGGAATTGGGCCTCTCGCTGCCCGCCCTGCCGCCGTTCCCCGATCAGGCTTCCATCCTGAAAACGGCACGACATCTCTACGGTCAGGTGCAGCGACACCGCCGCATGTCGTGGCCGGTTGCGCTTGCAATTTCGGCGACGGAAGGGGTGAAGCTGACGCTGCGAAAGTGGTGGTCGCGGAAACTCGGACCGATCCGCTACCGCAAGCAACTCGCCCGGCAAGGAGCGATGGTGGCGCTGATCGGCAGCGATGGTTCGGGAAAATCCACCCAGTCGGGCCGCCTCATCAAGTGGCTGACCTACAAGCTCGATGCTCACCTCGTCTACATGGGATCAGGTGACGGGCGCACCGGTCTTGCCAATGGGCTGAGGAAGCTGCTGTCGAGAAGCTGGAAGAAAAGTCGCGGCAAGGCCGCAGCGGGCCCATCGCAGGCAAGCCAGAAACGGTCCCTCCCGGCACGACTCTGGCGGCTGTTCGACCTCCTGCTCCTCCGGCGCAAGCTCCGGCTGTTGCGCCTCGCACGCAGGATGGCCGACAGGGGCAGCATCATCCTTCTCGACCGTTATCCGCAGAACCAGATTGACGGAGTGAATGACGGGCCGCGCCAGAGCGACGGCCGCGGCTTCGCGTGGGCTGCTGCCATGGAAAGACGGCTGCTCGCCGAGGCGGCAGGTCTTGGTCCCGATCTCGTGATCAAGCTCCGTGTTTCGCCAGATGTCGCCCTATCGCGGAAGCCCGATCACGACCGCACGATGATCGAGCGCAAGTGCGCCGTCGTTGACGCGCTCCAATTCGGTCGTGCCGAAACCGTCGTGCTTGATGCCGATGCACCTGTTGATGACGTGACACAAGCGGCGAAGGCGGCGCTTTGGTCATTCCTTGCGGCCCGCAACACAACGGCGATGCAGCCATGATCATCGAGATCGCCGGGCTGCCGGGTGCAGGAAAAACCACGATCTGCAAGGACCTTGCTCACCCTGTGGGTGGAAAGGGCTCCGTTCCTCTCCTTGCCCTCAAGCCATCGCGCGACTTTCTCCACGCCTCTTGCAGCCTGCTGCGCCTTGCATTGTCGGCCCGGCCATTCAGCCTCGACCGCCTGAAGCGTGCCTTCAACACGGCAGTCCTGCTGCGTCACTATCAGCCGCAGGCGGGCGTCATCGTGCTCGATCAGGGCATTGCCCAGAAGCTCTGGTCGATCCTGGCCGATGCCGACACATATTCGCCGGAGCATCTGCACCGCACCCAGGAGGCGCTTGCACCGTTCGCGCCCGACCACCTCGTCTGGCTTGAAACGCCCCTCCCCATTGCCGTGGAGCGGATGCGCCAGCGCCTCCACGGCAACAGCCGATACGATGGGCTTCCGGCAGACAAGGTCAGGCACCTTCTGGAACAGCGTGCCGCCCTTCTGCAAACCATTGCCCAGGGCGTTCGTCTCCGGAACGGGCGTGCGCTGACCGTACTCGATGGAACGGCAGAGCCGCAGCGGAATGCCGCCGCCATCGACCTCCTGATTGAAGTCCGCCACTGATTCCGTGGCACCGCCGCAGTGATCAGCCCGCAAAGCGGCGCAGGCGCAGGGCGTTGCCCAGCACGAAGACGCTCGACATCGCCATCGCGCCCGCTGCCAGCATCGGTGAGAGCAGCGTTCCGGTGAAGGGATAGAGAACGCCCGCAGCCACGGGGATGAGCACGACATTGTAGGCGAAGGCCCAGAACAGGTTCTGCCGGATGTTGCGGATGACCGCTTGCGAGAGATGGATGGCTTTCAGCACCCCGCGCAGGTCACCCGACATCAGCACCACATCGGCGCTCTCGATTGCCACGTCGGTGCCGGTGCCGATGGCGATGCCGACATCCGCCGCCGCCAGGGCCGGGGCGTCGTTGATCCCGTCCCCGACAAATGCAAGCGCGCGCACGTCCTGCCGAAGCCGCGCGATCACCTCCGCCTTGCCATCGGGAAGAACTTCGGCAACCACCTCATCGATGCCAAGGGCATGGCCGATGGCCTCCGCCGTGCGGCGGTTGTCGCCCGTCACCATCACCACACGAAGGCCGGCCTCCTTCAGTGCCGCCACGACATCGGCGGACTCCGGCTTGAGCGGGTCCGAAACGGCGATGATGGCCGCAAGCCGTCCACCCATTGCAGCATACAGAGGGGTCTTGCCCGCCTCGCCCATGGCCTGTGCTGCCGTTGCAAGAGCACCGACATCAATTCCCCGTTTCGTCATGAAACGTTCGGCACCGACCAGCACTTCGACTCCACCGGCCTTTGCCACGGCGCCATAGCCAGGCACGGCCTCGAAAGACCCGACGGCGGGAAGGGCCAGCCCCTCGTCCCGTGCCGCCGCGACAATGGCCTTGGCAATCGGGTGTTCGGAGCCTTGCTCCACCGCAGCGACATGGGCGAGAACGTCGGCGCGGGTGAAACCCTGCGACACCTCCAGATCGGTGAGGACGGGGTGCCCCCTGGTCAGCGTCCCCGTCTTGTCGAAGGCGATGACAGCCGTCGCCTTGAGCGTTTGCAAGGCTTCACCCTTCCGGAAGAGAACGCCCAATTCAGCAGCCCGCCCGGTTCCCACCATGATGGAGGTCGGCGTCGCCAGCCCCATGGCACAGGGACAGGCGATGATGAGCACGGCAACCGCGTTCACAAGCCCGAAAGACAGCGCCGGTTCCGGCCCGAAGACGAGCCAGACGATGAATGTGAGAACCGCCGCCGAGACAACTGCGGGCACAAACCATGCCGTCACCTCATCAACGATCGCCTGGATGGGCAGCTTGGAACCCTGTGCCGTCTCCACCAGTCGGATGATCTGGGCCAGCACCGTATCGGCACCCACCTTGGTGGCGCGATAGGTGAAGCCACCCGTCGTGTTGAGGGTACCGCCCACCACGCCGCTGCCGACATCCTTCGCCACCGGCACCGGCTCACCCGTCACCATGGCTTCATCGACATAGGACGCCCCCGTCACAATCGTGCCATCGACAGGCAGGCGCTCGCCGGGGCGAACCTGGATGAGGTCGCCCGCCATCACGTCTTCCAGCGCCACTTCCGCGAAGGCTCCATTGCGCTCCACCCGCGCCGTCTTCGCCTGAAGCCCGACAAGCCGCGAGATCGCCTCGCTGGTGCGGCCCTTGGCGCGGGCTTCGAGATAGCGCCCGAACAGGATCAGGGTGACGATCACCGCCGCTGCCTCGTAGTAGACATTCGCGGTGCCTGCCGGCAGGACCTGCGGGGCGAAGGTCGCAACCGTCGAATAGATCCACGCCGCGCTTGCCCCCAGCACGACGAGCGAATTCATGTCAGGCGAGAGGCGCCCCAGCGCAGGCAGACCCTTCCTGAAGAAACGCAAGCCGGGGCCGAAGAGCACCAGTGTGGCGAGCACGAAATAGAGCGGATAGATCCACGACCTCGCACTGCCGTGCAGCACATGATGCCAGGCGGGAATGATGTGCGAACCCATCTCCATCACGAACAGCGGCAGGGTCAGCACGGCAGCGACAATCAGATCGCGCAGCAGCTTGCGGCGTTCCCCTTCCTTTGCGGCCTGGGCTGCCTCGCTGGCCGCCTTCGAGATTTCCAGCCGCTGCGGCGTGTAACCCGCCTTGCGGATCGCTGCCTCGATCTCGGCAAGGCCCGTCACGCCGGGAAGCAGGGAAACACTTGCCTTCTCGCTGGCGAGATTCACCGATGCCGAAACGACGCCGGGTGTCGCGGAGATTGCTTTCTCCACGCGCCGCACGCAGGAGGCGCAGGTCATGCCCTCGATGCCCATCTCGACGCTGCGGCTGGCGACATGGTAGCCCGCCTTCTCGATGGCGGAGAGCACCGGGGCAGCTTCAGGTTTCCCCGTGAAATCAATGTCGACCCGCTCGGTGGCCAGATTTGCGACCGCGCGGGAAACGCCGGGCACCCCGGCGACGGCTTTTTCCACCCTCCGGACACAGGAGGCGCAGGTCATGCCTTCGACAGGAATGCTGAGGTGGGCTGATATGGTTTCGCTGGTGTTCATGGCCGTGACCCGTGGACAATGTAATGCGTCGGCGCGCAATCCCCAAGCGCCGCGGCATGTCGGCACTTTCCAGCGGTCGCGGCAGTCATTATCTAGGGACAATCAAGATAGAGGTGTCCCGATGCTGAAGCTCAACGTGCCCGACATGTCCTGCGGACATTGCGTTGGTGCCATCACGGAGGCGATCAAGTCCATTGATCCCGCCGCCGAGGTCAAGACCGACCTTGCGAGCAAGACCGTTGTGGTTGAAAGCCTTGCGCCCAAGGACAGGATCATGACCGCCGTGGATGGCGCGGGTTATCCGAACACCGTCGCCGGCTAGGCGGCGGTGATGTCCCGTCCTTCGGGCCCTGCCCGGCAATGTGCCGCAGCCGTCAGCCTTCCAGCTTGTTGATCGCTTCCACGTTGGCCCCCGACGGGCCCTTGGGATCGAAGGTGGACGAAAGCCACTTGTCGGCGATGTCCTTCGCCAGCTCCGCCCCGATCACCCGCGCCCCCATGGTGATGATCTGCGCATTGTTGGAGGTTGCGGCTTTTCCGGCTGAATAGGTGTCGTGGGTCAGGGCCGCGCGGATGCCCGGCACCTTGTTGGCGGAGATGCACACCCCGATTCCCGTGCCGCAACAGAGGATGGCGCGATCGAACTCCCCCGCCTTCACCCGCCGGGCAACACCGGCGGCGAGATCGGCATAGAAGCCGCCTGCGCTCAGGTTTGTGATCTCATGGTCGCCCTTGGCCTTCAGGTGGGCAACAAGCGCATCGACAAGCGGATTGCCGGCGCTGTCGCCGGCGAGTGCGATTTTCATGGTTCAGGCCTCCAGTGAGCGGATAACGGATTCGACGATGCCGAGATAGCCTTTCGCATCCCAGGCGGAGCGGCCGATGAACAGGCCGTCAATGTTGTCGCGGCCCGCGAGGGCCACGCAGTTCTGTGGATTGACGCTGCCGCCGTAGAGAATGGGGAGCGGTTCTCCCACGATCTCCGCCGTCAGTGCCTTAAGGCGGCGGTGCTGGTCGGCGGCGAAATCGGGATCGGCGGGAATGCCGCCTTCACCGATGGACCACACCGGCTCATAGGCGATCACGACATTGCCCTTGGCCGCCTTGCCCGCGTGCTTCAGCGCATAGCGCGTCTGCTTCGCCAGAACGTCTGCGGTGGCCCCGGTCTCGTATTCGCTGCGGGTGTCACCGATGCAGACCAGCGCCGTCAGGCCATGGGCGAGGCAAGCCTTCACCTTGAGTCCAACTGCCTCGTCGGTTTCATTGAAGAAGGTGCGCCGCTCGCTGTGGCCCAGTTCCACCAGCACCGCGCCGCAATCCTTCACCATGGGTGGCGAGATCTCGCCCGTCCAGGCGCCCTTGTCGTCCCAATGCATGTTCTGTGCGCCAACCTTCACGCGGGTTCCTTTCAGGATCTCGGCGACTTCGGCGATGTAGGGAAATGGCGGGATGATGAAAGGCTGTGCTGCGGTCGTGTCCGCGAGGGGCGAGGCCCTGAGCGTTTCGGCATAACTCACCGCATCCGCCCGTAACTTGTTCATTTTCCAGCTTGTGCCGATCCACGGAACCTTGCGCGCCACGTCTCACTGTCTCCCATTGGTTGTGAGGAAAATTTTTTCCCTCGCACCCAAACTACATCTGCGCCGCAAACACAATGGGCAATCCGCGCATGAGAGTGCAGCGCAGCAACGAATTCATTTGACTCGAAAGGTAGTCTGAAAAATATTGCACGACAAGAAAAATAATTCACAAGCCAATGGGAGCGCGCGTGAACCACTTTCCGTCAGCCGTGCAGGTGGACGAGGAGGCCGCCTTGGCCGCCCGTGCTGCTTGGCTGCATTTTGCCGGTGGCAAGACCCAGGGAGAGGTGGCCGAGATCCTTGGCGTGCAAAGCACGAAGGCCCACCGCCTGATTGCCCGCGCCCGCAGCGAGGGCCTGATTCGCGTTTTCGTCGAAGGGCCGATTGCAGGCTGCATCGAGCTTGAGGAGCGCCTGAAGGCCATGCACGGCCTCGTGCATTGCGAGGTGGTGCCGAACATCGATGAAGGTGCCCTGCCCTTGCGCACGCTCGGCATGGCGGGCGCCCGCTACATCCGCAACCTCATCGAGAGCCGCCGCTACAAGTCGATCGGTTTCGGCCATGGCCGGACGCTCGCCGCCGCCATCGACCTGATGGCCAGCGTCGATGGCAAGGACACGACATTCGTTTCGCTGCTGGGCGGCCTCACCCAGCGCTTCGCGGCGAGTCCTTTCGACGTGATCCACAAGCTGGCAGAACGCACCGGCGCTGAAGCCTACGTGATGCCCGTGCCGTTCTTTGCCAACACGGCGCGGGACCGCCAGGTGCTGGAATCGCAGTATGGCGTGTCCGACGTGATCGCAAAGGCGAAGAAGGCCGATCTCTACATCGCAGGCATTGGTGAAGTCACCCGCGCCAGCTTCATCGCGTCCGCCGGCATGCTCGATGAGGAGGATGTCGATGAGGTGATGAAGACGGGCGCCGCCGCCGAAATCCTCGGCCACTTCTTCGCAACCGACGGCACCTACCTGCCCAACAGCGTCACCGACCGCGCCCTCGCACCGCGCATTTCCGAACTCAAGGCCCACAACATCGTTGCACTTGCAGGCGGCACGACCAAGACACAGGCGCTCCGCTCCATCCTGCAAAGCGGCCTGCTCTACGGACTCATTACCGACGAGGCGACAGCCCGCCGTCTCGTTGCAACAAAACCGGGTCAACCGCCCGGCAAGAAGAACGGGAAGACCGCACCGGGCTAACCGTAAACCACCAGTACATCAACGGAGGATCTGAGAATGTACGATAAGGAAAAAGGACTGTTTGAAGCCTTCGTGGCCGGCAAGATGAGCCGCCGCGAACTTCTGCAGGCAACCGGCAAGCTGGGCCTTTCGGCCTCCGCTGCCGGCCTGCTCATCAATCAGGCGCAGACAAGGGCCATGGCCGCGGACTTCGACTGGATGAAGTTCAAGGGCACCAAGCTCAAGCTCCTGCTCAACAAGCATCCCTATGCCGACGCCATGATCGCCAACATCGAGACCTTCAAGTCGATGACGGGCATGGATGTCGCCTACGACATCTTCCCGGAAGACGTTTACTTCGACAAGGTGACGGCTGCCCTCTCCTCCGGTTCGGGCGAATACGACGCCTTCATGACCGGCGCCTACATGACCTGGACCTATGGCCCCGCCGGGTGGATCGACGATCTCAACGAGTACATCAAGGACCCGGCCAAGACGAACCCCAACTACAATTGGGAAGACGTGCTGCCGGGTCTTCGCGCCTCCACCTCGTGGAACGGCGTGCCGGGCGGTGAACTGGGTTCTGCCGATGCCAAGCAGTGGTGCACGCCCTGGGGCTACGAACTCAACAACCTGTCGTACAACAAGAAGATGTTCGACAAGGTCGGTGTCCAGCCGCCGAAGAACCTTGACGAACTGGTGGCAACCTCTGCCAAGCTCACCAAGGATCTGGGCGGACCCTATGGCATCGGCGTTCGCGGTTCCCGTTCCTGGGCGACGATCCATCCGGGCTTCCTCTCCGGCTATGCCAACTTCGGTGAAAAGGACTTCAACGTCACCGACGGCAAGCTGAAGGCCGCCATGAACTCGGCCGGTTCCAAGGACTTCCACAAGAAGTGGGTGCAGATGATCCAGGAATCCGGTCCGAAGGACTGGGCCAACTACACCTGGTATCAGGTCGGCACCGATCTCGGCGCCGGCGCCTCCGCCATGATCTTCGACGCCGACATTCTCGGCTACTTCATGAACGGCGGCGACAACAAGGAGAAGGGCAACCTGGGCTATGCGCCGTTCGCGGCCAACCCGGCAGCCTCCGCTCCGACGCCGAACGTCTGGATCTGGTCGCTCGCCATGGCATCTGCGGGCAAGCAGAAGGATGCGACGTGGTACTTCCTGCAATGGGCAACCTCCGTCGAGCATGACCTGTTCGGCGCCCGCAAGATGGACTTCGTGAATCCGGTGCGCGCCTCGGTCTGGAAGGACGAGGAATTCCGCAACCGCATCGACAAGTCGTATCCGGGCTACCTGAACCAGCACGACTCGTCGGCACCGGGTGCCAAGATCTACTTCACGGCCCAGCCGCTGTTCTTCGACCTCACCACGCTGTGGGCCGAGAACCTCCAGAAGATGGTCGCCAAGGAAATCCCGGTCGATGAGGGCCTGGACAAGATGGCTGCCGAAATGGATGCCAAGCTGGCCGAAGCCGGTCTGGGCTGATCCAGCCTGAAGTTGCGGGGCCGCTTTCCTCCCTGGGGCGGCCCCGCTTCTTTGCTTTTCCTCTTTTCATTGAAACCGCGACGGACAAGATTGGGTTCATGACCACTTCAGCCATGCCCGGCAGACCTGCCAAGCAAAGCCGCTTTCGCCGCAAGGCCCTGCCATATCTCCTGAGCCTGCCCGCACTTCTCATGTGCATCGGCATCCTCATTCCCTTCATCACTGCGGTTTACTATTCGCTGTTGCGCTACCGGCTGAACCTTCCCGCCATGAAGGGCTTCATCTGGTTCCAGAACTATCTCAACTTCTTCACCGACCCGAAATTCTGGAACACGCTGAAGATCTCGCTCGTCTATGCGGGCCTCACGGTTGTGCTGGAGCTTGTTCTCGGCCTGGCCATCGCGCTGCTCCTGCAAAAGCGCACCCGCCTCAACAATTTCCTGTCCATCCTCCTCCTGCTTCCGCTGATGACGGCCCCTGCCCTTGCCGCATTGATGTGGAAGCTGATGACCAATCCGAACTTCGGCATTCTCAGCTATCTGGTGTCCCTTCTCGGCTTCCCGGACATGAAATGGGGATCCGATCCCGCGACGGCCCTGTTCACCGTCACGCTGGTGGACGTGTGGGTCTACACCCCCTTCATGATGATCCTGCTGCTCGCCGGGCTGCGCTCGCTGCCGCCCGCACCCTTCGAGGCCGCCGCGCTTGACGGCGTGCCGAGGAGTTTCGTGTTCTTCCGCATCACGCTGCCCATGCTGATGCCCTACATCCTGACCGCCACGCTGTTCCGCCTCCTGGATTCCATCCAGCAGTTCGACATCATCTATGCCATGACCCAGGGCGGCCCCGGCGACAAGTTGCTGGTCTTCCAGGTGCAGGCCTATCTCGACTTCTTCCAGGCCACCAACGTCGGGCGCTCTGCCGCGCTGATGATCATCCTCTGGGCCATCACATATGCCCTGTCCAACGTCTTCATCAAGCAGTGGCTGAAGCTGCGCGAAAAAGCCCACGGAGCCGCCTGAGCCATGGACCACACATCAACACTCGAAAAGGTCATCCGCGGCGTGCTCATCACGCTGGTGGTCATCTTCTTCATGTTCCCGATTGTCTGGATCTTCCTCATGTCGTTCCAGACGAATGAATCGATCCTCCGCATTCCGCCCTCGGTGGTCTTCACCCCCACCTTCGACAACTACATCGCGCTGGTGACGGGCGAGATGCGCACGGCGGCGGGCAGCCTTCAGCTCGACTTCATGCGCAACCTGTGGAATTCGGTGCTGCTCTCCTCGGTATCGGTGGTGATCGCCCTCATCCTCGGCGTGCCTGCGGCCTATGCCTTCGCGCGCTTCAAGTTCAGGCTGGGAGAGGATATCGCCTTCACGCTGCTCTCCTTCCGCTTCGCGCCGCCGCTTCTGGTGCTGCTGCCGCTGTCGCTCTACTTCAAGACACTCGGCCTCACCAATACCTATGTGGGCCTCATCTGGGTCTATCAGCTGATCTGCCTGCCGCTCATCCTCTGGATCGTGCGCGGCTACTTCGAAGACCTCTCGCCGGACATTGAACACGCCCACCGCATCGCGGGCTACAGCTGGTTCCAGACCTTCCGCAAGATCGCCATACCGCTGGCCCTTCCCGGCATTGCGGCGGCGGGCCTGCTGGCCTTCATCTTCGCATGGAACAACTTCGTCTTTGCGCTGGTGCTGGCTTCCGCCGACAAGCAGCCCGTGACCGTGGGCGCACTCGCCTTCGTCACCGCGTCCGGCATCCAGTATGGCCAGATCGCGGCGGCAATCATCTTCTCCATCGTTCCCACCTTCGTGCTTGCCATGTTCGCCCAGCGCTATCTCGTGGAAGGCCTCTCACTCGGAGCCGTCAAAGGATGAGCCAGCTCTCCCTCAAATCGCTGTCGAAATCCTTCGGCGCCTTCAAGGTATTCGAGAACCTCGATCTCGACGCCGACAAGGGCGAGATCGTGGTCATTTTCGGCGGTTCCGGCACCGGCAAGACCATCCTGCTCCGCCTCATCGCAGGTGTGGAAGAACCGACATCGGGCAGCATCCTGCTCGATGGCGAGGATGCCGCCGACATTGCGCCCGAACATCGCAACGTCGGCATGGCCTTCCAGAACTTCGCGCTTTTCCCGCACATGTCGGCGGCGGAAAACATCGCCAGCCCGCTTCGCGCCGTGAAAGCGTCCGAAGACAAGGTGCAGGCGGGCGTCGCAAGGGCGGCAAAGCTTCTCAAGATCGATCACGTCCTGGGCCATGCGCCGCGTGAATTGTCCAACGGGCAGAAGCAGCGCACCGCATTGGCGCGCGCCCTTGCGGCGGAACCGCGGATCCTGCTGCTCGATGATCCGCTGCGCAATGTCGATGCCAAGCTGCGCTTCGAGATGCGCCTGGAACTGCCGCGCCTCCTCCGCCAGTCCGGCGCCACGGTCCTGTATGTGACGCAGGACTACAAGGAAGCCATGGCCCTCGCTGACCGCATCGCGGTGCTCGCGGGCGGCAGTTTCGTGCAGATCGCACCGCCGGAAGACCGCGACCTCCGCCCGGCGAACCTCGGCGTCGCCCGCCTCTCCGGCGACCCCTCGATCAACACGCTGGAGACGGAACTTTCGGCCGACGGCAGCGCCGTGACGATTGCGGGGAAATCCATCGCCATTCCGGCAGGCCACAAGGCCCATGGCGGAAAACCCGTCATCTTCGGCGTGCGGCCC
>JAEUMJ010000190.1 GCA_016792865.1 Hyphomicrobiales bacterium | reverse complement strand
GTGCCGGGTGAAAACGGCGTGGATTCGTGTGGAGGGACTGATGCGGACTTTGCCCGTCACGGCTGCTTTCGGGCATGTCGTGCGTTCGACAATCAACAATGCCGGATTTGCCTGGAAGGTCAGCTGGCCGTGGATGGTCGTCATCATCCCGATCAACATTTTGGCACAGCTCTACGGATTCACAATCGAGCCGGGCAAGACAGGGGCTACGGGTCCATCCCTGGCCCTCGGCATTCTCATCGGCTTGCTGACGCTGTTCGCCTTCGGATCGATCGCCGTAAGCTGGCACCGCTACATCCTGCTTGATGAAGTTCCCCACGGCATGGCGCGCTTGCGGGCGGACAATACGGTGTGGCGCTATTTCGGCAACACGCTGCTGATCTTCCTGATCCTCATGGCGGGCTTCCTGCCTGTGGGCCTGCTTGCCGGCGTGTTGATGGCGGCGCTTGGCAACGCGGGCGCGATCATCTCGCTGCCGATCTATCTCGCCGCCATCATTTTCGGCGTGGCGGCATTCTATCGCCTGAGCGTGAAGCTTCCGGCGGTTGCGCTGGAGCGTTCCGACTTCACCCTCAAGGATGCATGGGCCAAGACCGAGGGAAATGTCTGGCAGCTATTCGGCCTTTCGCTGCTCTTTGTGCTGGCCTTGCTCGGCATGGCCCTTGTGCTGGGGGCGATTGCCTATGTGCTGCAACTCACCGGGCTGTCGGTGGCGCTCTTCCTGACCCTCGCCATACAGATGCTGTTCAACTGGCTCGGCACCATCGCAGGGGTCACGCTGCTGACCAGCCTCTATGGATTCTTTGTCGAGAACCGCGACTTCTAGATCAGGTCGGCGACGAGGTCGTATTCCTCTGCATCGCTGATCCTGACCTTCACCATGTCGCCGGGCTTAAGGTGGGTTGCGCCAGGAATGAAAACATTGCCGTCGATTTCCGGCGCGTCCCAGGGGCTGCGGGCGATGGCCTCTTCATTCTCCGTGTCTATCTCATCCACCAACACGTTGATTTCGCGACCTATTCTGGATCGAAGAATCTCTTCCGAAATGGCCTGCTGCGCTTCCATGAAGCGGGCGTAGCGTTCGGCTTTCACTTCGTCCGGCACCTGCGGCAAGCCAAGGTCATTGGCGGTTGCGCCCGACACGGGTTCATACTGGAAGCATCCGGCCCGCTCGATCCTTGCTTCTTTCATCCACTCCAGAAGTTCCTCGAAATCCTGATCGGTCTCGCCGGGAAAACCGACGATGAAGGTGGAGCGCAGCGCCAGATCCGGGCAGAGCTTCCGCCATGAGGCAATCCGGTCCAGCACCTTTTCCTGGTTGGCAGGGCGGCGCATGGCTTTCAGCACCCTGGGGGAAGCGTGCTGGAAGGGAATGTCGAGATAGGGAAGGATCTTGCCCTCTGCCATCAGCGGAATGACATCATCCACATGAGGGTAGGGATAGACGTAGTGCATGCGCACCCATGCACCCAGATCGCCCAATTCCTTCGCGAGGTCATAGAAGCGCGCGCGCACGTCCCGCCCGCGGAATTTCGATGCGGCATACTTCGTGTCAACACCATAGGCGCTGGTATCCTGCGAGATCACCAGCAGTTCCTTGACGCCGGCCTTCACCAGACGTTCTGCTTCGTAAAGCACGGCAGCGGCAGGGCGAGAGACGAGATCGCCGCGGATCGAAGGAATGATGCAGAAGGTGCAACGGTTGTTGCAGCCCTCGGAAATCTTCAGATACGCATAGTGCCTGGGCGTGAGGTGCAGCCCTTGTGGCGGCACGAGGTCCATCTTCGGATCGTGGACGGGCGGCAGCGCCTCATGCACGGCCTTCACCACCTCTTCGTACTGGTGCGGGCCGGTGATGGCGAGAACGGAAGGATGGGCCTTGCGGATGGCTTCATCCTCGATCCCATAACATCCCGTCACGATGACACGGCCGTTTTCCTCCAATGCCTCGCCGATGGCCGAAAGGCTCTCGGCCTTGGCGGAATCGAGAAAACCGCAGGTGTTGACGATCACCACGTCGGCGTCTTCATAGCCGGGCGCGATCACATAGCCCTCGGCCCTGAGCTGGGTGAGGATGCGTTCGCTGTCCACGAGGTTCTTGGGGCAGCCCAGTTGGACGAGCCCGACTTTCGGCACTGTTGCGGTCATGGGCGGGCTTTAGCCGAGGTGACGCAAGAGGGCAAACTGCCTGTGGGAAGGTGCCCTGCAGGTGCTTGAGCTTGCCACAATGCGCGCCCATAAGTGTCCTTCATGTGGAAGAAAGCCGGACTTGCGGGGGCAAGTGCCGTTCTGTCGGTTCTCGCGGCAGGACACGTATGGGCTGCGTCATTGGCGCTCACCGGGAAGGACCGATGGCTGACCGTGGCTTCCACCAAGGATCTGGAAACGGCGCGGGCCATTGCCGAGGTCTATTCCAGCGAGCGCGCCAAGGTGGTGAGCAGCCAGTCGGGCTGGTATGCCATCATTCTGGGGCCATATCGCGAAGGCAGTGTGGCTGCCATCACCAAGGCCCATGCCGGGATCGGTACCCTTCCGCAGGATGCGCATCTCTCTCGCGGCGACAGGTTTCTCGAAGTGATTTTTGAAGAGAAGCCGTGGGAGGAGCAACGCCCGCTTTCCACTTATGAGGCAAAGAAGCCTGCCCGGTTTTCCGACGGCTCAATCACCTACACCGTGGAAATGGGCGGCAGCGATGAACAGCCTGGGCCGACAGTCGCAAGCGCGAAGGAGGGAGATAAGATGCTGTTTTCCTTCACGACACCCAATGACTATTCGATGTTCGGATCCGATGCAGGCTTGCTGAAACTGGATCCGGGCGCAAAAGGCCCGCAGCTTGTCTTCACCCGTTTCACCGGCGGTGCCCATTGCTGCACCCAGACGTGGATTGCCACCTCGCCTGAAGGCGGTGCGGGCTGGAGCCTGGTGGATGCGGGCGTCTTCGACGGCGGCGCCTATTACTACGAGGACGTGGACGGGGACGGCTTTCTCGAAATGCTGCTGGTCGATAACGACTTCCTCTATGCCTTCGATTCCTATGCGGGTTCATTCGCGCCGATCCGCATTTTCCAGTTGCGCGGAAGCAAGCTGCTTGACGTATCGAATGCACCCGCCATGCGCGGGCGCCTGAAGCGCGATCTCGCCGCCATGGAGTTTCAGGCCAAGCTCGATCCGGGATTGTGGAAGTCCAACGGCTTTCTCTCCGGCTGGGTGGCGGCCAAGGAGCGCCTGGGCGAGGGGGAAGACGCCTGGCAGACCGTTCTGGAGAACATCGACCCCAACACGGATTTCGGTCCCGATGTCTGCAAGACCGGCAAGCCCCTTGATGAATGCCCCTATGAAGACCTGGAAAAGGTGCCGGTCGGCAAGGCTCTGGCGCGGTTCCTGTCGGAGAGGGACTATGGTGAATTGCCGCCCATGGCGCGGGCCTTGTTGAAGTAGCCGTCCTCCGGCCTTCACCCCTAGTCGTATTGGCTGGACTTGACGGTTTGGCTAGAACGCGCTCCGATCACATGAATTCAATTGGAGCAGGGGCTTCGTGTTCAAGAAAATCCTCATTGCCAACCGCGGTGAAATTGCCTGCCGTGTCATCAAGACGGCCCGCAAGCTGGGCATCGGGACAGTGGCGGTCTATTCCGACGCCGACGCCCGTGCGCTGCATGTGGACATGGCGGACGAGCGGGTCAATATCGGTCCCGCAGCGGCGGCCCAATCCTATCTGGTGATCGACAAGATCATCGCCGCGTGCAGGCAGACAGGGGCAGAGGCCGTGCACCCCGGCTATGGCTTCCTTTCGGAGCGTTCCGCCTTCCCGAAAGCCCTCGCGGAAGCAGGCATCGTGTTCATCGGCCCCAACCCGCACGCCATCGATGCCATGGGCGACAAGATCGAATCCAAGAAGGCCGCAGCCGCAGCGGGTGTCTCGACCGTGCCGGGCTACATGGGGATCATCGAGGGTGAAGACGAGGCGGTCAAGATCGCCAGGGACATTGGATACCCCGTCATGATCAAGGCCTCGGCGGGCGGTGGCGGCAAGGGCATGCGCATTGCATTCTCTGACAGCGAGGTGCGCGACGGTTTCGCCCGCGCAAAGTCGGAGGCGAAGTCGTCGTTCGGCGATGATCGCGTCTTCATCGAGAAGTTCATCACCAATCCGCGCCACATCGAGATACAGGTGCTGGGCGACAAGCACGGCAACGTGATCTATCTGGGCGAGCGCGAATGCTCGATCCAGCGCCGCAACCAGAAAGTGATCGAGGAGGCCCCTTCGCCGCTGCTGGATGAGAAGACCCGCAAGGCCATGGGCGAGCAGGCCGTGGCGCTGGCCAAGGCCGTGGGTTACGACAGCGCCGGAACGGTGGAGTTCGTGGCAGGGCAGGACCGTTCGTTCTTCTTCCTCGAAATGAACACCCGCTTGCAGGTGGAGCATCCGGTGACGGAACTGATCACCGGCATCGATCTGGTGGAACAGATGATCCGTGTCGCAGCGGGGGAAAAGCTTGCGATCCAGCAAAAGGACGTGAAGCTGAACGGCTGGGCGGTGGAAAGCCGCGTCTATGCCGAGGATCCCTATCGCAACTTCCTGCCTTCGACGGGCCGCCTCGTGCGCTATCAGCCGCCTGCGGAGAAACTGGAGAACGGCATCACCGTGCGCAACGATACCGGCGTGTTTGAAGGCGGCGAGATCTCGATCTGGTACGATCCGATGATCGCCAAGCTCTGCACCCATGCGCCAACCCGCGCCGCCGCCGTTTCGGCCATGAGCACGGCGCTGGACGAGTTCGTGATCGACGGCATCCAGCACAACATCCCCTTCGTTTCGGCGATCATGGAACATGAGGTATGGAAGTCGGGAAAGCTGTCCACGGGTTTCATCGCCGAGCAGTATCCCGAAGGTTTCAAGGGCGCGGAGTTGACCGGCGAAAAGGCGGCAAAGCTGGTCCAGGTGGCGGTGTTGCTCGATCACATCGAGAACTCGCGCAAGCGCCACATCTCCGGGCAGATGAATGGCCGCGAGGTGAAATTCGATCGCAGTCGCCACGTCAGGCTTGGCAAGACCTGGCACAGTCTCCAACTCGATGAAACCCTCGAAGAACTGGCGTCAACCTGCGACTGGGTGCCGGGGCAATCGGTGGCCCGCATCGTTCTGGGAAGCGAGCGGTTGTCGGTCCAGGTCAAGCGCATCCTGAATGGCTATCGCCTGACATGGCGCGGGATCTCCGCCGACGCCTTTGTCTATTCGACGCGCGAAGCCGAACTTGCCCGCCTG
Source organism: Hyphomicrobiales bacterium (assembly GCA_016792865.1). Lineage (GTDB taxonomy): Bacteria > Pseudomonadota > Alphaproteobacteria > Rhizobiales > Aestuariivirgaceae > Aestuariivirga. The sequence goes on along the minus strand of JAEUMJ010000190.1, from coordinate 5,319 downwards.
ATGCCGGAAAAGAAGCTGGCGGACACCTCGAAGAAGCTGCTCTGTCCGATGCCGGGGCTGGTGGTGGCGATCGAGGTGAAGGAGGGGCAGGACGTGAAGGCGGGCGAACCGCTTGCCATTGTCGAGGCGATGAAGATGGAGAACATCCTTCGCGCCGAACGTGATGTCACCGTGAAGAAGCTGAACGCCCGGAAGGGCGACAGCCTGCAGGTGGATGCCGTCATCATGGAATTTGCCTGAGCAAAAAAAGAAAGCGCAGGACGATGCCCGCGCTTTCCTGTTTCGGTTGATTGGGTCGGATCAGGCCTTGCGCGAACCGTCGAGGCTCCACGCACCGGCGCCGGCAGCGGCGAGATACAGGAAAATGAAGCAGAACAGATAGGCAGCCTCGCCACCATTGTTGGCGGGGAAGAAGTTCTGCGGCGCATGGGCCATGAAGTAGGCAACCGCCATCATGCCCGAAAGGATGAATGCGGTGACGCGGGTGAACAACCCGATGATGATGAGAATGCCGCCGACGATCTCAAGGACACCGGCAAGGCCCATCAGCGAGAACAGCGGCACGCCGTCCTTGAAGTATTCCATGAAAGGGAAGCCAAGCAGCTTTGCGGTGCCGTGCTGAAGGAATGTCAAGCCGGTGGTGATGCGCAGCACGGCCAGAAGCTTGTCAGACCAGGAAGAGGGGATAATGGTCATTTTCTTTTCGTCTCCGGGAAAGGTAGGATGTTGAGAGGTGCGCGAGCCGCGACCTGTGCGTGTGATGTAGCGGCAAAGTAGAACTGTATCAAGAGCTATTACAGATGCGGTGCCAAGGGGGCAAAGTCATGCCGGTTTCAGCGGAAGATATTGAGTTTTATCGGAAAAACGGCGCGGTGGTGATCCGGGGGCTGTTTTCGCCGTCAGAGTTGGCGCTTCTGGAGACTGGAATCGCCCGCAACATGGCGGCTCCAAGCCCGCTGTCCATCGTGGCTTCCCGACCGGAAGATCCGGGATACTTCATCGAGGATTTCTGCAACTGGCAGCGAATCCCGGAGTATCGGGATTTCCTGACGGCGTCTGCGGCGGCCGAAACGGCAGGGCAATTGATGGGGTGCAGGACTGTCCGTCTTTACCACGATCATCTGCTGGTCAAGGAACCCAGGACGACGGCGCGGACGCCGTGGCACCAGGACCAGCCCTATTACAACATCGATGGCTTCGACAATGTTTCGATGTGGCTTCCCGTTGATCCGGTGGCCGCGGAATCGACCCTGAAATTCGTCGCCGGTTCACACCGCGAAGGCTGGATGATGCCGCGTTCCTTCATGAACAACGAAGCGAAATGGTTTCCGGAAGGCACGCTCAAGGACATCCCCGACATCGAAGGCCATCCTGAAAGGTTTACTGTCCTTGGCTGGGCACTGGAGCCGGGTGACGCGGTGTTTTTCCACATGCTCACCCTCCACGGTGCAGGAGGCGTGGCCGGGGGGAACCGCCGCAGGGTGGTATCGTTCCGCTTCATGGGGGATGACACAACCTTCGCCCCTCGTCCCTGGCGCACCTCGCCGCCCTTTGCCGGGCTGGAAAAGGATATCGACAAGGGCGCGCCCATGATCCACCCGCTCTTTCCGGTCCTGTGGGAACGGCCCGTTTCATCGGGTTAGCGCGGTCGCCGGGGCGCGGCACGGCCATTGCACCGCCTGTCCTGCAACGGCAGCCCCTGTTTCAGGATCGGACACATGACCGCAATCACGAAGAACCGCATCCTCCGGAAGCTCGGCCTCTGGTACCTGGCCTACGAGGCGGTTTCGCTGGTGGCCTTCCTCGCTTTTGGCCTCCATTTCCTGCCGGTTCACTGAAACGTCGTTCCCCCCTCCACTTTCTGCCACAGTGCCCTATATTCTGCTTCCCATGGCACGACTCCCGGCAAAACCGACCGAACGCGAAGAAAGCGGCGTTCTGACCAAAACCAAGGCGAAGACGAAGAAGCCTTCGCTCTACAAGGTCTTGTTGCTCAACGATGACTACACGCCGATGGAGTTCGTTGTGCATGTGCTGGAAGTGTTTTTCAGCAAGACCCGCGAGGACGCCTACCGCATCATGCTGCATGTGCATCAGAAGGGCGTGGGTGTGTGCGGGGTTTACACCTTTGAAGTCGCTGAAACGAAGGTGACGCAGGTCATGGACTTCGCCAAGCAGCATGGTCACCCGCTGCAATGCACGATGGAAAAAGAATAGGCAGGCGGGAAGGGGGTTGTGAAATTCAAATGTCACACCCCATATCGAATGCAACCTGCATCGCTTCTAGAACATTGACAGGCAGGGCAAACAGCAGCACCCTGCCACCCGAAAGGAACTATTCCGTTGCCGACATTTTCACGTTCTCTCGAAAAAGCCCTCCATCGCGCCCTTTCCTTCGCCGCCGAACGCCGTCAGGAGTTTGCGACGCTGGAACATCTTCTGCTTTCGCTGACCGAAGACAAGGATGCCGTGGCCGTGATGAAGGCCTGCGGCGTGAACGTCGAGGAGTTGCGTGACGACCTCACCGACTACATCGATACCGAACTTGCCAACCTGGTGACGGATGCGGCTGCCGAAGCGAAACCCACTGCCGGTTTCCAGCGCGTGATCCAGCGCGCCGTCATTCACGTCCAGTCGTCCGGCCGTGAAGAAGTGACGGGGGCGAATGTCCTTGTCGCCATTTTTGCCGAGCGCGAATCCCATGCTGCGTTCTTCCTGCAGGAACAGGACATGACGCGCTACGACGCGGTGAACTACATTTCCCACGGCATTGCCAAGCGACCTGGGCTTTCGGAGTCGCGGCCTGTGCGTGGCGCTGAATCTGGCGAAGGTGAGGGCGATGACATGGGTGGCGCTGGCCCTGGTGGCTCAAAGAAGAAGTCCGACCAGAGCGCCCTCGAAGCCTATTGCGTCGATCTGAACAAGAAGGCGCAGGACGGCAAGATCGATCCGCTGATCGGCCGTACGGCGGAAGTGAACCGCACGATCCAGATCCTGTGCCGCCGCCAGAAGAACAACCCGCTGTTCGTGGGCGATCCCGGTGTCGGCAAGACCGCGATTGCCGAAGGGCTGGCCCGCAAGATCATCAAGGGCGAAGTGCCCGACGTGCTGCGGGATTGCACCGTCTATCAGCTCGACATGGGCACGCTCCTCGCCGGAACCCGCTACCGGGGCGACTTCGAGGAACGGCTCAAGGCGGTGATGAAGGAGATCGAGCAGAAGCCCGGGTCCATCCTTTTCATCGACGAGATCCATACGGTGATCGGCGCCGGAGCCACATCGGGTGGTGCCATGGATGCCTCAAACCTGCTCAAGCCCGCGCTGGCTGCGGGCACGCTGCGTTGCATCGGCTCCACGACCTACAAGGAATACCGCCAGCACTTCGAGAAGGATCGTGCGCTCGTCCGCCGCTTCCAGAAGATCGACGTGAACGAGCCTTCGATCCCGGATGCCATCGAAATCCTCAAGGGCCTGAAGCCCTATTACGAGGACTTCCACAAGGTGCATTTCACCGACGACGCCATTGAGACTGCCGTGCACCTTTCGGCCCGCTACATGGCCGACCGCAAGCTGCCCGACAAGGCAATCGACGTGATTGACGAGACCGGCGCATCGTTGATGTTGCTGCCGGAAGAAAAGCGCAAGAAGACGATCGGCGTTCCCGAAATCGAGGCCACGATCGCCACGATGGCCCGCATTCCCCCGAAAACGGTCACGCGTGACGATGCCACGGTGCTGCGCAATCTTGAATCGGAACTGAAGCGCCTGGTTTTCGGCCAGGACAAGGCCATCGAGCAGGTATCTGCGGCGATCAAGCTGTCCCGTGCCGGATTGCGCGAACCGGAAAAACCCATCGGCAACTACCTGTTCGCGGGCCCCACCGGTGTCGGCAAGACCGAAGTGGCGAAGCGCCTTGCCGAGGTGCTGGGCGTGAAGTTCCTGCGCTTCGACATGTCGGAGTACATGGAGCGCCATTCGGTGTCGCGCCTGATCGGCGCACCTCCCGGATATGTGGGCTTCGATCAGGGTGGCTTGCTCACCGACGGTGTGGACCAGAATCCCTATTGCGTGCTGCTGCTCGACGAAGTGGAAAAGGCCCATCCCGATCTGTTCAACATCCTGTTGCAGGTGATGGACCACGGGAAGCTGACCGACCACAATGGCAAGTCCGTGGACTTCCGCAATGTGATCCTGATCATGACCACCAACGCGGGTGCTGCCGACCTTGCCCGGCCGGCCATCGGCTTTGGTGCCACGGTCCGTGTCGCCGAGGACAACGAGGCGATCACGCGGCTGTTCACGCCGGAATTCCGCAACCGGCTTGATGCCATCGTCAACTTCGGACATCTGCCGCCCGCCGTGGTGCGCAAGGTTGTCGAGAAGTTCGTGCTGCAGCTTGAGGCGCAGCTCTCCGAACGCCAGATCAACATCGAGATCTCGTCGGAAGCGGCGGACTGGCTGGCCACAAAGGGTTATGACCAGCAGATGGGCGCGCGGCCATTGGCCCGCATCATCCAGGAACACGTCAAGAAGCCGCTGGCGGAAGAAGTCCTGTTCGGCAAGCTGTCGAAGGGCGGTACGGTTCGCATCCTGATGAAGGAAGGTGCGCTTGATTTCGCCTATCTGAGCCGCGAGGAAGAGCGGTCCTCGTTGCCGCGCCCGCCGGAACGAAAGGCGCTTCCGCGTGCAACGAAGCCGAAAGGCGAGGGTGGCGGCAAGAAGCCGCCTGCCAGAAAACGCAAGGCGAAAGCCTGATCCAAACAGCAATGGCCGGGTTTTCCCGGCCATTCTCTTTTCTGGAGACGAGAAAGTCGCCGCTTATGCGAGACCTTCTTCCTTCAGTGTCTTTTGCACCGCAGGACGCTCGGCGATACGACCAAGATAGGCGGTGATGGCCGGGAACTTGGCAAGGTCGATACCGACGTGCTTGCACCATCCCAGCACCGTGAAGGCATAGGCATCGGCAGCCGAGAATGCCTGGCCAAGGACATAAGGGGCCTTTTCGAGTTGCGTTTCCAGCCAGCCGAGGCGCGTGTCAACACGCTGCTTGATGGCGTCCTTCCCGGCGTCAGGCATGGCGGGGTTGAACAGGCCACCGATGCCCTTGTGAAGCTCGGCAGAAATGAAGTTCAGCATTTCCATGGCGCGGTAACGGGAGATGTCGCCGAAGCCGGGCAGCAGGCCCTTGGCCGGGTTGGCGTCGGCAAGATACTGGAGGATCACCTGCACTTCGGTAAGTGCGCCGTCCTTGGTTTCGAGCGTCGGAACGTAACCCTTGCCGTTCACGGCGAGATAATCATTGCCGGCTTCCGTCTTCTT